>JAPKDJ010000166.1 GCA_026421245.1 Akkermansiaceae bacterium | reverse complement strand
TTGAGGTGAGGAGCTTGAGGTCGCCGTTGAGGGGATCGGAGAGGGGTGAAAGGGGAGTGCGACTTCAGTGCAGGAGATTCCGCCGGTCAGGTTTTCCTCCGTGGATACAACCTAACCGATGAATTGGCCTACAACCATTCTTCCTTGCTGAAACAGTTTGTGCCTCTGCCAGACAGAAGCGGCGGAACCGGGAGTGCTCGCGGAGCATTGACATTCGAGTTCTATTTAAAGTCACTGGTAAGCACGGGTTCGATTAAAAAATCCGACCCTCCTTGAGAATTGTTCATGCCGTGGATTGCTAGGACGTTTTCACCGGGTCGCAACAATCCGAGGGAATTGGATACGTCGATGCTCTCAAACTCAACGGCCTGAGTGTCGATATGGGATTTTGTCGCTTTGGTATTCCACGCGACATCTGCGGGAGCATTGCGCCGGGCGATCTCAGTTCCATTGAGATAGGCAACGAAGCCATCGTCATAGCGCATGCCGAGCGTGAGTGTTTGGTATTGGCGATTGGGATGCGTGTTGAAACCGTATCGAAGGTAGATCGAGGGGTTGGTCGAAAGCATGGCTTCGAGCACGTTTGAGCGGATGAGTGGATCAAATATTCCTGGCCGTGTTTCGTAGCCCACGGCCAGCCCATCACCATCGATAAATCCTACTCCCTCAGCCAAAGTGATGGCAGACCAAGTGTCATCCAGAGTTGCATCGCTGGGGACCAGCCATTTGACGTTCGTTGCGGCTAGGAAGTTATCAGACGGCAGGCCCTCGCGGATCCGAAAGAAGCGGCTTCCTGCGGGTATCGTAAAGGTTTGAGAAGTGGTCGAGCCCCCAGTGGGGACGGAGAGTGGAAAGTCACTCCACCTGGAAGCATCTTGGGCGGTTTGAATGACGTAAGTTCGATCTGCTTTTGAGTTCCAGGTGATCGAAGCCTGTTTCAGATCCGCAAGGTTTTGGACTTGAAAAGAAGTGATTTGGAAAGGGGCGGGAGGGGGGATTAACTTTTGGATGGCACCGTAGTAGGCGTCCGCCATTTTTGTGAGGCCCGCAAGATTCGGGTGGAGTCGATCGGGCATATCCGAAAGTGGCACGGCGGCGCGCATGTCGAGAAATGAGACCTTGCGACCTAGGGCAACTTGTCCGGCGATCTTCTCTTCGACAAACGGATTGAAGTCAGTCTGAATGTTGGTGTTGGCATTTCCGCCACGCACCAGCAAATTCGTGACGATCATGTGGGAGCTTGGAGTCGTCTGCGCAATCTTAGTCATCAGGTTATCCAATTGATCGATAGCGGTCGTATTGGATGCCCCATTCCCAAAATCATTGGTTCCGATGTGAATGAGGATGACATCAGGTGCCTCGAATAGCTGGAGCCAGCCTTCGATCTGCTGGTCAATCTGAAGAATTTTCCAACCACTGTGGCCATCATGGTGCTCTTCTCCCGCGTCTATGAGCACGCGATCGGCAAAATCTTTGACACTCCCTACCATATCGACTTCATACCCTGAGGCGGTTAGTTTTTCGTAAAGTGGCGAACGGTAGCCACCGGGAGCGGTGGTTCCCCATGTGATGGAATCGCCCACCGGGTAGACGATCAACTTTGCCGTTACCTTGGAGACGAAAGAACTGACGACGAGGGTAATTAGAAGGAGGAGTTGGGATGGTGTTTTCATGGTGGTGTAAAGTATTGTGGACAAATGCTTGAAGATATTTCGGCCAATGTATTGGGGTGGAATCATAAAACGGGCACTGGCGAAAATATTCGCAGTGCCCGTGGAGAGGTCAGAGAGTGAGGCTCGTCCTTGGCGTTCTAGTTTTCTTTCGTGACTGAATAGAATCTCTTCTTTGTTCCGGCGGGCACAAAGTCTATGAACGAAGTACTTTCTTCTCGGCCTGTGATTCCATCATCGATTTCGGTGAATGTCTGCAAATCGTCAGTCCACGAAAGGCTAAAGATTTCTCCTTCAGTTGATGGCCAGGTGACGGTGACTCTGTCGGTCGCTGAATCGAGCTCAACACTGGTGATCTGTAATGGGATGAGATCACCAATTTCACCTGACAGGACATAGAGTTTACGGGTGGTGTAGCTGCCGCTATTCCCTTGGAAGGTATAGTCTGGCTCCCCGCCAAGGTTGGTTCCAATACCAAGACCGCCGGCGCTCCCGCCGTTGTTCGACCCCCAGTTATTGTAGGCAAAGACAACCTCATTTTCCATGAAATTGTGAATCTGCATACTCCCGTGACCGCCGCCATTCATAGTGTCGCCGAAATCGAAAGTGCCATCGTCGGCATTCTCGATTGCCAGTGCGTTGCCCGGCGCGTAGTTGCCGCCCCAGAACTCAATATTGCCTTCAGCAAAGCTTCCCTCCGTGATTTGCGACGCATTTGAAACAACGTTCATATTCGTAACGATCTGCTGCAGCGCAGTCGGCCAGGCTTCGAAATGAGGAATACCGATTTTGGACAAATCATCGGTGACGGCATCAAAGGAGACCCAGACCCATTCGTCATCCAACTGTAAGACGTAGGCAACTCTGGACCCGGGCGTCACGGTAGCGGAGTAATCTGTGTTGTAGGCCTCGGCGATGGTTTGGGCATCACCGCTGAATTCATTCACTGCAGGGAGGTCCATCTGATAGACGAGGTTGTAGCCTCTTGACTCCGGGACGGAATTGGTAATCGCTTGGGGGAGCTTCAGGAGGGCAGGACGCACCAGGACGTAGAGGTTGCGTGACGCAAAGCTGGCTGCGTTCTCCGCGAAGACGTAGTCCGGGTTGCCAGCTCCGTCGGGGTTGTTGCCGATCCCGATATCCGTCGTTCCCCCACCGCCACCCCAGCGGTTGAAGGCAAAGAGCACCTCGCTGGCATCGTGGTTATGAATCTGCATTGTGCCATAGCCAAGGTCGCCCGACCCACCACCGTCGCCCCAGTCGAAGGTCGTGTCATCGGCGTTCGGGATACTGTTAACGTTGTCCGGAATGAAATTACCCGGCCAGAATTCGATATTGCCACCGCTCAGGCCCGTGCCCTCGGTGATACCGGCAATGCTGGAAGACACGTCCATGTTTGAGAGGATGGTTTGGATCGGTGTGCCGGCGACCACATCAACCGTTGGGATGCCGATCGTCGAAAGGCGATTCGCCTGCTCGAGAGTATCGTAAGAAACGAAGACCCATTCGCCATCCAACTCCATGATGTAAGCCACGCGGTCAAAATTAGTCGATTCCGTGAATCCCGATTGGTCGACGAGATAAGGCGCGCCATTTCCCCA
>JAPKDJ010000079.1 GCA_026421245.1 Akkermansiaceae bacterium | reverse complement strand
GCTTTTTGTTTTTCCTGAATCTCGGCGACGATGGTGCGATCGCCGATTTTTATCGTCATGCCGTGAACCGCTGCCTTGGTGGAGGCTGGGAAGATGTAGGTGGCACCGATGGGCTGATCGCCATCGTTGGTGTAGGTTTGCGTCAGCTCACCCTGGGCAATGGGCCCTGTAATTGAGATCTCCGAGTGAGATGATTTGAGGGGGAAGAAATCAAGCTGGTGGTTTCCGTGAACCTGAAAATGTGGCGATTGTTCGGAGGCGAAGGCGGGGAGTGCTCGTGAGAGGAAGAGAGCAAGGAGTCGTTTCATCGTGCCGGGAGGCTGGACACGCTTTGTGGAATTTTGTTGATCCGAATGTGGAGATTGTGAGGAACGTTAATTTTGACGCTAGTTGTAGACATTCATCTTCGGAGGGCGAAGAAAGCCAATGAGGCTTTGGCCGGAGGTTTTGGCGAAGCTGACGGCGAGAGACGAGGGGGCGGAGATGCCGGCGACGAGAGGCAGTCGGGCGGCAACCGCTTTTTGCATGAGCTCGAAGGAGATGCGGCCGGAAACGAGAAGGAAGCATTCTGAAAAATCGATCCCTTTGAGGAGTCCCTCGCCGATGACTTTGTCGAGGGCGTTGTGGCGACCGACGTCTTCGTGAATAACGAGAAGGGTGCCTTCTTTTGAAAAGACGCCCGAGGCGTGAATGCCCCCGGTGGAATCGAAGTTAGCTTGAGCAGCTCGCATGATATCGGGCGCCTCTTGAATGACTTCGGGATCAAAATCAGGCTTGTTCGCAATTGGCGGGTGGCTTTGAAGGATGGCGTCGATGGTGGCCTTTCCGCAGAGGCCACAGGAGGAGGCGGAAAAGAGGTGTCGGGTAAGTCGCTCCCAGTCGCATTGATGGTCGTCGATCAGGAAAACCATGGCGTGGTTGTCGCGGGCCTCGAGGTCGATGCGACGGACTTGGTCGGCTTTATCAATGATGCCCTCGGTGAGCAGGAATCCCATCACGAGGACTTCGTCATCGCCCGGAGTGCGCATGAGAACCGCGAGCGACCGGCCGTCGACGACCACTTGGAGTGGTTCCTCGACGGCAACGAGGTCATCGCGCGTTTCAATTTCTCCTCCCGACCATCGGGTGATCCTGGTGAAAGAAGATGATTTTGACATGAGGGGCTAGACCAGAGGTGAGGGATATTGACCGGAATCAATGAGGGCCTTGATGCTCTCGACGACGTGAGGTTTGTCGGCTGGATAAGTCACGCCGAACCAGGAAGAGGACGTTTCGAGGACATGGCAGTCGGCGAGGTCACGATTGACGAGGTCATCGACGACGGAGGGAATGTAGCACTCGCTTTTTTCCTCGGTGCCGTGCTCGGCGAGGAAGTTGGAAAAGTGGTCCATGAGCTCGGTGAGAAAGGAAACAGGGAAGGCCCAGAGATTCATTGAGACGACTACCTCTTCGTCGACGAGGCAGGCGTTTCCATCAAGCCCGCGACCTTCGATTTTCTCGGTGTCCTTGCGGGAGATTTCGATCACTTCCTCGACTCCTTTGAGGAGGCCGTTTTCAGTCTGGCAAATGCCGCGATTGACGGCGCCATGATCGGAAAGGGTGTTGACAATCTGGTAACCGACGAGAGCGAAGTGAGCCTTGTCATCCTGTGGCGGATTGCTGGTGAGGAAGCTGGCCGCTTGTTGATAGGCATCGGCACCATAGAAGTCGTCGGCATTGATAACCGCAAAGGAGCGGTCGATTTCATCGCGCGCGGCGAGGATAGCGTGGGAGGTTCCCCAGGGTTTTTGGCGTCCCTCGGGAACGGCGTAGCCCGCGGGAAGGTCGTCGAGTTTTTGGTAAGCGTAGGCGACTTCGATCTTACCGGAGAACTTGGCCCCGACGGTGGTTTGGAAGGCTTCGGCGAAGTCCTCGCGGATGACGAAAATGACCTTGGAGAACCCGGCGCGGATGGCGTCAAAAACCGAGTAGTCCAGAACGGTTTCGCCATTGGGGCCCATCGGGTCCATTTGTTTCAGACCACCGTAACGGCTGCCCATACCGGCGGCGAGAACAACGAGTGCAGGAGGGTTTTCCATGTCGGAGTTGATTTGGGCGCGATGGGGGTGGAATGGCAAGGGAGAATCTCTATTGTTTCCTTGGTCAAAGGGAGCTCATTGCTGTATTCCAGCGACGTGAAAATCTGCGTTGTCGGAAAAGGTGGACGTGAGCATGCCCTGATTCGAGCCCTCGGTGAGTCAGCGAGCCAGCCCGAGGTGTTTTGCTTTCCCGGGAGTGAGGCGATTCATGAAATCGAAGGAGCGGGGAAGGTGGAGGCCCATGATTTGGATTCTCTGATGTCGTGGATGACGATGGCAGGCATCGATCTCTGTGTGGCGGGAGAGGAAAGTTATCTCGTGACCGGCGAGGGGCTGGCGAATCGTTGTGAAAATGCGGGGATTCCTTGCTGGGGGCCACCGTTCGCAGGGGCACAAATGGAGGCATCGAAGGAATTTGCGAAGGAATTCATGCAGCGTCATGAGATTCCGACCGGTGCTGCTTCGGGGTGCGCGGATGTGGAAGAAGCGCGGGCGGCGATTGCGGGGAAGTATCCCACCGTGCTGAAATTTGATGGGCTTGCGGCAGGCAAGGGGGTGGCAGTTTGTCCGGATGAGGTGGCGGCTGAGGAGTTTTTGCAGGAGGTGATGGTTGAGCGTCGTTTTGGACCCGGGCGTTTGCTAGTTGAGGAATGCCTGATTGGTCCTGAGATCTCAATTTTTGCGGCTGTCAGTGGTCCAGAATATCTTATTCTGACGCCGGCCCGCGACTACAAGCGGATCGGGGAAGGGGATGAAGGTCCAAATACCGGTGGGATGGGTGCGGTCGCGAGTCGTCAGTTGGCTGATGCCGGTCTCATGAAGAAGATTGAGGAGGAAATCGTGGCTCCCACCGTGGCAGGCCTTGAGAAGGACGGCCTCAACTACAAGGGCTTCCTCTACTTCGGCCTCATGCTGACGGCGGATGGACCGAAGATCATCGAATACAATTGTCGCTTTGGTGACCCGGAGTGCCAGGCCGTGATGCCGCTCGTTTCGGGAGATCTGGCTAGATTCTGCTTCGAAGGAGCGAAAGGGAATCTCAAGCCGGACTTGCTTTCCTTCAGCGAAGGCTGGTCGGTTTGTTGCATCCTAGCATCGGCGGGCTACCCCGAGTCATCGCGAGTTGATGATGTCATCAGTGGACTCGATGAAGTGAGCGAGGCCCGTATTTATCATGCCGGAACCAAAAAGGTCGGTGATGACTGGTTCACGAATGGCGGCCGGGTTCTCGCGATTGTGGCAGGCGGTGAGACTAGGGAGGAGGCCGTCGTGAAGGCTCACGACGAAGCGGCTAAAGTGACTTTTGATGGTAGCCAACGACGTAATGACATTGGTCGCTTGCATTTCTAGGCTTACTTTCTAGTCTCCCAACAGCGAATGAATATTGCGCTAGATCCCTCAGCTATCTCGACGGCAATTACCCGTCTGGCGGATCAGATTTTTCTCGCGGCTGACGGGAACGAAGTGGATCTGGTGGGGATTCGCAGCCGCGGTGATGAAGTGGCCGAACGGGTTTATGAGATTTTGAAAGAGAAGGGTGCCAAGGTGCGGTTGGGGGTGCTCGATATTTCGCTCTACCGTGACGACTACGAACATTTCAGTAGTAACCCTACTTTACAGAGCAGCGAGATCGATTTTCCGGTTGATGGCTCGCATGTCGTGCTCGTTGACGATGTTATCTTTACCGGACGGACGATCCGTGCGGCGCTCGATGCTCTCTTTGACTACGGACGTCCGGCCAAGGTGGACCTTGCCGTTCTGATTGACCGGGGTCACCGGGAAATCCCCATTGAGCCGCGCTTTGTCGGCAAGTCTCTCGAAACGGACCGAATGGATCGTGTCGATGTCAGTTTGCAAAAGACCGACGGTAAGGAATCGGTCGGAATCATCACTCAATAAAATCTACACTTATGGCCCGCAAAGATTTCCTGGATATTGTCTCACTCGACCGCGCGGAAATCATTCATCTGCTTGATCAAGCGGTGCCATTCAAGGATCTCTTTACCCGTTCGGTGAAGAAAGTGCCTGCGCTGAAGGGGAAAACGGTTTTGATGCTTTTCTATGAGCCAAGCACGAGGACGCTCTCTTCATTCGAGGTTGCGGCGAAACGGCTCTCGGCGGACGTGACGATCTTTGATGTTCCGCATTCGTCGGTGACGAAGGGGGAATCGGTTCGTGATACCATCGATACCCTGCAGGCGATGCGCGCCGACTATATTGTCGTACGTCATCGTCTCTCGGGGCAACCTGCGGCGATCGCGCGCCAGACCAATGCGTCAGTGATCAATGCCGGAGATGGAGCCCATGCTCATCCGACACAGGCTTTGCTCGATGCCTTCACGCTGCGCGAAGTCCATCCCCAAATGGAGGGGCGCAAGGTCCTCATCATGGGTGATATTTTGCATAGCCGAGTCGCGCGATCTACGAGTACGATTCTTAAGAAACTCGGCGTTGAGGTTGCTTTCTGCGGGCCTGGCAGTCTGGTGCCGCAGACCCGCTTTCGCCGTTTTACGAATTACGAGGAAGCGATGAAGTGGGGACCGGATGCGGTTTATCTTTTGCGAGTTCAGAAGGAGCGACAGGACGCGCCGTTCTACCCAAGCGACCGCGAGTATCACTCGGTCTTCGGGATCACCGAAGAGCGTCTCAAGCGGATCAGCGACAAGGGCATCTACGTGATGCATCCCGGACCGATCAATCGGGGCGTGGAGCTTTGTGATGCGGTCCTTGACTACGAACGCTGTCTTATTTCCCAACAAGTCGAAAACGGAATCGCGGCGCGGATGGCGGTTCTTTTTGGTCTCAAGCCGGGTCTTGAAAACGAAATCTCATGAACCTCTTCCTCAAAGGCGGCGAAGTCGCCACAGAAAATGAAGCCCCGCAACGCGCGGATGTTTGGATCGCCGACGGAACGATCAAAGCCGTTGAAGTCATGGATGCTCCTAAAGGGGCACGCGTGGTTGATTGTTCCGGCCAGATCATCATGCCAGGGATGTTCGATGCCCACGTTCACTTTCGTGAGCCGGGCCAGGAAAAGAAGGAAACGATCCTCGATGGCACCGAAGCTGCGATCAACGGTGGCATTACCGGAGTTGTCATGATGCCGAATACCTCGCCATCGATTGATTCGCCGACAGTGGTGAAGCGGGTGCTCGATCAAGGCGCAAGGTGCCGGATTCCGGTGCTGACTTCGGCCTGTATTACAGTCGACCGGAAAGGTCACGAGATGGCTCCGATTGCTGGGTTGAAAGAGGCGGGAATCTTGATGCTCACTGACGATGGTGATGCCGTTCCGAATGCGGCTTTATTGAAACGGGCGATGGAATATAGCACCGAGTTTGACATGTTTTTTGCGAGTCATTGTGAGGACCCGCAACTTTGCGGGCCACGTGCGCTCAACGAGGGCCCGGTCAGTTACCGACTTGGGATCCAGGGGACTCCTGCCTTGGCGGAGGAGATTTGTATGGACCGTGACATCCGTCTCGCACACGCGACAGGGGCAACCTTGCACATTCAGCATGTGAGCTCCGAGATCGGGATGGAAACAATTCGCTGGTGGCGTGACGAGCGCGGGGCCAAGGTTTCGGGAGAAGTTTCCCCGCACCATCTCATGTTCGCGGACGAAGATATCGGTGACTACAACACGCACTATAAAATGAATCCACCGCTGCGGACGCGTGAAGACAACACGGCGCTTTTGCAGGGACTAAAAGAGGGCGTTTTCCGCATCATTGCGACCGACCACGCGCCGCATACTGGGTTTGAGAAATCCCAGGCTTTTGTGGATGCTCCAAATGGCATCACAGGGCTCGATACCGCACTTGTTTCCCTGCATGACCGCTTTATTACAACGGGCGAATTTGGGTGGGATCTGATCGTAAAGAGATATTCCGCCGAGCCACGTCGTATGATGAGGTTGGAGGTTGCGGAAGTGGCAGAGGGAAAACCCGCTGATCTCATCGTCTTCGATCCGAATAAGGAAACGACCTTCACGAAGGAGTTCATGAAATCGAAAAGTTCAAACACTCCGTTCCTCAACAAAACCCTCAAAGGGTCGGTTGAGATCGTAGTGCTGGGGGATCAGATTCTGCTGGAGAGATGAATAGTCTGCTTTCATGAGGATTCTTCTCTAGAATTCTTTTGCCCGACAGCACTCAGGATCAGGCTTGGTGAGTTTGAGGTGCTGGAATCTTGCAAATTTCTTCTGGCCTCATCTAATGGAGAGATGAAACCATGGCTCTTGCTCCTGACGACTTCTCTCATGTCTGCTGAAACTGTCTCTGATCCGGCCAAGTGGTCTCCCGAAGCCCGGGCAAAAACGCTCGAAGTCTTCCAACGAGAGGTTTATGGAACCAATCCTACCTTAAAATTCAAGAGCGAGTGGAAGCTTGATCGTGAGAGTGAGATCATGGACGGCAAAGTTCTACGTCGCGAGTATGTCCTTACGCTGGGTGGTTCATTGAAAGCGCGAGCCCTTGCCTATTTTCCCGTTGGGAAGAAGGACGTGCCGGCATTCCTAGGTTTGAATTTTCGGGGGAATCATACTCTTGAAGAGGACGATTGGATCACGAAGAGCAACGATCAACCTAGGGGAAAAGCTGCTTTGAGGTGGCCGGTTAAAATGATCACTGATGCCGGCTTTGCTTTGGTAACTGTTCATTGTGCGGATTTTGATCCTGACGAACATGATCACTTCAAAAACGGCGTGCACTCCTTGTTCCCTCAGGAACGTGACGGGACAAGTTGGGGAACCGTCGCCGGTTGGGCCTGGGGACTGAGCAGAGTTCGTGATCAGTTACAAACCGTGTCTGAGATCAATGCCGAAAAAGTTGTTGTGATTGGCCACTCCCGACTCGGGAAAACTGCTCTTTGGGCGGGCGCAATTGACGAGAAATTTGCGATGGCGATTTCCAATAATTCCGGTTGCGGAGGGGCGGCGCTCAGTAAGCGAAAGCACGGAGAAACAGTGGCGCGAATTAACAAAGCGTTCCCGCATTGGTTTGCAGGAAATTTCAGGAAATATGGGGACAACGAAGAGTCTCTTCCCGTCGATCAGCACCAGTTGATTGCCTGCATCGCTCCGCGTCCGGTTTATGTCGCAAGTGCCTCACTTGACGACTGGGCCGATCCGGAAGGTGAATTTCTGGCTTTAAAAATGGCGGCTCCGGCTTTTGGCGAAACTCTTGGAGAAATGCCCGAAGCGGGTGGATCAGTTGGCAATCAAAAGGTCCGCTATCACATTCGTGAAGGGAAACACGACATCAAGGCGTGGGATTGGGAGCGGTATCTTAAAGCCGCGAAGGAGCTGCTTTAGAAAGTCCCGTTCAACTTCCGCCCGATCCAGAAAAGGGCGAGGAGGGTGACTAGAATCGCGGGGGCGATCCAATTGGCCCAAAGTTTGATCGAGTTTACAAGCGGTTGCGGTTCGGGGAGGGCATTGATCTCCTTCACCAGCTCATCGAGCTTTTCCGGGGTAACGAGACGACCACGTGAGACTTTGGCCATTTCTTCGAGAACCTCGAAGCGAGCGGGGCGTCCCGTTTTTTCGATGGCATCGGTTTGGGAAATGATCTTGGCCTCGATGAAGGCATTTGGATCGTCCGGAATAAAGGCCTTGAGATTCCATTGGCCGGGCTGGGAGACCTTGAACTTACCGGTGAATCGGCCCCAGGCTCCTTCTTTTTTGGTAAGTTCGATACGCTTGATCTGACCATTTGGAGCGGTGAGATCTACTTGAAGGATGCCTTCATTGAGAGGGGCCCCATTGGCATCGAAGGCGTTGGCGGCGAGAGAGACGAACTCGCCTGGCTTAGGGCGCTCGGGAGTGTAGAAAAGACGGATTCGCTCTCCGGCAGCCATGTTTCGCTGATACGACATCCAGCGGGCGACCTGGCCCCAGAAGCGATAGTGATAAAGGTCTTCAACACCCCGACGCCAGCGCCAAGCGGAGTCGATGGCCATGTAGAGGACCTTGCCAGATCCGGCGCGTGAGGTCACGAGGATGGGAAGACGACCCGAGGCGTTCCGGCGGGCTTCATTGACGGCAAGAATGGTCGAGCCGGACTTGGCTTTGATGACGGGGGCCTGCCAGTAGAATCCGGGAAGGCCGCGCCAAATCATCTCATTTTGGGATTCGTCATCACCAAGCATGGTGAGGAGGGATTTTTCTCCCTCGGGAGTGAGACGCATGGGGGTTTCCACTGCTTCCGAAAATCCGTCCTTGTTATCAGGATCGATTTCAACAGGGATGAGGTCGGCGAGATCAAATTTGTCTTTTTCGTCTGCGGGAGCGTAATCGAGGGTGAACTGATTGCCCTGTGGGCCGGGAATAAAAACGACGCCACTGGCCTGGTTTTCAACTAGGCCACGGATCAGTTCTGCTTGTTCCGTAGTGAGTTGGCCATCACCAACACCAACATCTCCAACAAAAACGACATCGTATTTCTGAAGGTCTTCAAGTTTCTCAGGGAATTCCTGAATGTAGTCAGGACCGTCGCCTTTGCCGAGGTCGGGGTGAAGAAGGAGGCAGTCAACCTGAACGCCGGGATCTCTGGAAAGAGCATTGCGGATAAAGCGATATTCCCAACGAGGAAGGGTTTCGATGACAAGAACTCGAATCGACTCGGGCTTTCCGCTGATTACAAAATCACGTGAGTTATTGCTTTGGATGAGTTCTCCGTTGGCAACCGGGATTGAGATGGAAAGGGTGGAAGCTCCTTCCTTTTCAATCCTCCAAAGAAGCGAATCATAGTGGGTGGTGTTGGCCCGGATGGTGATGTCCTTAAAGCGTTCCTTGCTGGTGTCACTACGAATGCGAACCTGGGTGCGGACGTCCCGACCAAGGGATGATTCGATGGTGAAGGGGATTTGAACATTCTCGCCCACGATTCCGTAGGTGGGAGCATTGACTGCCGCCAACTCGAGGTCGGGGACCCTTTTTTCACTTCCGGTGGCCATGGTGTATAGCGGGACTCCTTTGAGGCGGAATTGTTGCGCGGCGGCGACAGGAGAGGTTCCGATATTCCAGTCTCCGTCTCCGATGAAGATGGCTGCGCGGAGGTTTCGTCCAGATTCAAGGGTCTTTGTGAGAGCATCGTTCATATTGGTGCCGGACATGGCACGTTGGATGGGATCGGCTCCTTCAGGCGGTGAGTCAAAGGAGGAGATCGTGACGCGGTTGCGATCGTTATCTTCGAAGGATTTCCAGAATTCGGTTTCCCGAAGCCGTTTGACGAGTTCTTCACGCTTAATGACTGTCTCTGTGCCTTCGATGAAATCGGGACGCCGGGCGTCCTCGGTGGTCATCGAAAGTGAGTCGTCCCAGATGATAGCAATCTCAGGCTGAAGGTCGGATTCCTGAATAGTGCGCCATTCCGGTCCAAGGAGCATTGCGCAAACGAAGGCGACGCAAATGAATCGGAGAGTTTCAAGTGCGCCGGTTCGTTTTGGGCGGGCCGAGCGGCGAATCGCCATGACTCCGAGGGTTACTGTGGCGATGAGGACAAGCAGAACGAAAACAAGCGTAAGGGTGCTTGCTTGGAAGTGCAGGGGTCCGAGGTTAAAATGCTTCACGAGGCGGGTGACGTGTTGGCGGTTGCCTTGAGAGAAGGCGGTCCGGTTGACTTGGGTTGCAGGCAGAGGAGAGCCTCGGCCAGCAGGAAAAGGAGAACGGCGACGAGGAAAGCACGCCAAGCTTCGGAGATGAGATCCTTCTTACTGTCTTGGTTTGCGAAGAGCGTATAGGAGGTTCCTTTTAACAGTTCGTCGAGAGCCTCTTCATCAATGCGGGTGGGGGAGTTTTCTTCGGAAGGGCGGTTGACGGCAATGGTGCGGTTTCCCAGCCGGTATACGCCAGCTCGGTAGTGTTCGAGCGCTGGTTCGTAGTCCTCAAAAGTGTCGAGACGTTCACGAACCTCGTCATCACGGCCTTTTGCCTTATCGCTTCCGGCGACAGCGCGATATCCGGCGTGGAGGCGATCGGTGCCCTTCTCGATAAGACGCTGGATGGCCACGAGATGGAGAGCCACAAATTCGATATTCGACCAACGATCATCGGGAAGAGTGCTTATAAAAATGGAGGTGCCGAGGCCTTCGAGCTGACGATAAAGGAAGGGAGATCCATCATCCCATTCGGCAAGAGAAGAGCCATCTCCTCGAATGGAGCGGCGTTTCACTCCGCGAACCTGATCGACGGGCATGGGAGTATCGTCCATGCCGTTTTGCCAAGGGCCATCGTCTTTGACCCAGGAGCCGTTGATGAAGAATTGATCAGCAGGGGCATCTTCAATTTCTCCCCATGACGCCCCGAAAATAACTCCGGTGGATGGCTGGTTGGGTGGGAAAAACAAGGCGGAGCCACCGGAGGTGACAAAGTCATTGAGTTGGGCGGCTACTGCGCCGATGGGGATTGGAGCTTGCCAGATGATCAGAGAGGCGGTTGCCCAATCAATCTGGGTGGTCTGGGTGGGAGCGACGACCGTGCAACTATATCGTTCGAAACCTGCAGGAGCAGCCGCTTTTTGGAGGAAATCGGCGGTTGGGCTGGTGGGATCTTCCGAGACAACCCATGTCTGGACTGGTTCTTTGCCGCCAAAGGCAAAGTAGACGCTGTTGTCGCGAGGATTATTGTCGGAAGGAATCCCCACCCAGCCATAACCCTCGGTATCGGCTGCGGTGAGCGGGAAGCGTTTCTGGAATCGTACCTCCTGGCCATTCACGGTGACTCGCTCGGAGTTGCGGGCTCCATTGAGAGAGTAGGTGATGGGGACAGTTGTGGTGCCGTCGCCTTCAAGCCGGGAGAGTTTCAGGTCGAGGAAGAGGTCGTCCTCGACCCGGCGGGAAGTGAGGAGTTCAAGGGTGAAGTTTTCGACTGTTTGTTCTCCGGCAGTTAGAATACGGAGATTGGTTTTGGTGGGGAGTCCCTCCAAGCCGGCCTGAATGGCACCCCATCGTGAATCGCTGGGGCGCCAATCGCCACGTTGAAGGTCGGAGGCCACCCAGATTTCGGATTGACCGGGGTTGGTTTCGTCGAGGTAGTCGATTGCCTTGGCCAGGAGGGTGGGAATGTCAGCTTGGGTGTCAGTGGCAGAGGTCGTGGATAGTTCCGAGAGGGCATCTGGCGACGGAACCTCCTGAATCTCTCCTGAGGCACTATCAATCAGGACGAGGCGGGGGGACCCCATGTTTTCAACGGCCTCGGTAATCTTAGTGATGACCGATTGTCGGTGGCTGAGTTGTCCGCTACCTGGCTTGGTCTCCATGCTGGCTGAACGGTCGAGAATGAGAACCACGGTGCCGACGGATCCGCTGCCGGAGCCAAGGAATCCTCCGATGAGAGGCCGGGCAACCGCAAAAATGAGTGCGGCAATGGCGAGCGCACGACAGGCGAGAATGAGGAAGTGTTTGAGCTTCTTTTTTCCTCGCGATTCGCGGGAGGCTTTGAGTAGGAAAGAAGTTGCGGCCCATTTGACGGTGCGAAAGCGCCGCCTGTTGAGCAGGTGAATGATCACCGGAACGGAGGCAGCGAAGAGACCCCAAAGGATCGGTTGTGATAAAAAGCTCAAGGGTGAAGTTTAGCGTTTTTTGGTGAGCCGAGTGGTGATGAAATTGGAGACGATTTCCTCATAATCGGCACTGGTCTGAAAAAGGTGATAGTCAGCGTGAACGTCGTGGCACTTGGTCTCGACATTCGCGAGAAACTCTTTCAAGGCAGCGTGGTATTCGTCAGCAATGAGGTTTGGCTCCGCGACGATGGTGGTGCCGTCTTCAAGATCGACAAAGCGATGGGGACGTTCGAAGTGGAAGTCAACTTCCTGGGGATCGAGAAGGTGAAATATTGAGATGTCGTGCTTGCGGAAGCGAAGATGCTGGAGAGCTTCCCCCAATTTTTTGGTATCGACAAAGAGATCGGAGAGGATGACGACAAGAGCTCGCTGTTGGATCTTTTCGGCAATCTGGTGAAGGGCGTCGACAAGGCCGGTTTCCCCGGTGGGCTCAAGGTCTTGAAGGGAGTCGAAGATAGCTTGAAGCTGCGCGGCGCGGCGGCTGGGGGGGATTTCGAGGTGAAGCTTTTCGTTGCAGCAACTGAGACCGACGGAGTCTCCTTGATTTACGATGAGGTAGGAAAGAGTGGCTGCAATTCGGCGGGCAAAATCGATTTTGGTGGGGTTGTCACCGGATGAAAAATTCATTGAGCCCGAGGAATCCACGACAAAGTAGGCGCGGAGGTTGGTGTCGGCTTCGAATTCCTTGATGTAGTAGCGATCGGAACGGGCGTAGGCCTTCCAGTCGAGACGACGGGTGTCATCGCCCGGGACATATTTGCGGTATTCCGCAAACTCAACCGACGAACCTCGGTGCGGTGAGCGGTGACGTCCTGCGACGTTCCCGATCATGGGGGTGCGGGACTCCAACGGAATCGCGCCAAGCCGGGCGAGCACATCGGTATCGAGGAAGTCGTATTTCATGCCTTGTCGTGGGGTTAGATCTTAAAAGACCTATTGGAGAAATTAGACATTTCAAACATCATCCCGCATCTCTTCGACGAGACGGGCAACGATCTTCTTGGAGGTCATGCCCTGGGATTCAGCGGCGAAGTTAGTGAGGACCCGGTGGCTGAGAACAGGGCCGGCGACTGCTTCGATGTCTTCGAGTGAGGCCATGTAGGTTCCGCGGAGGGCGGCCCGGGCCTTGCAACCGAGGATGAGATACTGGACGGCACGAGGGCCTGCTCCCCAGCCAACGTATTCCTTGATCCATTCAGGAGCATCTGCGCCATCGGGACGGGTGCGACGGACAATCTTGACAGCGTAATCGTAGATGTGGTCGGGGACCGGCACGCGGCGGACGAGGCTTTGGTAGCTGAGGACTTCCTCGCCGGTGAGAAGTGGTTGGAGGGGCTCCTTGTCCACTCCGGTGGTCTCGCGGGCGATGCGCTTTTCCTCCTCAGCCGAGGGATAATCGACTTCGATGAGGAACATGAAACGGTCAAGCTGGGCTTCGGGAAGTGGGTAGGTTCCTTCCTGTTCGACGGGGTTCTGGGTCGCAAGGACGAAGAAGGGGGCGTCGAGCTTATAGGTCCGGCCCAGCACCGTGACATGGCGCTCCTGCATGGCCTCGAGCATGGCGGACTGGGTTTTTGCTGGGGCGCGGTTAATTTCATCGGCAAGAACGATGTTTGAGAAGACGGGGCCTTTCACGAACTCAAACTCGCGTTTTCCGGTTTCGCCATGCTCCTGAATGATGTCGGTTCCGGAGATGTCGGCCGGCATGAGGTCCGGCGTGAACTGAATCCGGTTGAAACCAAGATGCATGGTTTCGGCGATACAGGAAACGAGAAGGGTTTTGGCCAATCCGGGAACTCCCATGAGGAGGCCGTGGCCTCGGGCGAAGAGGCAGATGGCAAGTTGTTCGATGACTTCTTCCTGACCGATGATGACTTTTCCAAGCTCCGTTTTGAGGGCCTGGTATTTTTCACCAAGTTGGTCGACTGCCGCGACGTCATCAGCCGGGAGTGGGTCATTGTTTGACATGGCCTGGGCCACCGAGCTTGGCGCTGATTCTGAAGTGGAAGCAAGTGAACTTGTCTCCTCTGGGGCCTTCGCGGGCTCGGTTTTTTCAGCAGTAGAAGCAACGGTTGGTGCCGCAGGTTTTGGGAAGGGAGGGAGGGAGCCGAGGTATTGAACCAAATTGGGGTTTATTTTACGGGGTGTGGGAGGAACGTATTTTTCAGGCACGGGATATTCAGGAATAGAAGTTGTCGGAAAGGGGGACTCGGCGAAGGGCTGGGACTGATTATCGTTAGTCATGAGGTCGTGGGTGAGCAGAGACTTGGTATAGGATATTCTGAAATGAAACGTAAGGAGATTGGAGATTCCTTCGCCATTATTCTGAATGAATCCCCCAATATTTGAATTTCGAAAAACACTACAGGCGTGACTTCCTTTGGCAAGCGCGTGAAGGGCTCTAATTTCTCTCCCTGAATTGAGATGAAAAAGATGATGGGGGAAGCTGGAAATCCCGGTGTTTTTTTGTCAAAAGTTCATCGAACGATGACTGCTCCCTACGAGGTCCTGCTATACTACAAATACGCCCGTCTTGAAGATCCCGATGCCTATGCGGAGGAACATCGGCGGTTCTGTAAAGATTTGGGGCTCTATGGGCGGATTTTAATCGCCAAAGAGGGATTGAACGGGACGGTTTCGGGAACGAAAGAGAATTGCGCGAAGTATCGCGCCGTTCTTGATTCTGACCCTCTGACACAGGGCATTGCCTGGAAGATTGATCCTGAGGAGGATCACGTTTTTTCAAAACTCTCGATCAAAGTGCGTGATGAGGTGGTGACTTTGGAATTGGGAGAAGAAGATTTCAATCCTATCGATCTTACGGCGACTCATCTCAACCCCGTTAAGTGGCGCGAAGCGATGAAGGAGGATAATGTGGTGATTCTTGATGCACGGAATGATTATGAGTGGGAAATTGGTCGTTTTGAGGGGGCCGTTTTACCCGATGTTCCCAGTTTTCGGGATTTACCGAAATGGGTTCGCGATCATCGGGATGAACTAGAGGGGAAAAAGATTCTGACCTATTGTACAGGTGGAATCAGGTGTGAGAAATTCAGCGGCTTTCTTTTGCAAGAAGGTTTCAAAGATGTCTATCAACTTGATGGTGGCATCGTGACTTATGGGAAAAACGAAGAGGTGAAGGGAGAGGGATACGAGGGCGAGTGTTATGTCTTCGACGAGCGGCTCAGTATTCCGGTGAACCGAACCGATGGGGCCAAGGTTGTGTCCAAGTGTCGGCATTGCGGTATGCCCAGTATTCGATACCGCAACTGTGCCTGGATGCCATGCAACGCCCAGTTTTTGCTGTGTGAGGACTGTGAGGATGCGATGGGGCGATACTGCGCGAAGATCTGCAAGGAGGTTGATCTGATGAGCCGGGTGGCTGTAATCGGCATCTAGATGAAACGGCGGATCACGAATTTCCAAATCAGCAAGGCCAGGGCGAAGGTAAGCATCGCAAGAACAGCCCACTCCCACCATGGGGTGGGGATTTTAATAGTGACTCCCATTTCCATGGGAGCGGCGAAGTGTTCTTTGAGCAAAAAGTTCCAACTCACGGTCTTGCCGTCTTCGCTGATTGAATGAGCATTGCTTTCTATGACCCTGGCAGGGAGGTGGATGGTGTATTTGAAGGTTGAAGGGCCGAGCATGCCGGGGCGCCTATTGACAGCAGTTGGGAAGAGATCTCCAAGGCTCACGGCGCGGCTGAACTTTAGAGTGCGATCTTCAAAATTGAAGTGAATGACCCCCGCGATGGCATCGAGATGTAGCGGATCATTACCAGATTCTTCGATAAAAGCTTCCTTATTACGGTCGATAATTTCCAGAAGATCGAGGGCGTTTTCGAAAGTGGCTTCGAGATGGAAAACAATCTTCCCGTTGACCTCGCCAAAAGAGAGAGCTTGAATTTTCAGGTCTTCTTCTCTCTCGTCGATGTTGATGAATGCTCGAATCGTGTCATTGGGATTTCCAAGTCTGCTGAGGGCAATTCTGGGGAGTTCGTAGTGGGCCAAAATTCGACCGGAGCCGTTTTGATTGATCCAGAGTTCTTCTTCTCCCTCAACACATGACGTGAAAATAAGAGCAGGCAAACTCAGGAGGAAAAGAAAGATCCGACGACTCACGAACCGATTGATAGCGAGGGTAGTGAGAATCGCAAGTCCACGAACGATCAGGCTCCTTTCTTGCGCGTCGTGCTTTCCTTTGACCGGAGGTGACGAAAATGTCGTTTGAATGTTATGAATAGGCTTCGTGCTGGTTCTTTTCTAACGGAATGTGCCATCGCGCTACTGCTGGGATGGGGGCGGCGACATGAGGTGAATCGGAGAGAGGGAAGCATGACGCGCTGCAAGAGCGGATGTTGGAGCTGGTGGTCCGTTGGGGTGATTGTCTCAAGTTACTGAAGAAAAGACGATTCAGGCCGTTGTGGCGTTGGTGGTATCAAGCGAGACGAATTTTGCTAAAAAATCGTTCCAGCAGCTTTGGGCTTCTTTGAAAGGGCAGGGGGCATCAGTCGGCGAGCTTCTTGCAAGTCAGACAAGCACCGAGTTTTCCCCGCAGGCACTGAACCATTTTACCGATCCAAAGAAGTCGGAGGAGGCCT
>JAPKDJ010000027.1 GCA_026421245.1 Akkermansiaceae bacterium | reverse complement strand
CGCCCCCCCAAAGCTCCACAACCCGCGGGGCGAACGAGGATTCGATCTCTTGTGGCGGTTTTTCCTCCTTTTTCTTGGGATCAGGGTAGGCGACAACGGCGTCTCCTTTTTCAACTTCGCCGCTTAGAAGATCAGCAGCAAAGAAGTCTCGAACACGTTCTCCGGAAGGGCGGAGGGAGGCAGAGCGTCCTTCGGGGCCCTGAGATTGATAGATGATTTCTTCGGGAAGAGTTCCAGCTCCGAATTTCTGAATGAGGACGAATTCTCCCGCTTGCGAAACAGCGGCGATGCGGCCAACGATTCTGCGCTCAGGGCCGGTCACTTTTTCTTCGCCCTTTTCTTTGGGGGCGTCTTTTTTGAAGAGGCTGCAGGATGTCAGTAATAGGAGGGGAAAGAGGAGAAAAAGCTTCATGATGAAATAAAGAGACGGGATTCCTTTCTTCGTAATCGTTGAGAGCCGGGAAGATTGATGGAGGAGGGAGAATCGGGAGAAAGCAGTGTCAGTCCTCGGCTAATGAGATTGGACGAGATGTTTGGGATGTTGTTCTCCGTGAGATATTGATGCAGGGCTTTTTTCTGAAGAGCGGGGGAAAGGGTCCGAAAGATGGGGAGATGAATGCGGCCCTGGGGATCAAGGATGTTCAAGGTTTCCAGTTGGGCGTTGGCGATTTGTTCCAGCTCTTCGGTTTGTTGGTGAGCGCGGAGGAGGGCAGGGACGGGGTCGCGTTCAAGAATATCAGAGAGAAGAGGAAAGGCTTCGTGACGGAGACGGTTGCGGGTGGCAAAGGGGTTGGAATTTGAAGAATCTTCGCGGAAGGGGTGATTGCCATTGGCGAGGAAAGAGTCGATTTCAGATCGGCGGACTTTAAGAAGAGGCCGGAGGAAAGTGAGCTCGCCGATTTTCTGGCGAGTCGACATTCCCTTGATGCCGGAGGAGCCGCGGAGCAGGTTGAAGAGGATTGTTTCGGCTTGGTCGTCAGCGTGGTGGGCGAGGAGGATTTTGGAGACTCCGGTGTGGCCAGAGCATTCATTGAAGAAGCTGTGACGGGCTTCGCGGGCAGCTGTTTCGAGGGAGAGTTTTTTTTCGGTAGCGAGAACAGAAACGTCGGCCTTTTGGGAGAGAAGAGAAGGGCCAATGAGGTCACGGAGAAAGGTTTCATCTCCATCGGATTCCTCTCCCCGCAAACCGTGGTTGAGGTGGCAAAAGATGAGGCTTTGAAAGCCGTGGCTGGCGAGCCAGTGGTGAAGAGCGACAGAATCACGGCCTCCGGAGATTCCCACGAGATAGGTTTCCTGGGGATCGAGCCAATCGGGAGGTTCGGTCATGGTTTGCGAAAGACCATGAAGTGCTGCCAGGGAAGTTCGTCGCGAGTCTTCTCCCACTTGAGGCCGACGAGAGCCATTTCCTTCTTGGCCTGGCCTTGGGTCATTTTGTGGAGAGGCTTGATGGGGACGGTGGGATCTTCGGCACGGTATTCGAGGAGGAAGACCCGACCTCCGGGGCGCAGGGCCTTGACGATGGAGGTCATCATTTCGTAGGGGTGGGAAAATTCGTGGTAGGCATCGACCATGAGGGCTGCGTCGATGGATTCAGGAGGCAGGCCAATGGTGTCGATTTTCCCGAGATGGGTGGTGACATTTTCTACATCAAGTTGAGTGATGCGTTGTTCGAGAAAAGCAATCATCTCCTTTTGGATGTCGACTCCGATGACTGCGCTTTTGGGGTTTTGCATGGCAATGCGGAGACTATAGTATCCCGAACCGGCACCAATGTCGGCGAGAACGTCTGTTTCTTTGAGGTCGAGTAGATCCATCGCTTTGGCGGGAGCCTCTTCATCTTCTCGCTCGGGACGCTCCAACCAATTGATGGCGGGGTGACCCATAACGTAAGAAATCTCTCGGTCCTGATAGTATTTGCCGGTACCGTCGCGTGTTTTCTCTCCCTTCGAGTAGTAGTTGTGGGTGGGAGGGGCTGGGACGTATTCTTGCTCGGTGGCGTCGGTTGGTTTTTGAGGATCGTTGTCGGCAATGGTGCTGTCAGGTTCTGGCTCTGGCTCTGGCTCTGGCTCTGGTTCTGGCTCTGGACTCGAGTCATCGATGGGAGCTTCTGCTTCAGTGGCCGAATTGGGATCGGAAGGTGTTTCAGGTGGCTCTGGATTGTCGCGATTTAAGACGAGGAAAATAATGACCGCAACTAGAGCGATGGCCGAGGTAAGGGGGAGGAATTTCATGGCAGAAAAAGAGGAGTGCAGGTGGCTTCGATTTTGGGAGTGAGAGTCTGGAGCAGTGAGGCGATTTTTTCAGGAATGCCTGTAGTGAGGATTTTGATGGAGGGTTTGTCCGACGGAGTGAGGGAATGTTGCTCGGTTCTGCGTGCGATTGCGTCTCCGGTATCGATAAAACGAATGTGGTCCGGAAGCCGGGTTTCGAGGGCAGGGCGGAGGAACGGGTAGTGGGTGCAGCCGAGAATGAGGACATCGGCATCTGCGGCGAGCATATTTGCGGTATATTCGTCGATGGCAGCATCGACTTCAGGACCTTTAAGAATACCGTGTTCTACTAATTCGACAAACTTGGGGCAAGGTTGTGTAATGACCCGGATATTCTGGGCGTGTCGAGCGACCAGATGATGGAATTTGTCTCCACGAAGGGAGGCCTCGGTTGCGAGGACGCCGATGGTTCCGGTTTTGGTGAGCGCGGCGGCGGGCTTAACACCAGGTTCCATGCCGATGAAGGGCAGCAAATAATGGGAGCGGAGGGCTTCGATCGCGACGATCGTGGCCGAGTTGCAAGCAATCACGATAACCTCGGCTCCTTGCTCGATCAAAAAATCAGAGAGTGCAAACGTTCGTTCGCGAATCTCGGGATAACTTTTGTTTCCGTATGGGCACCAGGCGTTGTCGCCAATATAAGTGATGTCTTGGTCGGGGAGATGGGCATGAATCTCCCGAAGAACGGAGAAACCGCCAACGCCGGAGTCGAGAACACCAATCACAGGTGGGGACCTTGACGATGAAATGGCAGCGTGGAAACGACAAAAAAAGCCCAGGTGCAATGAGCCGGGCTTCTTGGGAATTGAAATATGATCGCGAAAGCTATTGGGCAGCAGTCGCTTCCACGGTGACGGTCACCGAAGTAGTGACATCGGCGTGAAGCTTCACTTCCACGTCGGTTTGACCGGTGGACTTGATGGGTTTGTTAAGCTGGATTGCAGTTCGGTCGATGGAGACCCCTTTGTCTTCGAGAGCTTTGTGAATATCGATCGACGTCACGGAACCGAAGGCCTTGCCGTTCTTGCCTACGTCGAGGGTGAACTTGGGCTTCATGCGGGAGATCTTGCTGGCGGCCTCCTGGGCTTTACTGAGTTCCTCGGTTTCACGCTTGGCACGGGAAACCTGAAGGTTCTCGATTTGACGAAGGTTTCCCTTGGTTGCCTCGTAGGCTTTGCCTGAAGGGATGAGGAAGTTGCGGGCAAAGCCTGCTTTCACTTTGACGACATCGGCTTCAGCGCCAAGATTGTCGATTTTTTCACGGAGGATAACTTCGGTAAGTGCCATGGTCTTAAGGAGGGAAAGGTTCTTAGAGGGGCGGGGAATAGGGGTACTCGGCCAGGGAGTCAAGGAATTATCAGCGATGAAGTGGAGATCGAATTGATTCGGCTGTCAAAACTATCATGGAAGGTGGGTTTTTACGGATTCGGCTCACTCGATAGAGAAATCAGGGCTTTTGCGTTTTAGAAAGCTGATATGGGCTTCCGTGATAGGAGCGCAAGTATCCTGTGAGACTCATGATCCGTAAACTTTGGTGTGTTTTCGGCCATGCTGCAGTTTGGTGGGGAGTGGCAAAGGTGAGTTTACGGCCCGCCAATTGATCATGGATTATCACATGAAGAATAGCGCGAAAATGGCCAAGCGACTTGCCGATATTTCCGCGGGTGATGGCTCATTGTAACATGGGCGGTGGTTTCAAGGCCGGTCATTACATTCATGTGCCCCGACTGGGGGGGAGTCGGGGCATCGCACGATTGCCCACTTTTACAAGAGCCTCTTGTACGCTGCCGGTCAGCCGACGGACACCTTTCGCCAACCGGATCGAACCTTGCCGGATTCGATTGATCAAAGTGGGCCTCTTTCCGAGTGGATCATCTAAGGCCGATTTATTTTTCGAATCCTTGCGTCGGCGTGAGGCGGTTCTTAGTCTCTCCTTGTGAAGACTGAGGTTTTACCTTTTCCTGCGCGCCGTGATTCCCCGGCGATTGATCAAGTAGGCGTTGAAGAACGCGCGCAGCGATTCTGTGCCCGCAGCTTGAAGAAGGAGACCAAGATGTCGGCCCTGAAATTGGCGGTGACGATGTTGGACGTCACGACTTTGGAGGGAGCCGACTCGGTGGGGAAGGTTCGCCAAATGTGTCAGAAGGCAATGCGACCTTTGCCCGGAGATCCATCGGTGGGACCGGCTGCTGCGGTCTGTGTGTATCCCAGAATGGTGAAGACGGCCGTAAAAGCAGTTGAGGGATCGAAGGTGAGGGTGGCGGCGGTGGCGACGCAGTTTCCCAGCGGGCAGATGCGACTCAAGGAACGGTTAGGGGAAGTGAAGTATGCGGTAGGCGAGGGAGCCGATGAAATTGACATGGTGATTTCGCGGGGACAGTTTTTACAGGGAGAATATCGCGCGATTTATGATGAAGTTGCTGCATGCAAAGAGGCGTGTGGCGAGGCGCGTCTCAAAGTGATTCTAGAGACCGGTGAGCTGACAACTTACGACAATGTTCGCTTTGCTAGCGACATGTCGATGGCGGCCGGGGCGGACTTTATTAAGACCTCGACGGGTAAGGTTCCCATCGCAGCCACTCTGCCGGTGACCTTGGTCATGCTGCAAGCGATTGAGGACTTCTACGAACGGACCGGACGGATGGTTGGGATGAAGCCAGCAGGAGGCATTTCGAATGCCAAGCTAGCTCTTCAGTATCTCGTGATGGTCCGCGAAGTGCTCGGGCCGAAATGGCTCACCAACGACTGGTTCCGCTTTGGTGCCAGTTCCCTCACCAATGATCTCTTGATGCAGATTCGCAAGCAGGAGACCGGCCGTTACCAGAGCGGTGATTATTTTTCCCAAGATTAGATTTTTTAAGTTCCATGAATGCCAACGATTTTCTCTCCGGCGGATTTGCTCCCGCGCCCGAATCCACTGATCATTTCGAGATCAAAAAGACCTACGATTTGTATATCGGAGGGAAGTGGGTGAAAGCGGCAAAGCGTTTTCAAACCACCAATCCTGCCAATGGAGAGGTGCTTTCCGAAGTCGCTCTGGCCGGCAAGAAAGAGGTCAATCAAGCAGTGAAGGCGGCACGCAAGGCCTACGATGAAATCTGGTCAAAATTGTCGGGCGCTGAACGTGGGAAGTATCTTTTCCGCATTGCCCGTTTGCTTCAGGAACGCGCGCGCGAGTTTGCGGTGGTGGAGACGATGGACGGAGGAAAGCCGATTCGCGAGAGTCGCGATGTCGATGTTCCTTTGGCAGCGGCGCACTTTTTTTATCATGCCGGTTGGGCTGATAAGCTGACTTATGCGTTTCCGGGGGCCGAAGTGAGTCCGATTGGTGTCGTGGGACAGGTCATTCCCTGGAATTTCCCGCTCCTCATGGCGGCGTGGAAAATCGCTCCCGCGCTTGCTTGTGGAAATACCGTGGTTTTAAAGCCAGCTGAGACGACTCCGCTCACGGCTCTGAAATTAGCTGAGCTTTTTGAGGATGCCGGCCTCCCCGCCGGAGTGGTCAATATCATCACAGGCGCAGGAGAGACGGGGCAGTCTTTGGTCGAGCATCCGGATGTCGACAAGGTGGCTTTTACCGGTTCGACGGCGGTGGGGAAGGCAATCCGCCGTTCCGTGGCGGGAACGGGAAAGAAGTTCACTCTCGAACTGGGAGGCAAGGCCGCGAATATTGTTTTTGAAGATGCGGCGATCAACGAAGCGGTTGAGGGAATCGTGACCGGGATCTTTTTCAATCAAGGGCACGTCTGCTGCGCGGGTTCGCGGTTATTTGTTCAGGAAAGCGTCGCTGATAAGGTGATTAAGAAACTGCAGAAGCGGATGGAGTCGCTTGTTGTCGGAAATCCGCTCGACAAGAACACCGACGTCGGAGCCATCAATTCAGCCTCGCAGTTGGAACGAATCAAAGAGCTCGTCAAAGCCGGAAAAGAGGAGGGGGCTTGTATCTGGCAACCTTCGGGAGGGGTTCCCCGAAAGGGGAACTGGTTCAAACCCACGCTCTTTACCGAGTGTGCTCAGAGTCACCGGATTGTGCAGGAGGAGATCTTCGGCCCCGTGTTGGCGATCCAGACATTCCGCACGCCGCGGGAGGCTTTGACGAAGGCCAACAATACTCCCTATGGACTTAGTGGAGGAGTTTGGACCGATAAGGGGTCTAAGATTTTCAAGATGACCACCGGCCTGAATGCGGGAGTCGTTTGGGCCAATACATTCAATAAATTCGATCCGACTTCACCTTTCGGTGGATACAAGGAAAGCGGCATTGGCCGCGAAGGTGGACTGCATGGTCTCTCCGCCTACTGCAACCTCAGCCACTAATCACCCACCCATTTTCTCATGAGTAATCTTGGCATTCCGAAAACCTACAAGCTCTTCATTGGCGGAAAGTTTCCCCGCACCGAATCTGGTCGCATTCTCAAAGTGCGCGGTCCGAAAGGTGAATTTCTCGCGAACGCTTCTCGTGCGAGTCGTAAGGATTTTCGAAACTCGGTCGTGGCGGCGCGTAGAGCCAGCGGAGGTTGGGCAAAATCGACCGCCTACCTGAAAGGACAAATCCTGTATCGCATCGCGGAAATTCTCGATGGACGGACTGATCAATTTGTCAATGAGTTGGTGGCGCATGGACTTCCCGAGAACAAGGCGAGAGCCGAGGTCGCTGAAGCTGTCGATCTTCTCGTGCATTATGCGGGATGGAGTGACAAGTATCAGGCGCTTTTCTCGACCGTGAATCCGGTTGCTTCTTCCCACTTTAACTTTTCCTCTCCTGAACCCAGCGGAGTGGTCGTGATTGTCTCTCCAACCCGCGGAAGCCTTCCCGAGTTGGTTTCTGTGATTGCTCCGGCTATGGTCGGGGGCAATGCGGTGGTCGTGCTTGCGGGTGAAAATGCTCTCACTGCGATTTCCTTTGCCGAAGTTTTAGCAACATCAGATGTTCCTGCCGGGGTTGTGAATATTCTCACAGGACATCGTGATGAACTGGTCCCGGAGTTTGCAAAACACATGGATGTAAACGCCATGCTCTTGTGTTCAGATGATGCTGAAGAGCGCCAGGGGGTCGAATTGGAGGCGGTTGAAAACCTCAAACGGGTAGCGCTACAGCCGGATCGACCTCTCTCGCCGAGCCCATATCACATTCTGGATTTTCAGGAAATCAAGACGACCTGGCATCCAGTGGGAGTTTGAGATTTTTCGAAATTCTCCGCTTGCCATCGGGATTTTTTTTTCTAGTCTCCCGCGCACCAAGTTGGTGGTCGTAGCTCAGTTGGTAGAGCTCCAGATTGTGATTCTGGCTGTCGCGGGTTCGAGTCCCGTCGATCACCCCACCTTTTCTCAAAAGCCGTTTCCCTCCGGGAGAGCGGCTTTTGTTTTTATCTCCCGGCGCACTTGAATTTTCCGCCCGCTCCCGCTTGACTCGGCCCCACATGAGCGACGAAGCACATCCGGCCCTGGCCCAATTGATTGGGGGCACTTCCAAGGTTCTCTCCGAGAAGGAACTCGACGAGAAGCTCAAGGAGGGCCGGCCTCTGCGGATTAAGTTTGGCGTCGATCCAACTGCTCCCGATATTCACCTCGGCCATACCGTGCCGCTTGAGAAGCTTCGGCAGTTTCAGGAACTAGGGCATCAGGCCGTTCTCTTGATTGGAGATTTTACCGCAACCGTGGGTGACCCAACCGGGCGCAGCACGGCCCGCCCGCCGCTGACTCGTGAAGAGGTCCTTTCCAACGCCGAAACATATACGGATCAGGCCTTCAAGGTTCTCGATCGTGAAAAAACCGAAATCATTTTCAACGGCGATTGGTTTCGTAAGATGACCTACGAGCAGGTTTTGAAACTCAATGCCCGCGTGACCCTGCAACAGATGCTTCAGCGCGAGGACTTTAAAGAGCGGGTTTCAAAAGGAACCGAGGTTCGGCTGCACGAAATCCAATACCCTATCATGCAGGGCTGGGATTCGGTTGAGCTTCAGGCAGACGTTGAGATCGGCGGAACCGACCAGCTTTTCAATATGCTGGTGGGGCGTGATCTTCAGAAAGAAGAAGGGCAAGCCCAGCAAGCGGTGATTTGCATGCCTCTTCTTGAGGGGCTTGATGGCGTCAAAAAGATGTCCAAGAGTGCTCACAACTACGTGGGAGTCAGTGAGGAACCCAATGAGATGTTTGGTAAACTCATGAGCATCAGCGACGAATTGATGGATCGCTACTATCTCCTGCTGCTGGGTGCCGCTCGAGAAGAGTCATTGCACCCAATGGAGGCGAAGAAGGAAATGGCACGTCGCGTCGTGGCTCGTTACCACACCGAACAAATTGGACAGGCTGCCCGCGATGACTGGGAGACTCGGTTTTCAAAGCGTGACCTTAATGCCGCTGATCTCCCTGAAATGGCGGCCAGTGATCTGAGTGGAAACGTTCTGGAAGTCGTAAATCGTGTGTTCAAGAACAGTTTCGGACTCGAGAAATCGAACGGAGAACTCCGGAAGCAGTTTATCACCACCGGGGCTGTCCAACTTGACGGCGAAAAGCTCACTGACCCAATGGCAGAGTTTTCCGGTCAAGTTGGTCAGATTCTCCGTCTCAGTAAAAAGCAGAGTGTGCGTCTGACTTAAACCAAGACGGACATTAGCGACGTTTTTTAAACGTGGAAATGTCACTGGCCCAATGGAGGGCAGTGGGGTAGGTTCCGCGCAGCTAACTTATATGATCGATTTTTTACATTCAATTGTCCTGATTCTCGTGGTCATTGCGTTGTTCAACGTGATGATTTTTGTCCACGAACTGGGTCATTTTTTGGCAGCCCGATGGCGTGGCCTTCAGGTCGACCGATTTCAGATTTGGTTCGGGAAACCGATCTGGAAGAAGGAGATCAATGGAGTTCAGTATGGCTTGGGCTGGCTTCCGGCGGGCGGATTCGTGGCGTTGCCCCAGATGGCTGCGATGGAATCAATCGAAGGAGAGAATCTCGATGAGAATGAGTTGCCGCCGGTTTCCCCACTCGACAAAATCATCGTGGCTTTTGCGGGTCCGCTCTTCAGTCTGTTGCTGGCGGTCGTCGCTGGCTTTTTGGTGTGGGGATTGGGGAAACCGCAGGATGCCATCAAATCCAATGTCATTGGCGGGGTGGTTCATGAGAGCCCTGCGGATGGGATCTTACAGCCGGGAGATGAAATCCTGAACATTGATGGAAAACCCGTCCAGTGGTATGCAGGGCGTGTATTTGATGACATTCGCACACGAATTATGCTGACCGAGGGGGAAAGTATCGATTTTGAAATCGTGCGCGATGGCACGGTCCGAACAGTCACGACCAAGTTTGATATTCCAAAGACCTCCTTCTTTAAACGCCGGGCTCTCCCGCAGGTAGGAATTACTCCAGGCGGACCTGCCGTTGTTGGCCGGATTAGTGAAGGAAAAGGGACCAGCCCGGCCGAGCGAGCGGGAATTAAGGAAGGCGATCAGGTCGTGAAAGTGAATGGGAAAGAAATCTACGGTTCCTATCACGTCACCCAGGTGCTCAGAGAGAACGAATTTGGGAAGTCTACCTTCACCATCAAGCGGGGTGATGAAACCATGAATCTAGAGGTCACACCTCTGCAGCCGAAGGGAGATGACTTTGAAAATCCCATGGTGGGAATTTCTTGGGATTTTAAAGCGATCATTTCATCTGAGATTTTACACCCCAATCCTTGGGAGCAAGTTCGGGATAGTCTTCGGACCATGTGGATGACGATCAAGGTGATTAGTTCACCCAAGTCTCATGTGGGAGTTGATCAATTGGCGGGTCCTATTGGGATTGCCAAAACCAAGTTTCTCCTACTGCAGGAACCCGACGGATGGCTGCGAGTTTTGGCTTTCTTTGTGCTCTTTAACGTGAATTTGGCTGTTTTGAATATGCTTCCACTCCCTGTTCTCGATGGAGGGCACATTGTGATGGCAATCATGGAGTGGGTCCGAGGCAAACCTCTCCCCGCCCGATTCATGGAAGTGATTCAAACCGGCTTTGCTCTTCTTCTCATGGGCTTCATGCTCTACATTACGACCAAGGATATTGGTGATGAAATTCCGGGAGGACAGAAGGAGAGGACTCTCGAGTGGCCGGAAGCGAAGGAATAGGCAGGCTTGCGGATTTATCAATTTGATGACTAAAGTCTTATGCCCATGAAAGTGTCTAAACCATCTGTCAATGTGGCACGCGTGATCTATATCGCGCTGTGCCAGTTGGCGGGGCTGGCGATTGCGCTGAGCACTCCGAGTATTCCACTTTGGGTGGGATTGTTTGGCGGCCTCATTGTTGCGGTATTTTTCATCCTAGTGGAGAGTTCGATGAGGAACTTCACTCTTCGTGGATTTTCGACGGCGACATTTGGAATCGGGGTGGGATTGCTTTGCGCTTTTTTACTCAACCGTGCGCAGATACCCGAACTCATCAAGATCGCGGCGTCACCGATTCAGGTTGAAGGAATTGGTGAAGCACTTTCACTTGCCTTTGTCGTGACCTCCTACGCAAGTTTTGCATTCCTCGGTGCTGTGTTGGCCCTGAGGAGCGATCAGGAGGATTTTTCCTTTATTATTCCCTACGTTCGTTTCCGGCAGGATGCAGCTTCGGGTCAGTTACTCATTTTGGATGCCGAAGTCATTATGGATGGGCGCTTGCCTTCTCTCATGGCGGCGGGTTTTTTGACCGGGCGGGTGTTGGTACCACAGTTTGTGCTCGATGAACTGCAGGTGATGGCAAACTCGCCGGCGGCGGGGAAGCGCCAGCGTGGTCAGCGGGGGTTGGAGATTTTGAGCGAGCTGCAGAAAAATCCAGCAGTCCCGATTTCCATTCAAGATTCGCGAGGGATGGCGGAAGATGAATCCTTTCAGGGCCGTCTTGTACAAACGGCCAAACTTCTATCCGCTCGTCTCATCACGACGGATGAAAACCTGACCAAGGTGGCGCACCTTCAGGGAGCGGACATTATTAATTTAAACGATCTTTCAGATGCTCTCAAACCTTCGGTTGTGGTGGGTGAGTCCGTCCGGCTTGCTCTCGTCCGTGCCGGCAAGGACGATCACCAGGCCGTGGGCTATATGCCGGATGGCACAATGATTGTGGTGAATCACGCCATCGGGAAAATTGGAACTTCCCAGGACGTGACCGTAATTAGTACTTTGCAAACCAGTGCGGGACAGATGGTGTTTGCTGAATTGAACACTAAAGAGGAGGGCTAGGGTGAGTCAGGTCAAGGCGATCTCAGTCACTCAATTGGCGAGGCGGATCCGTAATCTCCTGGAGATTGAGGTCGGGGATATTTGGGTTGAAGGTGAGATCAGTAATGTGCGAAAGCAAGGGAGCGGACATTGGTATTTTTCCCTGAAGGATGAGTCGGCCCAGATTTCCTGTGCGATGTTTGGAGCCCGCAGTCGACAGGGGCACGAAGTGATCGCGGATGGAGCCCAGGTTCAAATTTTTGGGGAAACTAGCTTCTACGAGGCTCGAGGGAGCACACAGCTCATTGTCAAAAAGGCACAGGCGGTGGGAGTTGGCGACCTTCAAGCGCGATTTGAGGCTTTAAAGCGTAAGCTTGATCAGGAGGGACTCTTTTCCCAAGAACGTAAACGTCCCTTGCCCGGGTTTCCGAGGGTTTTGGGAATTGTCACTTCTCCCACGGGGGCGGCCCTTCAGGATATGAAAAATGTGCTCAGCCGGCGGGCTCCGTGGTTGACGGTGGTACTTTTCCCGGCAGCGGTTCAAGGAAAGGGGGCGGAGCGGGGAATTGCTCACGCGATCCGCCGAGCAGGGAAAGCGGCAGAAGAAGGACTCCCTCAGCCCGAGGTATTGATTGTAGGAAGGGGCGGCGGTTCACTTGAAGATCTTTGGAATTTTAACGAAGAAGTGGTTGCTCGGGCCATCGCGGCTTCCATCGTTCCGGTAATTAGCGCGGTGGGACATGAGATTGATTTTACGATCTCGGATTTTGTGGCTGATTTACGGGCTCCGACACCCAGTGCGGCGGCGGAGTTGGTTGTTCCTGATCGGAAGGATTTGTTGGATCGACTTGAGAGCTTGGGAGCGCGATTGAGTCGGGTCGTTCGGGGAAGAATTGATCGGCTGTCAGATCAACTTGATTACTACGAGCGGGGTTTTTTTACGCAATCGTCTGAACGGAAACTGCAGCAACCGATTTTACGACTCAAGGGGCTCCGGCGTGATTTTTCAAATGCCATCGAAGAATCGGTGCGAGTTCGTGAGCGGTTGATTCATGACTACCAAGCAAATTGGAATCGATATCACCCTCGGGAGATGTTGAAGCGGCGGCAGGAGAAGTTGGATGGTTCCCAAGTTGAGTTTTTGAACGCGGCGACGCATGCCTTGGAAGGACAGGAAACTCGTATTGCCGGGCTTTCTTCGTTGCTGCAGGTACTGGGCCCCGGAAGTATTCTGAATCGTGGATTTTCAATCACCTTCGGTCCAGACGGAGAGATTTTGAAATCCACGGATGAGATTTCTGCGGGGGATGAACTCACGACACAAGTGAGTGACGGTAAAATAAAAAGTGTGGTCCTGGAATAATCCGAGCCTCCCTCTGAGAGGGGGGATTGGTTTTTTCTATGGACGGCGACAGAAAAAAGAAAGCCGCCCATTTCCAATCTCCTCCGACTTTAAAACGGAATGTCGTCGTCGCTTGGATCAGGCTCGTTGTCAAAAGAGCTGTCGAAGGAACTTGGTGGAGAATCATTGGGGGACGCTCCTTGTCCATCACCACCTCCGCCGGTAGATTCGATTTTCCAGGCGTTGAGGTTCACGTAGTAGCGCCCCTTGTATTCGTTTCCGCGAACATCGAAAGTTACTTTGAGTTCATCGCCGATACTGTGAGTATTGAGTTGGTCGATTTTATCGCGGACGCTTTCAAATTTCACCATCTGGGGGTATTTGCCGTCGGGGACTTCGATCACGAATTCACGTTTGGTGAAGCCGCTCGCGAAGGTCTGCAGATCTTCGAGAACCTTGAGGGTGCCGGATAATTCAAATGTGTTGGCCATGGTATTAGGATGTGGTGGTTTTATTTAAAGTGGCGTTTGATGATGAACTCTTCTTGTTCCAAGATGATCTCCGAATTTGGAAACAGATGTTTGTAATCGGGGAAGTAGGTATCTCCTTCGTAGGAGTCAGGAACATGGGTGACGACGATGTCATCTAGCATGGGAAGGAAGAAGCGGTAGATTTGCTCTCCACCGATAATAAAAACCTGCCGGTCAATGAGGGAGAATTCCTTCAACTCCCTGGGATGATGGATACTTTCGACGCCATCGTGGTGCCAGGCCGGATCACGGGTGATGACAATGTTTTGACGGAGCGGGAGCGGGCGACCAATGGAATCAAAGGTCTTCCGGCCCATGACAATCGGATGTCCGGAAGTTTGTTTTTTGAAGAACTTAAGATCGTCAGGAAGGCTCCAGGGAATGTCCCCGTCTTTTCCGATCACCCTCTCGGGAGTCATAGCGACAATGGCGGTTAATTTCATACAGCAACGGCGGCTTTAATGTGCGGATGGGCTTGATAATCGACCAGCTCAAAGTCCTCGAAAACAAAGCCGTCAATGGAGGAGACCTCTGGGTTGATCTTCATCGTCGGGAGGGGGTGGGGATCACGGGTGAGCTGTAAACGGGTTTGGTCAAGATGATTGGAATACAGGTGGAGATCTCCAAAGGTATGGACAAATTCGCGGGCTTCATATCCACAAACTTGGGCGACCATGAGGGTCAGGAGGGCATAGGAGGAGATGTTGAAAGGGACTCCGAGGAAGAGGTCGGCACTTCTCTGGTAGAGTTGACAACTGAGACCGGGGCGCTCTGATTCGGGATTGTGAACGTAGAACTGGAAAAGGAGGTGGCAGGGTGGGAGAGCCATCTCGTCGATCTTTCCAACATTCCAGGCTGAGACCAGATGACGGCGTGAGGTTGGGTTGTTTTTGAGGCCTTCAATCAGATCTCCAATTTGGTCGACAGTCGATCCGTCTTCTTTGGGCCAGGATCTCCACTGTTGGCCGTAAACCGGTCCCAAATCACCATCCTCGTTTGCCCACTCATCCCAGATCCTCACTTTGTGTTCTTTGAGGTAGGCGATATTGGTCTCGCCTTTGAGAAACCAGAGGAGCTCATGAATGATGGACCGGAGATGGAGTTTCTTAGTCGTGAGGCATGGGAAGCCATTTTTCAGGTCATAGCGGGCCTGTCTTCCGAAAACACTGAGGGTTCCGGTCCCGGTGCGATCACCTCGTTCTTCGCCGTTTTCGAGAACATCGGAGAGAAGATCGAGGTAGGTTTTCACTGCGGGAAATGTTGGCCGAAGAGCGCCGGGAGGCAAGACTCATTCAGTCGTGAGACCCCGGTTTTCGACGGTTTTCTTTTTTGCGCCCGTGCTTGCGTTTCTTTTCGACATTGCGGGCGCGAGCACGGACTCCTTGTTTGCGCTTTTGGCGGCGGACTTTTTCGCGCGCCTGCTTGCGCCCCAGTTTTTTCTTTTCGGCGATCTCTTCAAGACGAGAACAGAGTTCTTCCCGTGCGAGGAAGCGATTCATCTCTCGTGATCGTTCGCGCTGAACCTTCACTTCGATCTTCGAGGCGGGATGTTGAAGAAAAACGCAGGACGATGTTTTATTGACTTTTTGGCCTCCACTCCCGGTGCCGCGAATGAACTTCTCGATGAGGTCGTCTTCGAAGACTCCCAACGAGGCCATGCGCCTTTCCAAGGCTTCCTTTTTATCCTGAGAGAGCATCGAGGTAGCCTTTCACGGCTTTAGTGATCTCGCCCGCGACGTCAGCACGCTGAGTTGCAAACGGCGGAACAAACCAAGGGTAGGAGCCTATGACATCTGTGATGACAGCGATCTCGCCATCGCAGTTTCCCTCACCACAGCCGATGCCGATGGTTGGGACTTCGAGCTCTCGGGTGAGCAGGCGTGAGGCTTTCGGAAGGACGCTTTCCAGGACGATTGCAAAAACGCCTGCGTCCTGCAGGGCAAGAGCTCCTTCCAGGATGGCCTGGGTTTCGTCGTGGGTCTTGCCTTTCTTTTTATATCCGCCTTCTTCTTTCACTCTTTGAGGAAGCATTCCTAAATGACCGATAACCGGAATACCGGCATCGATAATGGCCCTGACTTTTTCGGCCTGGCGAAGACCGCCTTCCAGCTTTACGGCCTGCGCTCCGGCTTTGACAAGTTTCCGGGCGTTGGCAACAGCTGTTTGAGGATCCGGATAAGTGTTAATGGGCAGGTCTCCGAGAATGAGGGCGCTTTTGGCACCCCGCGCGACCGCTTCGGTGTGGTGGGTCATGTGATCCAAGGTCACACGAGTCGTGTCGGGATAGCCAAAGACGACCATTCCAAGAGAATCGCCCACAAGCAGTAGATCGACGCCAGCTTCATCAAGGAGCCGGGCTGTGGCATAGTCGTAAGCCGTGAGCGCGGAAATCGGGACCCGGTTTTTTCGTTTGCGGAGTCGATCAGCTTTCTCGATGAGGTTCATAGGCTACCAAACTGTTTGAATGAGAATGGGATCAGATTCCTCGGAGTCGAGCTTTCTTAGGTGTTCGCCGACCGTGGTTTCGTCTCCAGGAAGGACGAGGTGTGGATGGATATCAGCGAGAGGTTTGAGGACAAAGCGACGATCTGTGAGACGAGGGTGTGGAAGAGTAAGGATATCTTCATCCATCACAAAGTGATCAAAATAGAGAATATCAAGATCTATGGGACGGGGGGCATTTCTGACTGCCGACGATGTTCGTCCCAGTTTCCACTCAATTCCCTGGGTTGCTTTCAAAAGATCATGGGGTTTGCCCACGTAGTCGATTTCCACCACTGCGTTGTAGAAATCAGGCGATTCGGCCGGACAATTGACTGGTTCGGATTGGTAGATTGAGGACTGTTTAAAGTCGGTGCCCGGTGGCATCAGGTTCACCAAAAGATCACGCGCCTCACGAAGATTCGCGAGGCGGTTTCCTACATTGGTGCCAAGGGCAATGCCGGTTCGAGATCCCATAACTCATCTACTTTAGTCCGAGGACATCCTGCATGTCGTAGAGGCCTGCTTCCTTGCCTCGCAGCCAGAGCGCAGCACGGACTGATCCGGAGGCAAAGGTCATACGGGAAGAGGCCTTGTGTGTGAGTTCAAACCGTTCGCCGTCGGCAGCAAACATGACCGTGTGGTCACCTACGACATCGCCTCCTCGCAACGTGTGCATTCCGATCTCGCCTGAAGGGCGGGGGCCGACATTGCCTTCCCGACCATGAGCGACGTCGTCTTCGTATGACGTTTGTGTTTCTTCGTTGAGGATGTCGAGAAGGGTGCGGGCAGTGCCCGACGGGGCATCGACCTTGTGTCGGTGGTGCATTTCAGTCACTTCAATGTCGAAGGTCTCGTTTCCCAAGATCGAGGCTGCCTTGCGGGTCAGGTGGAAGAGGAGATTGACACCGGTGGAGAAGTTGGAAGCGTGGACGATGGGGATTGTTTTGGAAGCTTCGCGAATCGCGTTCTTTTGCTCGTCCGAATGCCCGGTAGTGCCAATGACCAAGGCAACTTTGTTTTCCACGGCGGTTGCGATGAGTTCGTCGGTGAAAATTGGAAGGGTGAAGTCGATGACGGCTTCGGCTCCAGAGAGCGCAGAGGCGAGGTTCTCTCCGGAATCATGAGTGTTGTGAACCGCAGCGGCATCTTCCGCGTTGATCGCGGCGATCACCGACTGGCCCATGCGGCCTGACCGACCTGTGACTGAAATCTTCATGAGCGGAGGATTTGTTAGGAATAGCAGTTTGTCTAGAGCACAAGACCAATAAAGTGAGCAGAACTGTAAATTTCTGGTATGAATGGCTGTCTTTGGTTAAGGCCCGCTCGTGAGCAAAACGCCTGAAACGCCCGAAGATGTCGCCGCTGCGCCCGCTGATGCCGAAGTCACTGACTCAGGTTTGGCTTCGAAGATCCTGAAACCTGGTTCCGGCACCGGAAAACCTGGCCCAAGAGACACCGTGGAGGTTCACTACAGTGGTTGGACGACGGACGGGAAGCTTTTCGATAGTTCCGAAGCCCGCGGAGAAAAGATTTCCTTCCCGCTGGATGGAGTGATTTCGGGTTGGACTGAAGGTCTCCAGCACATGGTGGTTGGAGAGAAGCGCCGGTTTTGGATTCCTGCTGATCTCGCCTACGGAGAGAAGCCATCTCGACCCGGAGCACCTTGTGGGGATTTGACTTTTGACGTTGAACTTTTCTCAATCAAAGGTGCCCCCGAATCTCCCAAGATTCCTGAAGATCTCATCGCAACTGAAAGCGCAGAGAAGTCACCTTCCGGCCTGGCCTCACAAGTTCTTGAGGAAGGAGAGGGCGAGGGGCGGCCTGGTCCAACTGACATCGTCGTGGCCCATTTTACGGGGTGGCTTGAGAACGGGAATCTTTTGGAGAGTACCGTGATGAATGGGAAACCTGCGCAGTTCAAACTCGACCAAGTCTCAATCAAGGGCTGGGTAGAAGGTCTCCAACTGATGAGAAAAGGAGAGAAGCGTCGCTTCTGGATTCCTGAAGCATTGGGTTTTGGCGAAAATCCTCCTCAGGGTGCCCCCAAAGGAAATCTCATCTTTGATTTTGAACTACTGGAATTTAACGAGATGCCCAAGTCTCCGGAGTCTATTCCTGCCCCCGATGATGTCTCGGCCGCGCCTGCCGACGCTGAGCCGACGGGTTCGGGGCTTGCTTCCAAAGTGCTTTCGAGTGGCACTGGCAACGACCACCCGGCTCCGACTGACGAGGTTCTTGTCCACTACACGGGGTGGACCACCGACGGGAAAATGTTCGATAGCTCGGTCGCTCGTGGAGAACCCATCTCGTTCCCGCTCAATGGGGTGATCAAGGGGTGGACCGAAGGAGTTCAGCTCATGGTGGTGGGAGAAAAACGTCGTTTTTGGATTCCTGGCAATCTTGCTTACGGGGAAACTCCAAGTCGCCCCGGCGCTCCTTCCGGAACCCTCGTTTTTGACGTCGAGCTCATCAAGATCGGCGATTAGAAAAAGAGTCGTTCTTCGTATTTGCGGGAGACCTGATCCTAAGGCAACCTCCGCCCGTGCCAGAAATGCTCGATATTGGCTGGGTCTTCGGAGGCCTGGTTCTTCTCTACTTTGGGGCCGAATGGCTCGTCAAAGGTTCTTCGGAACTTGCCATCCGTTTAGGCATTAGTCCACTGGTGGTTGGTCTTACGGTGGTTGCCTTTGGCACCAGTGCCCCCGAGTTGGTCGTCAGCGTAAAGGCCAATCTTGACGGGCAGGGAGGCATGGCCATCGGTAATGTCGTCGGCTCGAATATCTGCAACATCGCCCTCGTTCTCGGTTTTGGTGCGGTAATTTTTCCAATTGCGATTCAGCGCCGGGTGATTCGTCGGGAAATTCCTATTCTTCTTGTTGCCTCGGTTGTCTTCTTGCTGATGATGCGCGATGGAACAATGGAGCGCTTGGAGGCCGGAGTTCTCTTCAGCGGGATTGTGCTCTATGTCATCACCAGCCTGGTCGAAGCGAGAAAAGAGGATCCCAATCAGTCTGAAGACATTTCTCCCGAGATGATCGGCGCGGCTCGAAACAGCGGGTCAGGGAGGCTCTTTTTCAACATTTTCCTGATTGTTGGCGGAGGAATAACCCTCGTGATAGGAGCTGACCGGATGGTGACTGGCGGCGAAAGTATCGCCCGCTTCTACGATGTGCCTGAAGCCATCATTGGGTTGACCTTGTTTGCTTTTGGCACCTCGCTTCCTGAATTGGCGACCTCAGTGGTCGCTGCGATCAAAAAACAAGGAGACATCATCGTCGGAAATGCGGTGGGATCCTGTGTTTTTAACCTTCTCGCTGTTGTCGGTATGGCGGGATTGATCGCTCCTCTGAATGATGACGGAGTGACTTGGATTCATTACACGGTCATGCTGGGAGCGACGATCATTCTGATGCCGATGATGTGGCACCGCATGAAGCTGGATCGCTGGGAGGGTGGGCTCCTGGTTCTCGGCTACCTTGGCTTCACCGCTTGGTTGGTGATGTCGTGATTAGGGACCTCAATTTAAGCTGGGCTTCCATCGCGATTGATTCCCCGTAGGGTGGGAGGGAAGTGAGATTGTTAATCTGTTTTTTGTTAATCCTTCGGATTTCAGCTGCGCCAGCTCCGAATCTTTCCGTCGGGAGACCGGTAGCCAACTTCTCGTTCGAGAATGTTTCGACCGGGGAGGTGAAAGCTGTCCGCGCTTACCTAAGCAAGAAGACCATTCTCCACATTTTTGCTTCTTGGTGAGCTGGTTGTCGAAAGCGCGTGCCGGTGTGGCATGCCAAAACAGATGAACTGGTAAAAGCGGGAAAGTTGCAGTCGCTTGGAATCGTGCAGGAACAGCATCCCGACCGGGCCGCTTTGTATATGCAGTGGCAGAAGATGGACTGGCCCGTTTTGGCGGATCCTTTCAATCTACTTGGAGTCAAGGTGGTGCCGATTACGCTGCTTGTGGATGGTTCCGGCATCATCCGATACAAGAATCCGTCGGGAAAAGATCTGGAGGCATTCATGGCGGCGCTTTATCCGAGAACGATGATTCAAGAAGTGGATTATTCTTTTGATGGCCATTTGAAGGAGCTTGGAAAGGAATTGGAGAAAACCCCCAAGAATCCGGTGGCGCACTTCCGATACGGGGTGGCTTTGAGGCAAAGGTTTGATTCGAAAGACAGGAAGGAGGGAGATTTTGGAAAGGCCATGGCTTCTTGGCGGAAGGCTCTGGAACTGAAGCCTGATCAATATATCTGGCGACGACGGATTCAGCAGTATGGTCCAAGGTTGGATAAGCCATATTCGTTCTACGATTGGGTGAATGAATCTCGAAAAAAATTGAAGGAGCGAGGAGAGGTTGCTCATCGGTTGACGGTGGAACCCGGAGGTTCGGAGTTTGCCTACCCTGAGAAAGCGGGGGGAGCTGCGAATCAGAAAGTAAAGCATCCTGATCCCGAGGGGAAAGTAGCTGCTGATTCCGGTAAGCTTGTGGCGTCTTCTGTGGTCGTTGTTCCTTCAACGAAGGGAGACGGGGTTGCGGTGCGGGTTCATTTTCGATTCAGGCCGTCGGCGGAAAAGAAGATCCATTGGACCAATGATGCCGGGAATGTTAGTTTTCATTTTGATTCGGAAGATCGCTTTACGGTGCATGATCTTCAACTTTCTCAGGTTCCTAAGGACAAAGCGACGAGTGCCGAGGAACGGACGATTGAGTTTGAATTGCGGGCGTTGAAGGGAAAGGAGCTTCCCGAAAAAATTCAAGGGGCTGCGTATTATTACGTCTGTGAAGGAGCCGAAGGGGCGTGCCGGTTTTTGAGGCAACCGATTGCCATTCCGGTGCGACCGTAATGGGTTGGTGAGTTTGCTCGCTTGCGGAATTTCAGTAGATGGTATGAAATCTTCCCGTGCTTGATGTTTTAGCAACCTTCGTCCACGATTTCGATCCCGTGATCTTTTCGATTAGCGAGAAGATCAAGCTCCGCTGGTATGGGCTTTCTTATGTTCTGGGCTTCATGGCGGCTTACTATATTTTGCTGAGATTGGCGCGCCGGGATCTCTGGATGGTGGCAGAGGAGAAGGTGGGAGATGTGGTGACATACACTGCGATCTTCGGGGTGTTTTTAGGAGGCCGGATTGGATACGTGTTATTTTACATGATTCCTCGCGATGGGGTGGGCGAGATTTTAAGTAATCCGCTCACGATCATCGCAGTTTGGGATGGGGGAATGGCCTCGCATGGCGGGATTCTGGGGATCATGTTTTTCACGTTGTTCTATGCTTGGAGGCACAAACTCTCCTGGCCCGGAGTGGGTGACGGATTTGCGATTGTCGCGCCTCTTGGGGTGTGTTTTGGGAGGATTGCCAACTTCATCAACGGGGAGCTATACGGAACAGTGACTGATGGGAACAAATGGTGGGCGGTTAAGTTTCCGAAGTCCCTCTATGAAGGGGACGGAGAGAATCTTCAGGCGGCACTGCGGCAGGCCGCCGTGGCTGACCCCGAGAAGGTGGGGCCTATTCTTGAGCCCTATGCACAGCTCGATGGTTATTTTGCTCTGCCCAGAAGAGTGTTTGAAACCCAGCTCGAACCACTGGCCCGCGAGAATCCGGAGGTTTTGCAAGCCTTGGCGGATCACACTCCTGCCAGACATCCCTCACAGCTCTATGAGGGGGTATTGGAAGGTCTGTTTATCTTCCTCGTGCTCTATGCCCTTCGGGTGAGCTTTCCAAAGTTATGGCATGGTGTCATCTCCGGCGTGTTTTTTATTCTTTATGCCATCTTCCGGATCGGGGTGGAAAACGTGCGCGAGCCTGATTCCGATTCCGTCCTTGGGGTGACCAAGGGACAGTTTTATTCCTTCTTCATGATCGCGATCGGGATTGGTTTCCTGATCTATGCCTGGAAGTCGAAGAAGGGCCTTAAGACCACTTAAGCGGGCCTTCGTGTGACCACTTCTTTTCTCCGAAGGTCTGAATTCGGTGGCCCATTGAGTGGGCTAGGGTCATGAGAAGGCGGTTGTGGGGGATCTTGTTTCCGACGTCGTGGAAGCCAGGGGTCCTGGTGGCTTCTCCGCCCACCATGACGATGGGAAGGTCATCCAGAGTGTGGGTGTTGCCTTTCCCGAGTTCGTTCACCCAGACGATGGTGGTGTGGTCGAGCATGTTACCGTTCTGACCGGTTTCGGGGGTCTCTTTGAGCTTTTTGGCGAGGTAGGCGAGTTGCTGAGCGAACCAGATGTTGATTTTTTCGAGTTTCTCCTGGGCCCCTTCGTTTTTGTCCGGCTCGTGGCTTAAGGAATGGTGTCCTTCGTTGATGTCGAGCCAGCGCATGCGGGCCTGTCCGACCGAGCGCATGAACTGAAGTGAGCCAATCCGGGTCATATCGTTTGCCATGGCGTTGACGAGGAGGTCAATCTGCATGCGAGCCAGCTGGGGCGTGTTATCGTTGACGAGTTCAATGTTGGGATCGAGCTCAGGCTCCGGGTGGGCGAGTTCACCAGTCTGCGCGGCGTCGGCCATTTCGCGCTCCATTTCACGAACCAGAGTCATGTGCTGTTCCAGAAGCGCACGATCCTCAGAGGAAAGCTTTTGGGAAACCTGTTTGAGATCTGAGCCAAGGGTCTCGAGTATCGAAGCGTAGGTTTCCCGGTCTTTGGACTGCCCGTAGAGTTTATTGAGCATCTGGTAGGGATCGTCGAGTGGTGCCAGCGGCTGGTTGGAGCCAGCATAGCACATGCGGGTCCAGGGATCAGCTCGATCCGGGACCGCGACCCCAATTTCGAGCGATCCAAAGCGGGTACGGGTCTCTTTGTTTTTTTGGAGGAAGTTTTTGACCTCCTGATCGATGGAGATACCTGAGGCCCATCCGGCGGGGCTGTCGGAACCACCCTGAATGTTTCCGGGATGAAGGCGGGCTCCGGTGAGGAGGCATGACATTCCGCGCATGTGTCGGTCGCCATCGCCACCGACGAGGTTTGAAATCCCCTTAAGAACGGTGACCTGTTTTTGAAAGGGTGCGAGTGGCGCAAGAATGGCAGAACTAGCGAGGGTTCCATCCTGCGACGGCCAAAACTTTGCCGGGACAGTGCCATTCGGCGAGAACATGAAGATGAGCCGCTTTTTGATTCCACCGACATTGGTGGCGGCAAACGAAGGCAGGCCGGAGACGAAGGGAAGGGCTCCGGCGGTAATGCCGAGGTCGCGAAGGAATTGGCGTCTGGAAGTCATGACGAAAAGAGATCTCTTTGTTATACGGTCGTGCCACTGGAAATCTACACGCAAAATGATATTTCCGGTTTATTCTAAGGCCCTGACATGGGCTTCGACTCCGGCCGATAATCCCTGAAGAGAGTAGCCCCCTTCGAGAACTGAAATAAGGCGCCCGTCGGCGAACTCATCGGCGATTCGCCGCATCCACCGAGTGAGAGTTGTGTAGTCTTGATCAAGCAAACGAAACTGTCCCAAGGGATCACCTAGGCGGGAATCGAAGCCTGCGGAAATCATCACGAGTTCCGGTTTGAATTTCCTCATTGCAGACACGAAACGGTCGTCAATGTGGCCGCCGATTTGGCTCATTTCCGATCCTGCTGGAAGGGGGGCGTTCAAGGTATAGCCTCGGCCCTTTCCGGTTCCCAATTCATCCTCGAATCCGGTGCCGGGAAACCATGGTGATTGGTGGGTGCTGCAAAAAAGAACCGTTTCATCGTCATAGAAGATGTCTTGGGTTCCGTTGCCATGGTGAACGTCCCAATCGAGGATGGCGACTTTTCCAATTCCGAATTTCTGCTGAGCATATCGGGCTCCGATTGCGATATTGTTGAAAACGCAGAATCCCATCCCCCGGTTGGGGGTGGCGTGATGCCCCGGAGGCCGAACGGCGCAGAAAGCTCGTTTGACGCTGTTGGCGTCTTCGGAAAAGACTTCATCGGCAGCGGCACAGACCGCACCCGCAGCGTGTGTGGCAACCATCCAACTGTCGGGGCAAACCGCGGTATCGCCTGTAGAGAGTTGCTCGACACCGGAGAGAATCTCTTTCTCCGCCAGGGACACGTATGAGCCATCGTGGACCATGTTTAACTCATCAATTCTGGCAGGGCGCGATTTGATGGTCTTCATTCCAGCTTCCAGACCGGATTCTTGAAACATCGCGGTGACGGCCTGGTAGCGGGCAAAGTGCTCCGGATGTTGCCCGGTGAGGTGCTTGGTGTAGAGATCGTCCAAGACCAAGCCAACCTCCGGAGATGATTCCATGTGCATCTCTTGATGATGCGGATTCCTTTTCACGACACAAGCCGGGACCGGGAATCAAGTGTTTGCACCACGCTCAGTCTTTTGCTGGAATCGTTTCCTTCACCATCGTCACCATGATGCTCTGAATATGGAAATTGGTGTTTTTGAAAACTTCGTGAAGGTGATTCATTTTTCCTAAGCCATAGGTGTTGATGGATTGCTGGATGAGATGATGGAAAAGGTGTTTTAAGAAGGCGCGGTGTGCCCCCTTTGATTCGACGGCCAGTTTGGCGAGGTCGGAAGGGCCCGTAATTTTAACGGTCTCGTCCTCGGCGGTGGAGTAGTCGCTGACCGTATTGATGGGCTTGTTTTTTTCGTGAGTCCGGAAGCGGCCGATGGCATCGAAGTTCTCCAGGCTGAAGCCAACGGGGTTGATGATGGAATGGCAGGCCATGCAGTTTTCATCCTTCGTGAGGTCGGTGACTTTTTCGCGCATCGTGAGGTCGGGCTTAAAGTCGGCGTCCTTGAATTCAATGGCATTGGGCGGGGGCTTGAGGAAGCGCCCGAGGACGTTACGGCTGAGATAGACACCGCGATGGATGGGGGAGGTTTGTTTGTGGTAGGAAAAGGCGGTGAGAACGTAGGGGTGGGTGAAGAGTCCGGCCCGCTTTTTGTCAGGAGTGGGGAGGAGTTCGAAGGAGTTCGTTTGGGGTCTTGGAGCGCCGTAGAACTCGGCGAGACGCGGGTTGAGGTAGATCCTGTCCTCGGTGAAGAGGCTGCGGTAGTCGGACTGCTCGGACCAGACAACACCGTCGATGAAGAGATCAAGAGAAGTCCGGAGGTCGGCGATGATTTTTTTATCGAATCCGGGGAAAAGCTTGGGATCCTTGTCGAGGTCTTCTTTTTCGGAGAGGTTTAGCCAGTGGTGGAAAAAGCTGTGGAGTTTGGTCTTTGCACGCGGGTCTCCCATCATGTTCCAAAGGCGATCTTCGATTTGTTTGGGGGTGGTGATGTGCTCTTTGGATACGGAATCCATAAGTTTTTGATCGGGGACGGAATCCCAAATGGTCAGCGCGAAATGGGAGGCGGTTGTGAAGTTGTCGGGCTCGCCATTTTCGTTTCGGTTTAACGATGGATAAAGGAAATAGGGAGAGGTGAGAATGAGCATGAGAGAGCGCTTGGTTGCGGTCTCATAGTCATCACCAGCAGTGGCAAAAACGTTGTCGATGTAAGTTTTGCGCTGGGCCCCGGTGGGGGGTCTGGAAAAGGCTCGGTAGGCGAAGTCAAAGCAGAAGTTTTTGAGTTTCTCACCTCGGTCCGGCTGGTCAGATTTGGTGCGAGCAAGTTCATCAATGTCATCAAAAATCAGGCCGGTTGCTTCAATGGCGGCATTGGTGATGGCTTCCTTCCAGGCTTTGGAAATTGAGGAACCGCGTTCGTAGCCGAGCGAGGCATCATCGGCTGGGAAGGGGGTTGAAATAAGAGCGGCCTCACTTGAGCTGTCGACGAAAAGGACGCGGGAGGGAACGGGCTCCCAAGTTCCGTGGGGAGGTTTCCAGTCGAGGGAGAGGGAGGACTTTTCTTCCTTGTAACAGACAAAGTCGATCGCGATGGGGACAGCGTGTCCCCCGAGGAGGAAGAGGGGCGCTTCGATCGACCGCATTTTGTTTCCGGAGGAGACCCAGGCGTCGATGAAAGCGTCGTTCTGTTGATTTGGTTCGTTTATGTAGACGCGGACCCCGTTAGGGGTGTTGATCCGGAACTGGTAGGTCCCGGTTTCAGGGGGAAGAATTGAGCCTGCCCAATAGATGGCATGGGCTTTCGGGTTGAGACCTTCAACGCCGTGATCATTGTGAATGTCAAAATCGATGGTGGGGTCGACCCTCTTGAGCAACTCCTTCTTACGATTATCCATCTTCTCCTTGTTGAAATAATGACCCCGAAGACCGTTTTCTCCTCCCATCGAGGCGCGACCTCTAAATGACTGCACGATGTCGGTGATGGCGCGCCGGTGTTGGTGCTGCGTGCGGCGGAGGAGGTCCTTTCGGACCGGCTTGATTTTGGCTTGGGCTTCTGGCGAGTAAAATGCGGCGTGGATGTATTCGGCAACGTGGAGAGCATCCTCGTCAATGACAGCATCTTCGTCATCCTCCGGCATGGTGCGGTGGATGTATTTCGCCAACGAGGCGATGGTTTTTTTCCCGACGAGGGCTTCGTCGTATTCATTGGCTACGCCCTGACCCTGGTCTCCGTGACAGGAGGCACAGTGTTGGGTGTAGATCTCCGCTCCATCCTTCCCGCTTGCGGGAAGGATGGTTAAGAGGCTAAGAAAAATCCAAAGGCGCATGCTTCCATTACGGAAGTGGCCTATTTTTGTTTCACGAGATCGTAGAGCGGAAGCTTATTACGTTCGCTTTTGGTGCGGTCGTTTTTGAAGACCTTTTCGAGGCGGTTGACGATCTTGGGGTGTTTGGCGGCAAGGTCGTTGGCTTCGGCGGCATCCTTTTCAAGGTTGTAGAGTTGCCAATCGCCGGGTTTTTTGGTCTTGGCCTTCTGGCGGACGGCCTTCCAGGGGAAGTCGATGACGGCGAGTTGTCCGCTGTAGCCATGGAATTCCCAGATCATGGGTTTGGTTCGTTTGAAGGTGCCTTTGGTGAGAGCGGGAGTGAGGTCGGTTCCGTCGAGCCCCTTGGGAGCGGCGGTTTTGGCGATGGCGCAGAAGGTGGGGAACCAATCGGGGAAGTAGGACGGTGCCGAGGTGCTGGAGCCGGGCTTGATTTTTCCGGGCCAGCGAACGATGGCGGGGACGCGGATGCCGCCCTCGTTGACGGAGCCTTTCCAGCCCCGGAGACCGGCCGTGGAGTTGAAGAAGGGAGCATCGACCCCACCGATGTGGAATTTGGGATCGCGGCCGGGATGGGTCGTTCCGTTATCAGAGGTGAAGACCACGATGGTGTTCTCTTCGAGACCATGCTTTTTGAGGCGTTCGAGGATGGTGCCGACGTGCTCGTCGAGATCGGAAATCATGGCAGCGTAGCCAGCACGGGGTCGCGGGTGGGGCAGGTAGCCGTTTTGACCTCGATAAGGCCCTTTTTTATCGTCCCACTCTTTCGGGTAGCGGTCGATCCACTCCTGGGGCGGATGCATGGCGACGTGGGGCTCGACGAAGGGAAGGTAGAGGAAAAAGGGCTTTTCTTTGTTTTCGTCGAGGAATTCGAGAGCTTCTTCAAGGATGCGATCAGGAGCGTAAGTCTGATCACGATAGTCATCGGCTTTCACTTCGCCCTCTGCTTTCCGCTGGTGGCCTGGGATGGGGCTTTCGTTGATGATCTCAATTTTCTCATTGTCGTCGAGGAAGGGCGGAAAGAAGGAGTGAGCATTGCGCTGGCAGTTATAGCCGTAGAATCGATTGAATCCCTGTTTGATGGGGGAACCGGAGGTATCGGTTGGTCCGAGGCCCCATTTGCCGAAGCCACCGCTGACGTAGCCGCCTTTTTGGAGAGCTTCGGCGAGGGTGACTGCTCCGGCGGTGATTGGCCATTGGCCGGGGAATTTGCGGCCGTTTTTGGAGTCTCCATTTGAGCGAATTTCGGCATTGCCGAGGTGGCGTCCGGTAAGGAGGACGCACCGGGCGGGCGCGCAGACTGGGGCTCCGGTGTAATGATGGGTGAATTTGATCCCTTCGCTGGCAAGACGGTCGATATTGGGAGTTTTGATTTTTTTCTGTCCGTAGCAGCCGAGTTCTCCGTAGCCGAGGTCATCGGCGAGGATGAAGACGATATTAGGCTTCTTTTGCTCGGAGGAGGCGAGGGCGGCGGTTGCGAGGAAAGGGATGATCCACTTCATGAAAATGAAGGTAAGCAAGGACGAGAGGGAAATGAACTTTGAATTTTGAGATGTCGGACATAAGAATTAGAGCATGCGAAAAAGAGCAGGGGAAGCGCGGGACAATCGGCATGCGAAGCCTCGGGGTGAGCGTGAAGCCAGGCCGAAGGGTGAAGGGGATTTGGTTGATCTTCTGGAGGGAAAGAAAGCACCGCTTTTGCTGATTTTGGACTGTGTGCAGGATCCGAACAATTTGGGTGCGATTCTGAGAACGGCGGATGGAGCGGGCGTGGATGCCGTGATCGCGCCAAAGGATAAGGCGGTTGGCTTGACCGACACGGTGCGACGGGTTTCGGTGGGGGCTTCGGAGAGTGTTCCTTTTGTAAAGGTGACCAATCTGGCGCGGACGATGCGGGATTTGAAGGAACGGGGAATTTGGATTGTGGGAACTTCTGATCGGGCGACGCAGTCACTTTACGAGACTGATTTCAAAGGGCCGACGGCAATTGTGATGGGGCGGGAGGGGGAAGGGATGAGACAACTCACCGAGAAGGAATGCGATTTTTTGATCAAATTTCCAATGAAGGGCACGGTAGATTGCCTAAATGTGAGCGTCTCTGCGGGGGTGTGTCTATACGAAGCTGTGAGACAGCGAGAGCCGTGAGAACGCGAATCATCTCAGATCTCCATCTGGGCCATTCAGCGTCTCGTTTGAAGAATCCGGTGATGTTGGAGCCGGTGCTCGATGGAGTTGATCACCTTGTGCTTGCGGGCGATGTTTGGCAGCAGCGAAAAATCGGGCGGGCTCGGGAAGAGGCAAGACAGCTGTTCGAAGAATTGCTTGAACTTGCTAGGATGCGGGGGGTTACGGTGGATTTGCTCAGGGGGAATCATGATCCAGAAGGAGGAGAGGGCGTCACCTGGTTGGCGGATCGAGAGGTTCTCGTGACTCATGGTGACGCGATTTATGATAATGCCACTCCGTGGTCGCGGGAGATTGGTCATTATCGGGCTGAGGTGAATGCGATCATTGAGAAGTATGAGCCGCAGAACCATTTGGCGGCGGCTTGTGCGGATCGAGCAAAGGAGATCGCGTTAGTTCTGAAAGTGATCCCGTTGCCAAAACTTCCTCCTCCCTTCAATTTTTTTGCGACGGCGTTCTGGCCGCCGAGCCGGACCTTAGAGATGCTTCGGGTTTGGCGAGGGATGGGGACGCAGGGGTTGAGTTTTTTGGAGCATTCGGGAGAAGGGGCGAAGGTCTTGGTTTGTGGTCATTTTCATCAGGCCGGGATTTGGGAGCGAGAGGGGAAAGTGATGATCAATACCGGTTCCTTTATGAAAGGGAGTCGTTCTTGGGCGGTTGATCTCAATGAGAACAAACTGACAGCCAGAGAAATTGAATTGAATGGAGAACACTTTGTGCCGGGTGAGGTGAAAGGTCGCTGGATTTTCTCCCGCTGATCGTGAGGCATGGCTCCGGATGAGCCGAGCCAAGGCCCTGATTTCTTTTTTTCGCGATTAATTTTGTGGGAACAGGTGGTCAGGAGGGGGAAGCGGTTCCGGTGTCGAAGTCGCTTGTTCTGATGTGTTCAGGCGTTCCTTTGGTTCCGATCCGAATTGATGAATGAATCTATCGGCGTGCTGATCTGCTTGGTTTTTAGAAACCGTTTGCACGGGGATCAGAAGAGTCCGATGGCGGAGGAAAGTGAGAGGCACGTGGGTTCTCCCTTTTTGATGAGACTTTTTCCGGTGGTAGATTTTGGAAAGTCTGCGATCAAAGTGGCCATCCCGGCCGAGCGGGTGTCGGGAATTCGAACAGAGCCCTGGTATTTTTTTCCTCCCCAGGGGTCATGATAGGTTACGGCAAACGAAGTGGCATTTTTAGGGAGCTTTGCGGGGAGGCCGGTGAGAACGAGATAGTGCCTGTTGACGGCTAGCCAGCTTTTGGTGGATGAACCTTTGGGCGCACGCCAGGCTACTCGTCTCGCCCGAAGAATCGGAGGAAGGCCCTTTTTGAGAGACGCAGCGAGGTGTTTGTGGGTGCGTTTGATGAGAGCGAGGTCGGACTCACGGGAGGTTTTAAAAAATATCTCCTGCTTCACGGTTCCCATCCAGCGTTCGGTGCCGATTTCATTGGCCATATCGGCAAGGTCGGCTCCGCTGACGCCGTAGCGGCCGTTCCAACGGGCGCGTTTCGGATCTAGGCGAGATCCTCGTTTGCCAAACTGGTAGATGATTTTTTTAATTTTGGCCGTGTCGGAATCTCCTTCAATCCTACCAATCGATTTTCGCCACTTTTCTCCTCCTGAACGAAAAGCATCAAGGAGGCATGCCGGACCACAGGCATTGCCATCGGTACGAAGTTGATTGGCGGGCGGTGAGTTGGGTATGGGAGCTGTCAGCCAGTTCGCATTGGCAAATGACAAGAGGACGGCCAGAAAGATGAATGCAATTTTAGGGACCATTTTCTGGGACAGTGATCACTTCGTTACGAGAATCATTGGCGGGCTTGGCATCGCGATTTCCGTTCGAGAGATTGACTTCGCTTTTCACGGTCAGCTTTCCTTCTTCCATGAGGAGTCCAAGACCAGAGGGGATGGTGATGACCTTGCGTTCATTTGGTTGCAGAGACTGGATCGTGACCGGGTATTGATCTCCCGCGATGCCAATGGTTACGGTGGATTGATAGAGGGGTTCGGTCCCTCGATTTTCAATACTGACCTGCAGTCCGGATGAGCGGTCATCCTCGGTCGGGAAGAGATAGATTTGGGAAGCGACGGCGAGGTCTTCGATTCCCGGAGTATCCCGTTGCATCGCGCGACCAACATCAATCATTCCAAGTCCATACTGAGAATCTAAACCCGGAGCTCCTGCTTCATTGGTGTAGGTTCTCAGGATTTCAGTCGCCATCTGAGCGGTGATGGGGGTGGGGCTCTCCGACATGATTGCAGCCACGGCTCCAACCGGAAAAGCAACCGAACCTGAAGTCCCGGTAAAGGAGGTGACGTTATCACCGGGAAAGGCCGCTTGGATTTCAAGGCCAGGTGCCGTGAAGGCGAGATCGCTATCCGAGTTTGAGAAGTTTAAATGTTGTCCTAGGGCGTCGACTGCACCGACCGAAAAGACGTCCGGATCTCCGGCGGGATAGGCGGCGTTTTCGGAACCTTCATTTCCGGATGAGGCGAAGATGACCGCTCCGCGTTCTGTGGCGTAATCTACGGCTTGTCGAACCAAGGGGCTGTCTCCCTCAGATCCAAGGGAAATATTAATCAACTGAGCCCCGGCGTTCGAAGCTTCGATGATTCCCTGAGCGAGAAGAAACGAGCTCGAGTATCCGGTTTCGTCGGCCACTCGAACTGAAATGAGATCTGCGGCAGGCGCGACTCCCTTCATATTGGGGTGCATTCCCGCGATCAGTGAGGCAACGGAGGTTCCATGGCTGTTTGCCTCCACTCCTTCTGGTAGTTCAATAAGGTTGATGTGACGAATCTTGTCGCTAAGTGCAATATGCGGAAGGATGCCAGTGTCGATGATGGCGATTTTTACTCCACGCCCCCATTCGGAATTATCTACGGTAATTCCGAGGAACTCCAGGGCACTATTGTTGAAGCCCACAATGCCAGATTGCGGCGCCACCTCACGGAGCTCCGGGACGATCACGGGATAGTTGAATTGAGCATTCTCAAGGCCGAGTCCGTCGAAGTCCGAAAGGTTGTCGAACCCTAATCGCACGGCGCGGAGGGTGTCGATTTGGCCAAGGTTACGAATCTTGGAATTCGCGAGTTTTTCGAGGAATCGTCGATAGGCCTCTTCATTGGCGAAGGTTATAATGCGTTCATTTGGGATAGCATTTGGATCGAATTCAGGGTTCCGGCCGGAAGGCTGCCGGAGTTTTCTGTCGCTTGTCGGGTTTGGAGGGACCGGATCGAAAATTTGGATTACGACCTTGGAAGGTTCTTTTTTCGAAGAATCCTCATTCGGGGTGCTCATGAGGAGCCAACTCAAGAGGAGGCCGATGACGAGGGCGAGGGTTGCAATAAGAATCCGGGGTGACATTTTAGGATAATCTAGTTTAAGAAACCCCATTGCGCGAGAAAAGTTGCTTGGCATCTTTAGGGAGAGGATGGGGATGCTCTTCTAGAGCGGCCCTTGAATTCCTCTGAACTTTAGCGAACGAAAGATTGATAGGATACGTTTAACAGATAACCACGATGAGCAAACTTACGACAAAACTACAGGAAGCTCTCCAAAGCGCGCAGCAGCTGGCTCTGCGGTCGGCTCATCCCGAGCTCCGGATTACGCATTTATTGCTGGCTCTTCTTCAGCAGGAAGGGGGGATTATGATTCCATTGGTGGAGAAGATAGGTGGCGACCCAACGTCGCTGAAGGCTTCGCTTGCCTCGGCGCTTGAGGCAGAGCCCCGGGTTCAAGGGGCTGGGTCACAGCCACAAATGAGTTACGGACTTCGGAGTGCTCTCGATCTGGCTGATAAGATTCGGGAGAAAATGGGCGATGACTTTATGAGTGTTGAGCATGCTGTGCTGGGTATTTTAAAAGATGATTCGCCCGCTGGAAAGTTGCTTGTTGATGCCGGAATCACGTCCAAAAAATTTGAGGAATCGTTGAAGGAGATTCGCGGCTCGCAGAAAGTGACTGATAAGGATCCCGAAGGGAAATACCAGACTCTTGAAAAATATGGCCAGGATTTGACCGCAAGGGCGCGGGAGGGAAAAATTGACCCAGTCATTGGCCGTGATGAGGAAATTCGCCGGGTTCTTCAGGTGCTTTCCAGGAGGACAAAAAACAACCCCGTTCTTATCGGGGAACCCGGAGTGGGTAAGACCGCCATCGTGGAGGGACTGGCCCGCCGAATCGTGAGCGGTGATGTTCCTGATTCGATGAAGAACAAGCGTCTCATCGCACTCGATCTTGGTGGGATGATCGCGGGTGCCAAGTATCGTGGCGAATTTGAAGACAGATTGAAGGCATTCCTCAAAGAGGTGACGGACTCGGACGGGGAGATCATTCTCTTCATCGACGAACTTCATACCATCGTGGGGGCGGGGGCGAGTGAAGGTGCAGTTGATGCGGCCAACCTACTCAAACCCCAGCTGGCACGTGGCGAGTTGAGTACAATTGGAGCGACCACCCTCGATGAATATCGGAAGTATGTCGAAAAGGACGCTGCTCTTGAGCGCCGGTTTCAGCCGATCAAGGTTGGCGAGCCGAGCGTCGAGGATACGGTGGCCATTCTCCGCGGTCTCAAGGATCGCTACGAGGTGCATCACGGAGTCAGAATCAAGGACAGCGCCATTTTGGCTGCGGCGGCCCTCAGTGATCGCTATATCTCGGATCGTTTCCTGCCAGACAAGGCGGTGGACCTGATTGACGAAGCAGCTTCGCGTTTAAAAATCGAGCTCGATTCCCTTCCGACCGAAATCGATCAGCTCGAGCGTCAGGTGATGCAGCTTGAGATGGAGCGGCAGGCTCTGGAAAAAGAAACTGATGAAGGTTCCCGCAAAAGGCTCGAAACGGTGCAGGAGGAAATGGCCAACTTGAAAGAGGAATCGGCAGGACTGATGGCGCAATGGCGGAAGGAGAAGGAGGGCCTTGATGAGATCCGCTCTTTGCAGGAAGAAATCGATACCCTTCGCACCGAAGCCGAGCAGGCCCAAAGACTAGGCAATCTTGGGCGGGCGTCTGAGATCACTTACGGGAGACTCCCAGAGGCCGAGCAGGCGCTCATGGATCTGGAGGGTCACCAGGATTCTTCAAGACTTCTTCGCGAGGATGTGACCGAAGATGATATTGCTAAGGTCGTGGCCACCTGGACCGGTATTCCGGTGAGTCGGCTTCAGGAGGGCGAGCGCGCCAAGCTCGTCAAAATGGAGAAACGACTTGGGGCCAGAGTGATTGGCCAGCGTCAGGCTGTCGCTGCCGTTTCCAATGCCGTGCGCCGCGCGCGGGCGGGCTTGCAGGATGAGAACCGGCCGATTGGTTCTTTCCTCTTCCTAGGGCCAACCGGTGTCGGAAAGACGGAGCTTTCCAAAGCCCTCGCTGAGTTTCTCTTTGACGACGACGGGGCGATGGTTCGAATTGACATGTCGGAATACATGGAAAAGCACGCCGTTTCCCGGCTCATTGGAGCACCTCCGGGCTACGTGGGATACGAGCAAGGTGGCCAGCTAAGCGAACACGTACGACGCAAACCGTACTCTGTCGTTTTGTTCGACGAGATCGAAAAGGCCCATCCGGATGTCTTTAACGTGCTTCTTCAGGTTTTGGACGATGGGCGAATTACTGATGGTCAGGGCCGAACAGTGGACTTTAGAAACACGGTGCTGATCATGACTTCAAACATCGGAAGTCAGCACATCATCGATGAATCAAACTCTGAGCAAAGGGAGGTGAAAGTAAGGGAGGCCTTGCGTGGACATTTTCGACCCGAGTTTCTGAATCGGATCGATGAGACCGTGATCTTTGATCGCTTGGATCGCGCCGAGTTGGCGAAAATTGTGGTCTTGCAACTTGATCGGGTGAAGGGCCGGCTTGCAAAGCAAGGCTTGCTTCTGAAGCTCAGTGAGGAGGCCGTGGAGTTCATCGGAAACCAAGGCTACGACCCGGTCTATGGTGCGCGTCCGCTTAAGAGAGCCATTCAACATCATCTACTTGATCCGCTGAGTCTTTCTCTCCTTGAAGGGGAGTTTGTCGAAGGTGATGAAATCACAGTGAGAGTCTCCGAAGGGGGGCTCAGCTTTGAAAAATAACCCGGCCCAAATCAAAACGCGCGTCCGGGGTGAGCCGGGCGAGTTTTGTCCTGTCGGCTTTCAGTCCTTGATTCGTTCGATTAGCCAGAATCCACGGTCGATTCGAATTTGAAGAAACCTTCAGGAAGGGAATCGCGAGCAAATCAATGGAATCTCATTTTCGGCTGCTTATCCAGATTTGATAATGGGAGGTGATTATGACGGGGCTTGGGGGAATGGGGGGATGTGTTCTCGCTCGAATCCCAGGGCAGGGGTGTTTTGTGGACCGTGAGCTACGGTGATTCCGCTCCTTGGCCGGGAAGTGCGGATGGCCTTGGCCGAAGTCGAATCTACCGGGGAGGAATTCAGACCTCTCCCAATTCGTGGCGGCCCAGTGTTGCCGAAAGAGGCAATCCCGGAGAATCGGATCACATCGACTTTGCCGATAGTGAAGATCCGCTGGGCTATGCTCTTAAATCATTCGAACTGGGGAGTTCTGGTGGATTTGATGTTTGCCATCGTCTTGGGGCTGACGATGCCTTGGTCGAGGTGCAGTGGACCCGGGATTTGCAGCATTGGCCGAGTGAATCTATGGAGCGAACAGTGAGTGTGACCACCGGAGCAGAGCGGTATGATGTCTGGCGCCGGGTGGGCGATGTTCCTTCGGGCCGATGTTTCTATCGAGTCAAAGTGGTAATTATTGGAAGATAGTTGTCTTTGATTTTCTGGAGATCGCCTTTGAAAAAGATGGCTTAGCCATGAACGAAAAACTCCCGTTGAATCATTCGGTTTGTTTGTATTCTAACTCGACAAAGCCCCTTAAAACCGCACGTCTGTTTTGAGAGCCTTCGGTGGTCCAAAGACCTCGGCTAGGAGGAGGGCTTCTCGCGCCGCTGTTGGGCTGGACAAGTGTGCTTTAACCCGGGCTTTTGTTGAAATTATGGACTCCTTCCGGGCGCGGCGGGAAGGAAGCCTCAGATTTTCGAGAGCGGCCTTCTCTTCTCTGCTCAACTTGTGACGTGCTGGTTTGACCGCAGCTGGAATGATGGAGACCTTTGGTGTGGGAGCAAGTTGAGGGGCTTGTGATCGAACGGGGAGCGGGGGGGGGATTCCCATTTCTTCACGTTGCCTCTGAAGTTCAGATTCGTAGGATTCGTAAGGATCGATCTCCCCCTCCTCGTCTTCAACAAGCGGAGCCGGAGATGCCTCCTTGTTCTTTTGGCCGCGCTCAATCAGGGCCTTTACCGCGGCAAAGATTACCGCGATAAAGATAATAATCGCCTGTGGATCGATGGGCAGAGCCGCAAAAATCATGACGGCTCGGACGATTGGTCAGGAGCTTCTTCGCCGATTGAATCACGCATTTTGGTGTCGGCAACGACGTTCTCATACTTGGCGTAGTCCATGACACCGAGATTGCCATTTCGGAAGGCCTCAGCGATGGCCAATGGAACGGTCGCCTCAGCTTCGACCACCTTGGCGCGCATTTCCTGGGTGCGGGCAGCCATTTCCTGCTCAGAGGCAACAGCGGCGGCACGGCGCATTTCGGCTTTGGCCTGTGCGACTTGTTTATCGGCTTCGGCTTGCTCTGTCTGAAGCCGCGCTCCAACATTATCGGCGACGTCGACATCTGCAATGTCGATCGAGAGAATGGAGAAGGCGGTAGCTTCATCGACCCCTTTTTCGAGGACAAGGCGCGAAATAGAATCGGGATTTTCAAGCACTTGCTTGTAGGAAGCGGCGGAACCTACTGAGGTGACTATGCCCTCACCGACACGAGCGATGATGGTTTCTTCGGTTGCACCGCCGACGAAGCGATCAAGATTCGTGCGGACAGTGACACGAGCTCGGACATTGACGCCAATCCCATCCTTTGCAACGGCGGTGATTTTGGTGATGCCGCCGATTGGATTCGGGCAATCAATCACCTTCGGGTTAATTGAGGTCCGAACGGCATCAAGAACGGTTTTTCCGGTATCCTTTGTGGCGAGATCGATCGCGCAAGCCCTCTTGAAACAAAGGGAAATGCCTGCTTTATCCGCGGCAACGAGAGCCAGAACAACGTTGATAATATCACCACCTGCGAGGTAGTGAGCCTCCAAGTCATTGGTTTCGTAGTCTAATCCTGCTTTGGCCGCAGTAATCTTACTGTTTATAATGGTGCCGGGATGAACTTTCCGGAAGCGCATCATGACAAGATTGATGAGACTGACTGGGGCTCCTGCTGCCTTGGCCTGAATCCAAAGGCCAAAGAAATTGATAAAGATCAAGCCGACAACCATCAGAATGATAAATCCGACAATAGCGAGGGGGACTGCAAACTGTATTTCTGCGAGCATGTTGGGATGTTAGCTAGGAATTTGGATCATGCAATTTGAAGTTTGAATTTTGCGTCGCAAATATTGAAGGTGGATTCGTGAATGATGAGCAACGGACAATCGGAGTGATTGCGGGAAACGGGATTTATCCTGAGACCTTTGTTCGGGCCGCCAGGAAACGGGGCATAAGGCTGGTGGTGGCGGCGTTCAAAGGCGAAACGAAAGAGGAGCTTGAGGAGGAAGTAGATGCCATTAAGTGGTTCCGCGTTGGGCAACTGGGGAGCGTGATTAAGTTTTTTCGCAAGCAAGGAGCATTTGAGGCCATTATGGTCGGGCAGATTGCTCCGCGAAATCTTTTCGACCTCTGGCCTGATCTGAGAACCTTGAAAGTGCTGCACGGTGTTAAAGAGCGAAATGCGGAGAGTCTTTTTGGAGCCATTGCGGATGAGTTGGCTAAAGACGAGATCACCCTGCTGCCCGCGACGACCTTTTTGGAGGACCAATTGGCAGGAGAGGGGCATCTGTTTGGTCCGCCGTTGAAGGAACGCGATTGGGAGGATGTGCGATTCGGTCAACGGATTGTGAAGAAAACCAGCGCCTTGGATATTGGACAAAGTATCGTGGTGCGGCGAGGGACAGTTTTGGCGGTCGAGGCTTTCGAGGGAACCGACGAATGCATCAAGCGGGGAGGGAAGCTTGGCAAAGGGACGAATGTCACGTTAGTCAAGGTTTCAAAGCCCAAGCAGGACATGCGTTTTGATGTCCCTGTGATTGGGCCGAAAACCATCGAGAGCTGTCGGGAAGCTGGAGTCGGGACAATTGCGGTCGAGGCTGGAAAGACTCTGTTTCTCGGACTTGAGGAGATCGAAGCAAAGTGTGTTCAAGGAAAGATTACGGTCGTGGGATTTTAGTCAGTTCCATTGCGTGGCGTGCTTGACAGCCCCTCGTGAAAAATGAAAACTTCGCGCGCTCTCCAAGAGAATAAGCCGGCGTGGCGGAATTGGTAGACGCGCGCGATTCAAAATCGCGTTTCTTCGGAAGTATGGGTTCGATTCCCATCGCCGGTACTTATTCTCTTGTAAGGTGTTAGGGTGAATTTCTCGAGTTCTCCCCCAAGGGGGCTTCAGTGTCATTGCCCTTTAGATGCACTCAAATGCAGGCAGAAGTGGCAACAAAGTGGCAACTGTTTTCTCTTCAAATAGACGGCAGCACAAAGCCAGCATCGGCTAAACCATCCGGCTCCACGTTGATTTCCCTAAAAAGCCTCCCTTACTGACTGCTAGGAATTTTCTTTTGGCGGGAGGGCCTTGAAGCCGTCTTTGGAGCGGAGGGGGAGAAAGGAGGGGGATGATGAGCCTTCTGCAACAATACGTGCCCTGCGGTGGCGGTTTTTTAAGCCGGCACTTGCAACAGACTCCATACTCACTTGGGTGAGTTGGCATGCGCCTCAGCCGGAGGGATCCTTTTTGCCTGCTCAGGCTACTCCAGAGGAATTACTCACAGCTGGCGGATCCTGTAGAAAAGGGTGCGCGATGAACGATCTGGTGATGTGTGGGTGTAGATGGTACTTTTAGCTTCGCTGATCAATCCGTCGGTGAGTTCCTGCCACTCGTTCATGTCGATGCTGATGTCGACTCCGTATTCTCTTCCAACTACCGAGTTGAAGGTAATGATTATGTCCCCGTCTGTATTGCGCGTGATATTGGTGATGCGCAAGGGGGCAACGGGTTCGGGCGGTATTACTTTACCGATCTCGAAGGAATACCAGAGTATGCCTCCCACCTCAAGTGTCCCTCGAATTGAGTTTACAGCTGGGACTGGTAGTTCCTCGCCCGTTATGAACGGAATTGTCGGGCCGTGATTGATATCCAGTGGCCCTCCCTCAGAACCCCCACTGCCATCGGCTCCTAAACAGCCGCTCCAGAGAGTGTCCCATGCACCGACGGCGAGATAATAGCTACCAGCAGGAAGTCCGAAGAAGTCGATCCTGCTCTGGTAGACAGGCGGCACAGTGTCACCGGCGAAGGCAGCGTCATCGTTTTCGCCTTGCAGTTCCCCCTTGTCATTGAAAACAGCAATTTCCGTGTCGATCAGGTTGCCGATTGTGTCAATGGTGAACGGTGTCTCTGCCTCCGCGATTACGCCGATTGATGATGCCACCGGCAGGATCACGTCATTCACGGTCAGATTATAGAAAAAAATGGCATCCAGTTCTCCATAGGCGTCGACAGAGATATAGTAGGTTCCCGGTTCCACTATCGCAAGTTTTTCGCTTTGAGGCACGTCATCATCATGTAACGCAAATGCTAGGACCCCTGTTGCATTAAGGAGCCCTGCGGCGTTCACTTCGGTTCCAAGGCTGTTAAGCAGGAACGTGTCCGGGTCGCCGCCGAGGGCAACACTGGTTATTTGAATACACGCGGTTTGCCTGACCGTGAACTGGAAGACGATTTCATTTCTCCAGGTTTGGAACTCTTCTTCCGCAAAATATGTGTCGCAATTGTTTGCTCCTGTGGCCGTGTTGCCGTTAACGGCCGTGATGCTGCCAGCTGCCAAAACACCAAGATCCTGACTTACAACAAGGTCGGCATTTGTTGTTTGTGCGGAGTTGATGACGACAGCCAAGGCTGTGAGTAGAATGAGAAGAGAATTTGCGGGTTTCATGGCTTGTAAGGGGAACGGATGAGGGAAGTGTGACGACACCAGAGACGACTGAGTTTAGCCTCGGAGGTCGGGGTGATTTTGAGGGCGACGCTGAATCTATATCATCTGGGGTTTAGAGAGCCGTTAGCAAGTCCGGAAAAGATATATTTGCGATTTAAAACTGGGTTCGAGGACTGACTTACCGTTCCAGAGATTTCTATATAACCCTTCTGGCCGTCCACAAAGGACAGCTCAACTTCCTGAATACTTGTATCAGCCACGCTAGCCCTCCTACCTACAATTTCCACAAGTGCACCCGACGGGATCGCCTTGGCCAATGTCTTGGATGTCAGCGTCACATACTCCACGGCGCCAGCGGCTGCTGTGAGGACGAAAGATGCGAAGAGGGTGGATACTATTTTCATGAGGATAATAAAATAAAGACGCGACTGAGGCAGGGCAAGGGGAGAATGCTCCCTCACTTTTTGAAGTGCTTGCGAACCTCTCCCAGCCCCGCCTGTGCTCGAAGCGTTCCCAGCCAACCAACAAGATCGACGAGTTCCTGCGACGAGATGGCCGCGTCGAGCCCGGCCGGCATCAGGGATGCCCTCATCGGCTTGCGGGTCTTGATGAGCGACACGTCCACGTCCTTTTGCAAACCACCGATTGTTCTCAGGCTCAACGTGGTCTCGCTTTCGCCGGAGACGAAACCGATGAGCTGCATACCGTCGTTCAGTTCGACGATGAGGCCTTCAAAACCGAGGGAAACAGTCTGGTTAGGTTCCAGAATCGCGGAGATCATATTGGCCCGATCCAGCTTGCTGCCAATCTCGCTTAACTCCGGGCCGAATTGGATACCCTCGCCACTCACGACGTGACATGCGATGCAGCCGGCCTTGGTGAAGGCCACCTTCCCGCGGGTGGGATCCGGCTTGGCAGTGAGTAGTTTTTCCAGCGGCCAGCGTTCGCCTCCCACCGGCGCCAACTGCTTTTGTCTTTCGGCGGCGAATATGCGGGTGTCCGGGTTTGGGGAAAGAAGTAGACCGCGCACCGCTGGCGCGACCAGTTCCTGAGGGACCGCATCGCCCTGGATGAGCTTCATGAGTTCGCCGGCCCCGGTCGGATTTTTCGCCATGGCTGTAACCGCGAGAGTCCTAACCGCCAGGGATCGGGATTCGTCATCAGTGACGCTTTTGAGAAGTGTGAACGATTCCTTGCCACCGGCGAGACCGAGCGCATCGATCAAGGCCGTCGATTGATCTGGTTTGGCCAGAGCCTCGGTCACGCGTTGCTGTTCGCCAAAAGCCAACAGTTGTTGGAGCGCACGGATTGCTGGCGGATTTCCAGGATCGGTTCGCACCATGTCGAGCAGATCCTCCACCAGATCGCGCCGATCGTATTTCGCCACCAGATCAACAAAAGTTATCGTCCCCTTGCTCTCCAGGATCGCCGCTTGCACCAGCGCCACCAGATCGGGACGGGCTGCGAGGGTGACGCCATCGAAGCGACGAAACGCCTCCAGAAATGTCCAGTGACGATCCTTGGATCCAGCGGCGAGAATGGCGGTTAACGCGGCCTCCTTGGCCTCGCCATTGTGAAAATCGAGAGCCCGCATCAGGCGCGGAGCTTCGGATTCCAGTAGATCTGCGGAGAGCAGCAATTTTGCCAGATATCCGGCGGCCTTGGGCGCGCGCGAACGCCAGATGATATCGCGACCGGCAGTCGTGTTCCAGTCGTCGCCGGCGGCCGCCAACCACGCATCAAAACAGGCGTCCTCGTTTTTGTGTTCGCCAATCCCGAGCGCCTCCAGATACCAGCGATCTTTGCCGTCATGCTGCTGGGCAAGTTCACCCCAAAGCCGTGTCGCATCCGAGCTCGTCAATCGATGCAGGGAGATTGCGCATTCCCGCCGGACCAACGCGGAGGGATCCCTGACAAGGGCACCCACAACTGGCTCGATCGGCACACGATGCCGCCGCGCTATTCGCAGTGCGAGGGCGCGGACATCATCTACGTCATCCTGCGCCGCCATATCGATCGCCGCCTGCGGGTTCCCTTCGATCTCGGCAAGCAACCAGAGCGCCCGCGCCCGGTATCGCGGGTTCCGATCTTTCGCCATCACCTCAAGAGCCGGCCGGGCGCGCGAACCCATTGTCAGCAAAGCTGTCCAGGCCAAGTGGCGGGCGGAGAGGTTGGGGTTGCCCAAGGCCTCCGTGGCGCCCTCGGGCGTCTCGAAATCAAACTTGGGAGCCGTGTAAGCGTGTCCGGGCGGGGCGACGCGGAACAAGCGGCCAGTGTCGTCGATCGTGCGATGGCAACAGTCAACTGGATCGTACCAATCGGCGATGATCAGCGAGCCATCGGGCGCCACCGAGACATCTGATGGACGGTAGTTTCGGTCTTCTTCGCTGTGCGCCAGGTTGGTAATCGTCGCCGTGTAACCAGCGCCGCTCTTTTCGATCGGGAACGCCCAGACGACGTTCCGCCCCGGCTCTGCGTGGATCATCTGACCGCGAAACGGCTCCGGCAGGAGATCGCCCTCGTAGACCAAGATCCCAGTCGGTGCGCCGGCGCCGGTGATGAGCAAATTCGGGACGACCCCCGGATCGTTTTGATGCCACATGCTCTCGGATATTTTCGGCGACATGTTCGTGCGCGGACTTTGATAGCCGAGCCCGGTGACCTCATCGCGGTAGCCGTAGTTGCCGTACTCCATCACAAAATTGACCCGGCAGCTGCTGGAGCCATTGTCGTTATCCGACTGCCACATCGAGCCGAAGGAGTCGACCGTGACCTCCCAGTTGTTGCGGAAATTGTAACCGAGGACCTCGACCTCGCTACCATCCAGTTCACAGCGGATCACCATGCCATCCATGTACGGTTTTCGGCTGCCGTCCACTGGCTGCCCGAAGCGGTCGGTCACCACCGTCCCATTCTCGCGACGTAACTCGGAATTGAAATTTCCGAAGTTAAAATAGAGACGGCCGTCCGGGCCGAACATCACCGAGTGGATTGCGTGATCGTGTTGCCCGTGCACCGGATTCAAAACCTTTCCCTTGAATAGGAGTTTCTTGGAATCGGCGACGTCGTCACCATCCGAATCGGTCAGCAGCAGGATCCGGTCCGACACAGAGACGATCACCTGGTTGCCAAGCACGCAAACCCCGTGCCCACCATCGATGTCCGCCCCCTGGTAAAAAGTCTTCTCCGAGTCTGCTCTCCCATCCCCGTCGGTGTCCTCGAGGATCTTGATGCGATCTCCGTCAGGGTTCAGTTTCTTGCGATAGTTCACAGTCTCACAGACCCAGACCCGACCGCGGTGATCGACATCGATGCTCGACGGGTTGAACAATTGCGATCCGGAGGCGAAGAGGGTCGCCTCCACCCCCTCCGCCATCGCGAGTTGGGCGGCGGGCGGCTTCTCGGCCTGAGAAGTGCTGTCCGCCGCTGCTTCCTCGGTATTGGCACCCCACGACATCCCAGAAGCCGAAAGGATCCCCACGCCAAGGACGGCACGCCACGTCTGCATTATGCTGTTCCTACGATGGTTCATTTTGTTGGACGCTAGAGGGAAGCGTCCTTCGCTGCTGCCGTATTGCTAGGAATTTACTTTTGGCGCGAGGGCCTTGAAGCCGCCTTTGGACCGGACTGGAGGGGGAGAAAGGTAATGGCGTGTGTTCATAACGCCTTAGAAAATAGGGGAGGCGATGCGTCAGGGCAAGGATTCAGAATGTCATCGTCGGGCTCCTGTTCTTAACGTGCTTTCCGCTGGGTTGATAGGGGTGTCATCTGAAACAGTAATCCTAGGAATTTGCTTTTGGCGAGAGGGCCTTGAAGCCGCCTTTTGATCGGAGGGGAGGGGGAGGAAAGGGGGGGGGCGAACGGCTTGATATCGCCAAGGAACTTAGGGAAGGAAAATTCTTGATCCTATTGGTGAGGCTCCAAGGGAAGGCAGACGAGTTCGCACAGGTTAACAAGTTCGATCTCAATTTGAAAAAGAGCAAAGTCTTAGCTTCCTATGGATGGAACACTCCACCTCCGTCAGAAAGTAATGAGCGCTGGAACTTCGTCTACGACGGCGGAGTTACGCGCTAAGCCACCACATCACGAATCACCTCACCTGCCACATCAGTGAGGCGGAAGTCGCGACCGGCGTAGCGATAGGTGAAGTTCTCGTGATCAAAGCCTAGGAGATGAAGGATCGTGGCGTGAAGGTCGTGGGCTTCGACTACATTCTCCGTGGCTTCGAATCCGAATTCATCAGTGGCGCCGTAGATGGTTCCTCCCTTGATTCCGCCACCCGCCATCCAAACCGTGAATCCGTAGGGATTATGATCACGGCCGAGCTTTGATTTTCCGGCCCCGGTGAGCTCCACCGTGGGAGTGCGGCCGAATTCGCCTCCGAAGATCACCAAGGTGTCCTCCAACATCCCGCGTTGCTTCAAATCGGTGAGCAAGGCGGCGACCGGACCGTCCAATTCCCGAGCGAGTTTGCTATGGTTTTCCTTGATATTATCGTGATTGTCCCATGGTTGGCCTGCACCGTGCCAGAGTTGGACGTAGCGCACGCCTCGTTCTAGGAGACGGCGCGCAATGAGGGTCTGCCGCCCGTGTACTTCGCGTCCATAAAGATCGCGAATGTGATCGGGCTCGCGTTCGAGATCAAAGGCATCAGTGGCGTCCATCTGCATGCGATAGGCCAGTTCAAAACTCTGGATCCGCGCCCGCAGTTTGTCATCCGACCCGCCGCGCGCCTCCAGGTGCCCTCGATTCAGGGCCTGTAAGAAATTCAACTGCGCGCGCTGTTGGGAAGGCGATTGTCCATTGTTGCGGATGTTCTCGATGAGCTTCTCCACCTTACTGTGCTTGCTGTCGATGAAAGTACCTTGAAATGCTCCGGGAAGGAACCCGGCCTGCCAGTTCTGGGCGCCCTTGATGGGATATCCTCCTGGGCACATCGCAACAAAGGCCGGTAAATTTGCATTGTCCGAACCAAGACCATAGGTAGCCCATGACCCCACGCTCGGTCGGCTCAGAATGGCGTCGCCACAGTTCATGAGCATGAGGGAAGGTTCATGATTGGGCACCTTGGCCTTCATGGAGCGAATGACCGCAATGTCGTCGATGCAGGCGGCAATCTTCGGAAAGATGCTACTCACCTCGATCCCGCTCTCACCGTATTGCTTGAACTCGAAAGGCGAGGGAAAGGCCGCGCCGGTCTTCCGTTCGGTGCGCAACTTACCCTGCGGCAATTCCTTGCCCGCATACTTCTGCAAGGCGGGCTTGGGATCGAAGGTGTCCACATGCGACGGTCCGCCATTGAGAAAAAAGTGGACCACTCGTTTGGCACGACCAGGGAAATGCGGAACAGAGTTAGCGGCCGACACTTCCGAGTGCAGGATGTCTCCAAGTCCCAATGCTCCCATCCCCATTCCACAACGGTGAAGGAAGTGACGACGATCAAGAGCTAGCGCAGAATTGGAACGCATCGTTAATCCAAAAACATTGCCTCGTTTGAGATTAAAAGAGCTTGGGCAAACCGCTCCCAGACGCTCAGCGCAGCCAGTTTGCTGACTTCACCTGCAAAGTGCTTTCGCGCATCCCAGACACGTTTGCTCCCGACCAGTTGCAATCGCGGGGCCCACGTGAATCCGTCACAGCTGAAATTGTTTGCCTCCCCACAATCGATCACGAAGTCGAGCGTCTCTCCCGTCTCGACCTTGATGGCATCAATTTCAACGGCTAGGGATTTTCCAAAATCGATCTTCCACGCTCCGAGCAGTCCCTGCTTGTTGCTGATGACCCAGCCTCGCAACCCGTCACCACAGTCCTCGATCTTGGAAATCGTTCCCGCGACGTTCACCACTCCGTCAACAGGCGAAGTCCATCGCCGCACCGCCGCGTGGTCGACCGAGTTCCCCGCATGACCTCCTTGCGACGTGAGGCGCAACCACCCCAGTTTTCCATCCGGCCAATTCGTTCCACCGCCCCAGGCGGATCCATCAAAGTGAGGGAGCTTGTGGAACTCAGCGATGCGTTGTTTCTCTGCGTCGAACTTTCCATAGCCATATTTCCAAACCTCGCTCTCGGGAACTCCTTCGACAACTTCGGCGGGCAGTGCCGTTACGAAGCGCATGCTATTTGTAAGTTCTCTTTCAGTGGGTCTCCGCTGGTAGACATGCTCAAAGAAACGTTCGATCTTTTCCCGATCACCACCCTTCAACACCTCCTTCTCAACACGATCGGAGAGCGCCTGCGCTCGCTTCACGGTGAAGGGCGCGTTCATCAGGAAGAGGGCCTGCTGGGGGACATTGGTGCGGTAACGACTCGGACTATGTAGTTCCGGATTTGCGAAATCGAAAACCAGCAACGTGGAGGGAAGGAATTGTCGATCGATGCGACCGTAGATACTCCGTCGATGCGATGCTCCGCCTCCAAAGAGTGGCCCCGGTGCCCCCCCCATCCGCAAATCCAATTCACCAGACGCGCTTAACATGGAATCGCGCATCGCCTCCACATCGTGACGTCGCCTCGGAAAGACCGAAAGCAGGCGATTCTCCGGGTCATCCTTCGGGGCTTCACCCGCTTTCCGGCGATAGACTGCGGAGTTTGTGATTCGTCTCTGGAGGTGCTTGAGAGACCAGCCATGGTCCATCAACTCGGCGGCCAGGAAGTCGAGCAATCTGGGATGGCTCGGCTGCTCGCTTCGCGTTCCAAAATCGCTCTCCGTCCGCACCAGTCCTTCCCCAAAGTGCGCTTGCCAGATGCGATTCGCGATCACGCGCGCAGTCAGCGGATTTCCTTTTGTCGTGATCTCGCGGGCGAGCTCTAATCGCCCCGAACCCCTGCGATAGACCGGACGTTTACCGCCATGCAACACCGCGATGGATCCACGGCCGACCTCGCCAAGCTGAGTGGGATACTGACCACGTTTAAAGACCCGAACGTTCTGAGCAACCGCACGATCAACCATCACAAGGGCGTGGGACGCCTTGTTCTTCAGGCCAATGATCTCTCGCTCAATCGCAGCCTGCTGTTTCTTCAATGGATTCTTGTTTCCATCGTCGAAGAGCCACTCGACATCGTGAATGTAGTCACGCGGAATACGAATCGGGGAATCGTGTCCAGTCACGGCTTCACGAACTTCATTCCAATCCGCAGAGTGGTTGTCCTTCTCTTCCTGCACGGCGCGGCCAAAGAGGGTCTGGTAACACATCGCCGCCTTCTTCAGGTCCTCCCCTGCAGGTCGGAGAACTTCGGAAACTAGCACGTTTGCAGATGTGATTTTTGGCGCCTCGCCTCTCGACAAAGCCAACCAAGGACCAAAGACGGGATCATCGCGTCGCGATTTCTGCGATAGGAACTCGTACCATCGCCGAATCTGTGCCGGATTGAGATCGTCCTTCTCAATAACCTCCGCAAAGTCCGGTGGCGGCACTATTGAGATATCGAGAGCTGCCAGCATGTACTCCGCGGCCCGTGCAAGGCTGCGACCTTCAACCTCACTCGCTCTTTTTTCGAAATCTGCTGCGAGAGCCAGTTTCTTCTTCTCAAGTTCGGCATGCTTGCGCGCAGCCTCAGGATCAATGGCCTGGAGATCCTCCCTTGAGCTCTTGAAGACTCCGTAGAGTGCATAGTAGTCCGTCGTGGGAATGGGATCGAACTTGTGATCGTGACATCGCGCGCAGGAAACGGTGAGCCCCAGCAACCCACGCGTGACGACATCGATCCGATCATCGATGATCTCGGGCTCCACTCCTATAAAGCGACGACCCAAGGTGAGAAATCCCATCGCAGCGAGATCTTCGCGATCACAGAGCTTCTCCTCCAACAAGAGATCCGCCGAAATCTGGCGCTGAACAAACTGATCATAGGGCAGGTCCTCATTGAAGGCCTTGATCACCCAGTCGCGATAAACCCAAGCGTGGGGAAAGTCGAATTCCTCACCACCATAGGCATAGCCCTTGGTATCGGAGTAGCGCGCCACATCAAGCCAATGCCGTGCCCAGCGTTCACCATAGTGGGGAGAAGACAGAAGTTCTTCGACAAGGCGCATGGCGAGAGCGCTCTCTGTTTCTTCGGAAGCGAGAAGAGCCTTCAGCTTCTCGAACTTAGGAGGCAGCCCGGTCAGGTTGTAATAAAGGCGCCGAATCCAGTCATGGCGAGCAGCGGCAGGCACCGCAGACAATCCCGCCCTCTCAAGGCCATCACCGACAATCCAACTGATCGGGTCAGCGGCTGCAGCTTCGGGGAGGACGGGACGTTTCACCGGGCGAAAAGCCCAGTGTCCTTCCCCTGCCCACAAGTGAGGACAGAAGATTGCGAAGATTCCAGCCATGAGAATCGATCTCATCCCGCACTGTTAGGAATTTGCTTTTGGCGCGAGGGCCTTGAATCCTTTGCATTCACATCTGCACTGTTAGTGATTAGAAGTATAACGATTTCCTTGCTGCCATGGTGAGACGCATAATGCAAAGGGCTATTGCCAAACTTATCAGCTCTTCCCAAATCCGCACCGTTGCCAGTGAGTAGTTTGGCGACTTCCATGTGACCATTTAAAGCGGCCAAAAGCAAAGGAGGCACAGCAGCACCACTACCCTTCGTATTCACCTCCACGCCTTTACCCAATTCTGCTTGTACACCAGCAAGATCGCCTTTCGCAGCAGCATCGTGAATCGCATCAGGAAAAGCGGTTGTGACCAAAACCACAGCTGCGATTGTTATGAGCAGTAGATTTTTTATTAAAGAAATCATTGTGATGTAAATATTAGCAGCAGAAAAATCCGGTGTGCAAGAAAAAGAGAAGGGGAGTTAGATGCCATCTCCGCTATGCCAATCGCAAGATCTATGGGCGATGCGTTCTGAAGGGGCCGGCGGGCAGGCCTTCTTTATTGATGAGGTTTGGTTGGGCTTCCTGGTGCCAGGCGAATCTTGCTGCGCTCGGTTTGGCGATTGCGTCGCTGGAGACAACAACGGTGTTGCCGTCGATCACGGCTTGGGCCTTGACGAATTTTCCGTCTTCGCCCGCGATTTCAAACCAGTCGAGGGGCTTGGCGT
>JAPKDJ010000165.1 GCA_026421245.1 Akkermansiaceae bacterium | reverse complement strand
GGAATGACAGTGGGTAATACTTCTTGGCAAACGCGGAGCCAATACGCACCTGCCCATCAAGGCCGCGGAGCTCGGACCAGAAGGGCGACTTGCGGTCGGCAACTTGCAGAGGCAGACTCACAGGGGTACGTGTCAAGGGCTCTTGTTTGGCCCCGAGCCAAGCCGGGGCTTTGCCAACTGATTCGCCAGCATTTACGGCTGGCAACAGCAGCAGGTTTCCGCCTTGTTGCGTGTATTGATCCAGCAAGGCACTTGTTGGTGCATCCAGGGCCGACGCGGTCGCCCAAGTCAGGACGACCATCATGGGCGTCTTCTGCTTGATGCGAGTGGGCAAGTCAGCCGGCGACAGGAACGCGGGCACCAAGGATGTATGTCGACCATCGCCACCGGGCGACAAGGCGAGCGGCAACAGCCCAAAGGTGCCTGAGGTCTTGTCGAGGAAGTAGATGTCGCCTTTCTGCTCGCAAATGTAGGGGACAAAAACCCGGTTATCGCCATCAAAACCATCCCCTTCAAACCATACGCGGATCCAGTGACGGCCCGGCGCCTTTGGCTGGATAGGCAGCTTGAGCAACTGCTGACTACCCGCGCCGACATCAACAGTGACAGTCTCAGCCACGCTGTGCTCAGAGTCTGTGCGGTTAACGCGAACCTGCAAGTCCTGCTCACCGTCGTTGCGCAGGAGAACTTCCAGGAAATACGGTTGATTGGGGAGGATTCTGCGCATAGACAGCTCGGCCCGCACCAGGCAGATATTCGGCAGGTCCGGTTTATCGCTCGGGATGCGATGGAGGAAAATTTTGCCAGCCGCTCCGACATCGTCGGCCGCCAGCGCGGTATCTTTCCATTCCGACTCCTGTAAGTCTGTAAAGACATGTAGCGAGCCGCCGCCACCCGAAGATGCATTCCTTAGCAAGGCCATGCCACGCAGCAGCGCCTTGCCCGGATCACCCGTCGCCTCGGTCGCACGAATCGACTCGAGGAAACTCAGCAGCCCTCCCTTGTCCGAGGTCATCCCGCCTAAGCCGGCGGCCGACGAATCAGAGACCAGCAGAACCACCGTGGCCTGGCCGCGCTCATCCATATTTTTCAGCAATGCTCGTGCCCCCTCCAGTGCCACAGTCAGTTTGCTGCGGTCACTACCCTCGGCGCGACCCTGCATGGAACTGGAGTTGTCAATAACCACCACGACCGCCTGCGTGCCGCCCAAGCCAAACATGTTGCCCATGCTTGGAAACGCCAGACGCGCCAGAGCGAGCAGGAGGAACAAGAGCAGCAGCGTCCGGGCCACTAGCAGAAGCGGTTCGCGAAACTTGCGATGAAAAGACAAGCGCGGTTTCATGCTGTCGAAAAACAGATCCGTGGAGAACATCACCGTCTTGCGCTGACGGCGCTTCAACAGATGAAACGCCACGGGTGCCGCAACCAGCGGCAGTAGAAACAGAAACATTGAAGCACCTACCATCATCAGCTTGTCGCCCTTTTCAGTAGTGCGTCATGTAAATCAGTAGAGGTATCGACCAGTATGTAATTGGCCCCCTCATTGACGCAGCCGATGCGGACCTCGTCCAGATACTCGCGAATTCGCTGCAGGTACAGATCGCGAAAGTCGGTGAGGTCGATGTTCATTTTTCGGCCAGATTCTAGGAACTCCACCTCTATCAAGCCTTCCTGAGGCAGGCGGATTTCCGCAGGGTCGAGCACGTGAAATACGGTCACGTCGTGGCCCGCGTAGGAGAGACTTCCAATGCCCTTGAGCGTTTCGCGGGGGTCCTGCAACAGATCGGAAATGACGACCACCATCGACCGCCCCTTGAAAAACTCGGTCGCCTTGGCCAGCGCCTGCTGAATATTACTCTCGCCCTTTGGCACGATCTCTTCGAGCCCCTCAAGCATCGGCCGCAGACCGCCCAGTGTTGCAGCCGGTTCGTAGATGTCGCGTAGATCATCATCAAAGGTGACCAGGCTGGTGGAATCACCCTGATTAATCATCACATACATCAGCGCCGCAGCCAGGTGGCTGCCGTAGTCCATCTTGGACATCGCCCCCATATCCTTGAAGGACATGCTTTCGGATACGTCCAAGAGGATGTTGGCCCGGATATTGACTTCGTCGTGGAAACGGCGAATGACGTACTTATCGGTGCGGGCGTAGACGTTCCAGTCGATCCGCTCGATCGGATCACCCTGCATATATTCCCGATACTCAGCAAACTCCACCGACGATCCGAAGGTCGACGATCGGTGTTGCCCCTGCAAGCCACTGTCCATGCGCTTGCTAACGCCAAGGCGTAGGTTTCGCAGATGGTCCGCCGTCTGCGACGGTAGATATTTATAAGAATTGAAAGTCTTCGCCATATTAGCTCACCTTCGCTTTGCGGCCCAAGAGCGTGCCGAAAAAACTGCGTTTTGGCTGCTCGCCATAGGTCACGGGCACCGACTCAAGGAGCCAGTCGGCGATCGTGTCTGTATCATAGCCCTCGCTGACGGCGGTAAAGTTCAGACCAAAGCGATGCCGAAAAACAGGATGCACGAACTTGCGAACGTCGCGTACGGACACATTGAACCGTCCACTCAGCAAGACATGTGCTTTCGCCGCCAGCAGTAAGGACTGCCCGGCTCGCGGGCCGGAGCCCCATTGCACCCATTTCGGAATAAAGTCAGGGGCGATAGGGTCGCTTGGCCGCGTTGATCGCGCCAGGCGAGCCGCATAGTTCGCTACATGGCGGCTCACCGGCACACGCCGCACTAGTTTCTGAAACTGTATGATTTGCTCACCGCTAATCATGGCGCCGAGAGTGGGCATAGAATCCAAGGTGGTCCGGAGGAGGATATCCTCCTCCTCTGCCAGTGTCGGATAGTCCACATTTATCATGAACAGAAAGCGATCCAGTTGCGCTTCCGGCAGGGCGTAGGTTCCTTCTTGCTCCAAGGGATTCTGCGTCGCCAAAACCACAAATGGCGCCGGCAGCGGGCGGGTCACGCCCCCAACCGTAACGCGGCGCTCCTGCATTCCTTCCAGCAACGCGGCCTGTGTCTTCGGCGGCGTCCGATTAATCTCGTCGGCAAGCAGCATGTTCGTGAAAATGGGGCCGCTTCTAAAGGTAAATGAGCGCTGTCTCTGATCGCCCTCCGCGAGCACCATCGTTCCGGTAATATCCGTCGGCATCAAATCCGGTGTAAACTGGATGCGCTTATAATCCAGGGACAGGGTCTTGGCCAGGCTGCTGACGATCAGCGTCTTGGCAAGCCCCGGGACACCGGTCATCAGACAATGGCCCCCGGCGAACAGAGAGACCATGATCAGGTCGAGCACCTCCTCCTGCCC
>JAPKDJ010000164.1 GCA_026421245.1 Akkermansiaceae bacterium | reverse complement strand
GTGCCATCAAACTTCCGCGTAGCCACAGGGCTTCAAGCAGGTGGTGTTCAAATTTGGGGTCGGCGGCATCGAGATCATCGATCCAGCGTGTCAGTTCCGGCAGGACAGCATCGCTGCCGCGAGCGGCGAGTTCACGTTTGGCGCGGACGCGGGTGTATTGTTCCGCAGCTTTGAGATGATCGAGCAAGGTGGCAATCGGAGCGCCGGAGATAGCCGGCGCTTTGACCAGCGGGCGATCCTTTGCGCTAATACGCCAGATGCGGCCCTGGCTCTTGTTGCGAGCCGGGTGATAAAAATCCACCTCGCCGTGACCCAAAATCGCATCGTAAAAGTCGAGAACGTAAATCGCGCCGTCGGGGCCGATCTTGATATCGACGGGGCGAAAGGCATTATGGCTGGAGTGCAGGACGGTTTCGACTTCGTGCGCCGTGTAGCCGCTGTCCTTTTCTTCGATCTCGTATCGGACGGTCCGGTTGGCGCGAAAATCGTTGGCCAGCAAGCTCCCTTGCCAGTGGTCGGGAGCATGACTGCCGGAGACGAATTCAGCAGCCGTGTTCTTCGGCTTTCCGGTCATGATCATGCCGCCCAGCGTCTCCTTGACGTTGACTGCCATCGCGTAGGCGACACCAGGGAAGCAATAGTGAGGGCCTTGCCAGCCAGCACCATCGGTAGAAATCGATTGGCCCCAATGATCAAAAGCGAAACCCCATGGGTTGGTCATTCCCCGTGTATAGATATCGAGCTTTTCGGTCTCCGGCCGGAAGCGCCAGATACCCCCGCCATTGAGGCGCCGGGATCCCCAGGGGGTCTCGACGAAACTGTTGATGTAGATCGCTTGGGAAAAGTAGAGCTCTCCCCAGGGCGCCCAGCGCAATCCGTGGATAAGATGACTGGAATCGGCTTTGCCGAAGCCGGAATACACCACCCGGCGGCTCTCGGCATGATCATCGCCATCTTTGTCGATCAGATGGATAAGATCAGTGGCGCTGCAGACATAGGCGCCACCGGCAACGGGCATCACCGAATACGGCAGCAGCAGTCCCTCGGCGAAGACGGTCGACCGATCGGCGCGACCGTCGTGGTCCGTGTCTTCCAGGATAATGATGCGGTCATTGGGGGCGCGCCCTGGCTTGTTATGGGGATAGGTGGTGCTGCCCGTGACCCAGAGACGTCCCCGCGTGTCCCAATTCATATTGATCGGCTTGTTGATCATGGGATCGGCGGCGAAGAGATTGATTTCAAAGCCGTCAGCAACCGTGAAGGCTTTCAGTTCCTCCGCCACGTCCGGCTCAGGGATGTGATCCGGAACATAGTGGCCGGGGTCAACAACCTCCTTCCAGGGAAGGATCTCATCAATCACACAGCGATAGGTTGTGGGCTGACGCAGACGCGCGATCAGTTCCTCTTTTTCTTCGGCAAGACGTTTCAGGTCATCCATCTCGCTGGCGAGGTGGCCCATTTCATGCCGGCGGAACAAGTGGGTATAGGTTTTGTTCAGCGGCCGCAAACGAGTCGAATAGAAACGGTTTTTCTGGATGATCAGTTGGCGCAGCCGTTCATACTGCGAGTCCGCCCGCCCATCGACGACGGTGACCCCTTTCGGGTTTTTGCCATTGTCCCAGGAGAAGGCGACTTCGCCGTCGATCTTCAGCGCATAACTCGCGGTGGAGTCTTGGATGAGAATGACGCCGGCGCCCGGAAGGGGAAGCGTCTCAGGGGTCAAATCGAAGCGGAATCCATTCTTGGTCTTCACCAATTGTTCCACTTTAGCAGACTGGCTGGCACCCACGGTCCCATCCGCGGCAAACTCTGCCTTGTAGCCACCGTTGGCAGCCAAGCCCATCTGCTCGAGCATCACCTGTGACAGTTTCTGGTGGCCGTGTTGATTGAATTGCTGACCGTTGAATGTCAGGTTTTTCTTGGCGCCCGCCGGAATCAAATGATCGGTAAGATTGATCAATCGATGCCCCCCCTTCTTGGCAAGCCCCTTAATAAACGCAGCGGTCTGTTGGATCCGTTTGTTGTTTTCGCCGGGATCGGGAAGTGGCCGGCCCGCATCCTCAAGCAGCGGTGGGCTGACCAGGATCAGGGTCGTCGCGACGTTGCCGAGATCTTCGAGCAGAGTGATGTAGCCGAGCTTGAAAGCCTCGAACTCTTCAGGGCTCTTGTAGAATGCGGTTTCGCGACCATAGACCACGAACAGCGTTGTTGGCTTGGCATCGTTCACCTGACCCAGCAGCGTCTCATAGCCAAAGCCCTGCTCCGCGTTGGCGGGCGGTTTCCAGGATTTGGTGTTGAGGCCGGACCCGAACTCCGAGCGCGCCGTCCCAAAGACGTCATCTGCCGGCCAGCCCAGGTTTCGGAAGGTGATGTCCTGATCGGTCCAAAGCGCCGTCAAGGCCGTTTCAAAATAGCCGTAATTCGCCATGTCCGCGACCATTCGCCCACCAATGAGGCCAATCCGATTGTGGACGCGTTCGGCCGTCACCGTCGCTTCGCTGCCAAGCTCGCCGTCAGCATACTCAGCCGCTGCAGCCGCTCCACACAAAGCAGTCACAAAAACACAGCTAAGAATTTTCATATTAATTACCTTCTCTCGAAGGTTGCCAATCAGCAAAACTTTCCACGTGTCAGCAATTCATCGTTAATCTCGTTTAAGAATCACGGCCGCTTTGATGAGTCCACGGGGCTGGATGGTTTCTTTACTTCAGGGTCAGGATGTAGGCCATCACGTCGGCCAACTCTTGCGGCTTCAACAGCACTCCCATCGGCGGCATCGGCGACACCTTGCCGACGAAACCCTCCGCGATCGTCGCTCCCGGATCGAGGAGACTTTGCAGGATATAGTCCTCTTGTTTGCGCGTCGCGATGGTGTCCAAAGCGGGCCCGATTGGACCGCCAACACCGTTCACGGCGTGGCAGCGGATACAGGCGGCGATCGGATGCGTCATGAATATTTTCTTACCGCTTACGACATCGCCTTTGACGACCTCAGGCTCGTTGCTCGCGATGATCTCATACTCGACCTTGCGCAGACTGACGTCGTCCCACCAGGCCTTGCCGGTGGCGGTGCCCCAGCCGCCGAACAGGCAATTGATGCTGATCGAATTGGTGGAGCCGGTCTCGAAGCGCACTTTGACCTGCGTCCAATCATTGGTGCCTTTTAGAGCCTTGCTGCGTGGCTGCCCTTGAAGAGCGTGGAGACTCACCAGTGCGCCGTGGCCGCCACCGGCCACATTCTCGGTCTTGATCCAGCCGCTGAGCTCATACTCGGAGTCTCGGTCGACCTTGAGATCAAAATGGACGCTCGAGTCGGTGCCCTTGGCGTCCGAAATCTCGATCGAACGCTTGCCGGTATGGGCGACGTCCGCGACCCGGTGTTGCGCCGACCCACGATAGGTACGCACTGCCCATCCGGCAGGCATTTCGCCAGCCAGCTCCTCGAACGAACCGTTGC
>JAPKDJ010000163.1 GCA_026421245.1 Akkermansiaceae bacterium | reverse complement strand
ATCTGGAATGGTGCTTTTTGGGATTGCTAAATTCCGCGTAGTTCGCTGTTGAAGGCGCCTACCTTAGTGCTTTTGACGCCGAGGCGCTTGAGCATGCCGACGTAGAGGCTGCCGAGTTCTCCGCCGCCGGTGTCGAGGTGGCGGCCGGTTTTGAGCTGGCCATTGGCACCTCCTGCAAGAATGATCGGGATGTTTTTGGTGGCGTGGGCATTTCCATCACGGATGCCGGAGCCAAAGAGGATCATCGAGTTGTCGAGAAGGTTGGCGTTCCCCTCGGGGATCGCTTTCATGCGCTGAAGCATGTAGGCGTATTGCTCGGTGTGCCAAGTGTTGATCTTCTGATACTGGTCGAGTTGTTTACCATCATTTTTGTGATGGGAAATGGAGTGGTGACCTCCGCTGACGCCATCGAGGAAGGAGAAGTTCTTTCCTGATACGGCGTTTCCAAACATGAAGGTGGAGACGCGTGTCGAGTCGGTCCAGAAGGCGAGGACCATGATGTCCATCATGAGGCGGACATGTTCGGTGGCATTGAGTCGCTGGCGGGAGCCGAGCTCGTCGCTGTTCTTTGCTCCCGTGGCCTTGTTGATGGCCTGGTTGAGGATCTCGAGCTGAGAAAGAGCGTTTGGCGTGAGCTTTTGTCCGGCACCGAGCTTGGAGGCTTCATTCTCCATGCGGCGTTCGACTTCGCGGACGCTTTCGAGGTATTGCTCCAGCTTGTGCTGGTCCTCTTTTCCGAGGGTGCGCTGAAGGCTCTTGGCGTCGTCGAGGACGATATCGAGGACCGATTGATCGGCGGAAGCGCCGGCTTTGCCATTCTTGTCCCGGTTGCGGAAGAGTCGATCAAAGGCGATGCGCGGATTGATCTCGCAGGGGAGGGGGACGTCGGGTTTTTTCCAGGAAATGTGGGAGCCGTAGAGTCGGGTCAGGTTGACGTTGCGATCGACTCCACTGGTGATGGGCTCGGTGCCGAGCTCCATGGAGGGAAGTCTGGTGCTTCGGCCGATGATTTCGGCGGCGATTTGGTCGATGGAGATTCCGTTGGCGCTGACGTTGGAGCCCTCGGTGGCTTCAATGGTGGTGCAGGTGAGCCAACTGGCGGTTTTGTAATAGTGTCCGTCGCCTTTTTTGGAAGGAGAGTTGGAAAGGCCGCTGATGACGGTGATATCGTCCTTTACCGCTTCGAGAGGGGAAAGGATGGGTGAAAGGTTGAAGTTTCCACCGCTTCCGCTGGGGGTCCACCTGTCAGGACGAACTCCGTTGGGCATGAAGAGGCAAGCCATGCGGACGGGGTCGCTGGTGGCGGCCGCGGATTGGCCGTAGGCCGTCATGGGCCGCATGGCTTCGAGGAAAGGGAGCGCGAGCGTGGCTCCGACTCCTTTGAGAGTTTGGCGGCGGGAAATTTTCCAGCGGTTAGATTGGATGTAGGCCATATGAAATTTGAGATTTGAACACGAAATTTGAGAGACTTGGAAGGGGGTGACTAACGAATGGCGGAGCGGTTTAGGAAGGGGCGGGATTGGACGACTTCGAGGATGAGGTCGTGCATAGGATAGCTCTTTTTCCCGAGCTTGGCTACGATTTTGGAGACGACGGTTTCGTCGTAGTATTCGAGGCTGCGGCCGGTGGCGTAGGAAATCATTTTGCGCGTCGCGTTCCGGGCGAACTTTTCGCTGCCAAAGAGGACGAGTTGCTTGAGCTCGTAGGGGGTGGAGAATTTGATGTCGCCGGGGAGGACGGCGCTGCTGTCGATGGGCTTTCCATTGGCATCCTTTTCGCGCCAGCGTCCGATGGCGTCGTAGTTCTCAAGACCGAAGCCGAGAGGGTCGATGCGGGCATGGCAGCTCGCGCAGGTTGGATTTTTGCGATGCTCGGCAAGTTGCTCGCGGAAGGTGAGGCCACCGGCTTGGGTGTCGTCTTCCGGAAGTTCACCGGCATTGGGCGGGGGAGGCGGGGCGGGGTCGCCGAGGATGGAATCGAGAATCCAAACGCCGCGATGCACCGGGCTGGTGCGGAGAGGAAGAGAAGTGGCGGTGAGGATCGCACCCATGCCGAGGAGGCCGCCGCGGTTCTTGTTGTGGAGGGTGACTTTTTTCAGGGTCTTGCCGCTGACGCGCTCTCGCAGGTTGTAGTGCTTGGAGAGGGCTGCGTTGGCGAAGGTGTAGTTGCTGTCGATGAGCTCGGTGAGGGGGCGGTTTTCACGCACGAGGTGGGTGAAGTAGTCGATTCCCTCGTGGTACATCGAGCGTCGAAGTTCTTCGTTGAACTCAGGGAAGCGTTCGGGGTCGGGTTGGACCTCATCAATCATTTTTTCAAACCCGAGCCACTGGCCGGCGAAGTGTCGGGAAAATGCGGTCGCCTTGGGACTGGCGAGCATGCGCAGGGTTTGCGCTTTGAGCACCGCGGGGTCGCTGAGCTTTCCCTCATCGGCGAGTCGGAAGAGCTCACGGTCGGGCATGGAGGACCAGAGGAAATAGGAAAGGCGGGTGGCGATTTCGAAGTCAGTGAGTCGCCATTCTTTCTGTTCTGATTGATCGTGCTCCGCGCGGAAGAGAAAGCGGGGGTTGATGAGGAGGGCGGTGAGGGGAGCCCGCAGGGATTGTTCATAGCCGAGTCCGGCTTGTTGCCCTTTTGCGAAGGCGTTGAGGAGAGGTGCCATGTCCTCTCCCGAAACGCGACGGCGATAGGCCAGGGTAGCGTGGTAGCTGAGGATCTTCTCGGCTGCGGCTTTGTCTTGGCTGGGTTTCTCCGGGGTGGCGAAGATAATTTTGCTCTTGAGCGTGGGGCTCGCGTAAACCGAGGCGACCACTTTCTTGGCCGCCTGGAGATATTTTTCCAGGAGGGTGGGGGAAGAAAAGAGGGCGTCGGCCATGTTATCGAAGCCCTCACCGCCGGCTCCATCGGCGGGGAAATCTTTTCCGGGATTGTAGGTTACTCCAAAGAGATCGCGCACGGTGTAGTTGTATTCGTTGCGGTTGAGTCGGCGCAAAGTGGTGCGTCCGGCCCGCTGGGGAATATCGCCTGATTTAATCCGGTCGGTGATGCCGGTGAGGGTCGCGATGAATTCTTTGCGTTCTTCGTTGGAGGGGAGAACGTCTTGGTCATCGGGGGGCATGTCCTCGTGGCGGACTTGGTCGATGATGTTCTCGAGGAGGCGGTGTTTTTTGAGGGCGTCGTCGAGGGAGTTGAGGTTGTGGAGGACGATGTCGCCTTTTTGTTTATCTTCGCCGTGACAGGAGATGCAGTGTTTCTCAAGGAAAGGGCGGGTCTGCGCGACGAAGTCGTCGGCCCAAGCCGCCGAGAGCGAGAGGGTGAGGAAGGAAATGGTTCGAAGAAAATGCATCCGAAAGACAGCGTTTATTAGATCGTAAATAGGGGAGGTGAAAAGGAGACAATTCCGACCGGGGTTATCTCCTGAACAAGCTCTCGTCCTTTTATAATGATCACTCGTCTTTACGCCGCTCTCTTTTGC
>JAPKDJ010000078.1 GCA_026421245.1 Akkermansiaceae bacterium | reverse complement strand
CCGCCACCTCTTCAGAACGACAACTTCAAGCAAGGTCTTACCTTCGACGTTGGTGACGCTATTCCTGAGCCATCCACCAGCCTTCTTGCTGGTCTTGCCGGACTTGCGCTTGCAGTTCGTCGCCGTCGATAGTTTTCGATAGCAGACACACTACAAGATCCGTTTTACTTTTTGTTTTCACGGCTGCTTCCAAAAGGAAGCAGCCGTTTTCTTTGTAGTTTTGAATCTATGTTTCGGAGATTTAGCTTGTCTGCCGGAGTTCAAACTCTGTTAGGACGCCGCACCTTTAGAATTATCGAGTGAAAGTAAAGTAGCTGCCTGAGGTTGCGCCAAAGCGCGGTGATGGTTCTTGAGTGGGAGATCGAACTCACGACATAAGGTTGGCAAGGCTGAATGACTTGAGCTTGAGGAAGAACATACGAGCTTCGACGACAGCGCAAACCAAGGGACGGTAAGAATCTTTCTCAATCCGGCCAAATTGCTAGCGGATGAAGCCAGCGTCGGATTTTGCATTGTGGGCGACAAATAGCGTATCATCAATAAACTGCCGGAGCCTATCAGCCATCTCGCTAAATTTCGGAGCATCCATAACCATCTCGTTGCTGGTGTCGGTAAGCTCTGTGATTTTCCTGGGAATTGATCGTTGCGGGTTCACGAGGGGGGTGAAAACGATCAACGATCTCGGAGCCCATCATTTTAACGACGCCAATCTCTGTGATTCGGTTGGGGAGCTAGCTTGGCCTCCGGTGGTCTCTACGGCGATGACCACATGCTCTTGATTGTCCTGGGATTCTCATTTGACACGCGTGACATCAGCCTCGAAGCGCTATGATTTGAGCAAGTTGATGGCGGCGAAGCTGATCTCCTTCGGCTTTGGTTTCCGTGAACGATACCTTGTCATCTCCCACTTGAATCAGATCGAGATACCCACGGAGGTTATCGCCGGAGGAGGCGATGATTCGTTTCAAGGCTTTGGAGATGGCCCCGTGATCTCCCAACTTGGAAAGATCGCCAAAAGCTCCTGATCCCGTTGGCTCCAGAAAAAATGCGTTTGTTTTCCATAGTAATTTTGAAAACTATCTTAAATGACCTCTGATTGCCGTGCTTCCAGTTTTATCGAGACTGTATGCGAATGATCTCGTGCGAACCTACCATCCAGTAATCCGACAGGCCGGGAGTCGAATTCATTGGGAGCAGAATCATAGAGCCCATCCCCAAACTCACTAGCAACCAAGTGAACAGTTTTATGGAAGGCGAAAAAAACGGCCACAGAGATGGAAAATCGAATGGCAATGGCATACTTTGCGCTCAGTGAGAATTCAGTCGGCAAATTTTAGTAAGAGTGCGGTTCGATTGTCGGAGTGCCCACCCTCGGATCTTCCTGAATTCGCGTTCATTGGCCGTTCGAATGTTGGAAAGTCATCGCTCATTAATTTGCTCACAAAGCAGGAAGGATTGGCCCGTGTTTCCAAAACCCCTGGGCGGACTCGTGAAATCAATTTTTTCAAGATCAATGCCGCCTGGGGGCTGGTTGATCTTCCCGGGTATGGTTACGCCAAGGTTTCGAAATCCCAGCGCGACCAATTCAATGAATTTGTTTCCGAGTATTTACTCGAACGTGAAAACCTCTGTGGGGCTTTCGTGCTGATCGACTCGCGGCATACTCCTCAAAAAATTGATCTCGCATTTGTCTCATGGCTGATTGAGGCAGAGCTTCCTTTTGCGCTACTTTTTACCAAGACGGACAAAAGTAAACCAAAGGAAGTGAAAAAGAACGTCGGGTTGTTTCTTGAAGCGATGAAGGAGTTTAGTGACGGGGCCCCGGTTTTTATGGAAACGTCCGCAAGCACGGGCGATGGGCGTAAGGAGGTCCTCGGCTTTATTGAAGCCGCAATCGAGCGCTTCTAATCACCCCTTCCACATATAAGCTCCTTCCTCGATTTGAAAAGTGCTTGCGGCGATTTCGCTATCGAGCGTCGGTTTGAAAAACTCGGTCATGGCTTCGGTGCCATCGCGTTGCACCCAGCCGATTCGTTCCGGAAAGGAGGTCTTCAAGTTTACCTGCATGAGAAGTGATTTCACGACCCGCTTGAGAGCCCGAGGTTTGGGCGAAAGAGTTGCGACGTAGCGGCCCTGGGCCTGATTGGTCGAGGTGATTGTGAAGAGCTTCAACAAGCCATCGAAGGAGGCATCTTTTCCCATTCCGAGCGTAAGAAAGAGAGGTTTGACCGTCTTGTCCTCTGATGAAAGCCGCTCTCCAGTTTTTTTGAGTTCATCGAGGACCAGAACTTCTTTGCCGTTATAGATAATGGTCTGTTTTTTGGGCTTCCCCAGCTCCCAGCGAAAAGCTTTGCCTGGAATAAGCCAGAGCTTGCCCATTGTTTTGATTTCATGAGTGAGGGCCGGAACTTTTTTGGTCTGTCGGAAAACGACGATGACTGATTTGTGTTCAGCTTGTTTCTCCAAGGCGGCCTTGAGTGGAGCGGTTTCGTCGGCAAAAAGTCCGAGGGGGAGAATCAGGAGCAGGAGGCCGATGCGGATCATGAGAGTAAGATCGATGGTTTTGAGAGTTTCTCAATCTTGGAAGTCGATATTTCAAGAGGATCAGTCAGTCTCCCGCCGTGCTTCGCTCGATTCGAACGATTCTCATTGTTGCTTTGATTCTGATGGTTTCCATCATGGGCTTCCGACGGTTGAGCTTCGCGACTGATATTTTGGAAATTCTTCCGCCGGGCATTCCGGAAGTCGAAGCCTTGCGGGTTTTTCGCGAGCACTTCGACGATGATCACAAGGTCATTCTTCTTCTCCGTCACGAGGAGGAGATCTTTGAAGAGGATGCGGCCGAGTTTGCCTCGTTTCTTGAAGAAAGAATTCAAAGTGGCCGAGTCGAGTATCGATCCCGGTTCGAAGATGATCCCAAGAGTTTCGCGCAAAGTCTGGCCCGGATGTGGGCCGATGCTGATCCCAGGGAAGCCAAGTTCCTCGCTGATCGACTCACAGATCCCAAGGCCCTTGAAAGCCTCCTGCAAGAGAGTAAAAGAAAGATTGAGCTCTCACTGGATCAAGGCGAAGCGACCATGGCGGCATACGATCCGTTGGGCTTTCTTGCTCATCCAGCAATGACGCAGCTTAGGGGCAATAACTTCAGTTACCAAAGCGAAGATGGTAAGCTTTGGCTTATTATGATTGCCAAGACAGATTTGGGCCTTGGTTATCAGCAGCACGTGGATTGGGTCACACAAATCCGGGCGGCGGCTGACGAATGGGAAGAAGAGGGCTTTTCCTACCGGCTCACTGGAGGGCCGGTTTACAGTGCCGAGGTTGGAGCCGGGATGGAGAAGGATATGTCGGGGACCATTGCAATGACTTCAATCATTGTGGGGCTCTTATTTTTACTGGTTCAGCGGAGTCCGGTTCAATTAGGGTTCTTGGCCGTAATCTTGGGCCTTGTTTTCCTGATCACCTTGGGACTGGCGGGATGGATCTTCGGGGCACTCAACCTTGTGAGTGTTGGGTTTGCCGCTATTCTTCTCGGGCTGGTGATTGATTACGGAGTGGTCATCGCCCGTGAATCTTCACCGGGGCAACGGGCATCAAGCCTGCGTCGTGAGATGGCTCCGGGAATTCTGTGGGCGGCTTTGACCACGGCGGTTGTTTTTGGTCTTTTGACACTGAGCTCCTTCAAAGGTGTTCAGCAGCTGGGGGGGCTGATTTTGATAGGTCTGGTGACGGGAGCGATTGTCTGCCTCTGGATCATGCCGTGGGCCTTGGAGAGGTTCCCGCAAAAGACTTCCGCCAGTTTGTTAAGCCCCCCCTTTTTGAGGGCAAAGGCCGGCTCATTACTTTTAGCCATTTGTCTGATTGGCTCGGCGGTTAGTTTTGGTGTGAAGGGTATGCCCGGCATTAGCTTCAATATTTCCATGGTTGAGCCGGAAGTCAGTGAAGCCGCGCAGACCTTTGAAACGATTCAGGAATTTTATCCAGCTTGGTCGAAAAAAAATCTCTCCATCCTTGCCAAAGGTGATTCGGTCGAAGAAGTACGAGATTCACTGGAATTCGCTGAAGAGAAAATCAAAGAACTGACGGAGGAAGGAATCCTGGTCCGTTCCGAGTGGCCGGTGAAGGTGCTTCCCAATCTTGATGCGAGGTTGGTAAACGCCGATATGTGGAGAGGGGTTTCAGACCGATCGGATCAGATTTTGAAACAGCTTGAGAAGGCCGGCTTTAGTGAAAAAGGCCGGGCACTCGACAAGCTGGTTCTAGGTTACCTTGCGAAGACTCCGGGGGAGCTTGATTCATTTGCCAGGATGTTTTTCCACGAAAAGGGATACTTTTCGGGGAGAGTGCAGTTGAAGGACGAGGTGTCGGAAGAAAGCGCAATGGAGCTTGCTGTCCTCAATGACAAGGGGGTGACGGTTTCGGGGTGGAAGTTGTTGGAGTTGGTTCTGTTGCCGAGGGTGAAGAAGGATATCTATTTTCTTTTTATCCCGATCACCTTGGTATTGCTAGGGGCATTGATTGTCGTCTTCCGTTCGTGGAAGGATGCACTCTTAACGGCGGGCATTCTTATTGTCGTTCTCATCCTGATCAATGCGTTCGTTGTGGTCAGCGGGCGGAGGTGGAATTTTCTTAGCAGCATGGCCATTCCTTTGATTGTTGGGACGGGGATCGACTATAGTATCCACTTGATCTTCGCGCTCAGACGGAGTGGCGGAGATTTGACCAAAGTCTGGAACGGGGTGGGCAAGGCAATTTGCTTTTGCGGGCTCTCTACGGTTGTGGGCTTTGGATCACTGGCACTGGCCTCCAATCAGACGCTGCAGACTATGGGAGTTCTTTGTGGAACTGGGGTTTTCTTGACGATGAGCCTAAGTGTACTCGTCGTGCCCGGCCTCTGGCATTTTTGTCATCGACGCAGGTAGAGGATTGGACGATGTCGGGTTTTCGGCAAGCGGGGCAGGGTGTGTGAGTAGATAACGTGCCTCCTGAAAGAGCCACTTGCGGCCGTAGTGACCTTTTGCGATCTTCTTACCAGCGATGATTGAGAATCGTCGATTGTAGAAGGTCATAAACTTTGCAAATAATCCTCCAATAGGCCCGTGATAGGGGCGATTTTGGGAGAAACTCCGACCCTCTTTCGCGCTTCGGTGGGACATCGCGATTTCTTTGCGCCCCCGATTTTAAGAGTTTTTGATCTACGTCTCATTGGATGGTTGGGGAGGGGATACGACGCGGGAGCAACTGATGCGAACACAGTGATTCAAAAATAAATGGATCCCTACAAAAGGGATCCATTGTCTTGGCTCACGAAGTCACTCCGTGTCGCCCCCGAGGGGATCTTAAAGTTACTCCAAGCTGACCGCGAGTCGGTAGTAGATCTCGGAGCCTGATGACGCTGGAATGTCGCTGAGTAAGTTGGCCGTGAAGGTGCCATCAGGATTCTGTGTCGGATTACCATCTGGAGTGAGGTCTCCGGCGGCTTCCCAGATCAGGAGGTCAGTTGATTTTTCGACCCGATAGCTCACTTGTCCACCGTCAATCCGTTGACGATGAGTGAAGCCGATTGTGCCGTTGGCGTTTGTGATGGTAGGAGCGACTTGTGAATTCAAATCTCGGCCAAGGGCGTAAGCCAACAGATTGCTCATTCCGGTATTTCCATATTCAGTATCAGGATCGGCAAATCCGTTTGCGATCATCCAAGAGGTGAAATCAGCGCTGGAGTTGATCAGCATCGCGTAGTCAAAACTTGCTTCCAGGGATTGCTCGGTCTCGGTGCTTGCAAAGACCCCTCCGGTGCTAAAGGTGGTGCCCTCTGGTAGGGTGAGTTGATTGATTTGGGTAAAGGATCCATCTTGTAACCAGTGAAAGCTGAGGAGGTTTCCTTTTTTCTCCATCCGAATGACAGCGAGATCGCTTTCGAGGGCCGGAGTGGTGGTAAGCGACTCTGAATTGCCCGAGGGGTTGACCCGCAGGGAGGCAATACTGTCGCCATCTTTAAATCCGATTCCGTAGCGGAAGGAGTTTCCGCCTTGGTCAGCCTCTACCAAGAGACCGGTGTAAAACTGGCCAAATTGAACTTTTTCCAGTTTGACCTCGGTTTGAAGAACCCAGTCACCGTCCGGGAGTGCTCTCCGGATCCATGGATGGAGGACGTCCTCGAGATTTGGTTGTCCCATGCTGACGGCATTGGCGGCAATATCGACTCGTGCTCCGAAGACGAGGTCACTACTCCCCGCGCTCTGGTTGTGGACCTCGGCAGCGAAGAGATTGGTTCCTTCCACCATTGAGCCTGAGACATCGAGAATGAGGACGCTCTCTTCAACCACGTCCTCCGCAGCAAGTCGGTCGCCGGGCGTGTTTGAATCAATGGCGCCATTGGGGAGCCTCACCGAACCCAGAACTTGACCATTCAGATAATAGCGAACGCCGTCATCAACGATGTGGTCGATGTAGAGTTTCGCTCCGATTGGGTCACCTGTGAACTCGAACTCTGTTCTGAAATAGTAGGTGATGAGTCCCGCGTTTCTGGCGCGCCGGAGAGTGCTGGTCTGGAGGCCTGGGGCTGGAAGGCCGGTTTCATTGAAGCCCAGGAATCCTGGTCCGGATAACCAAGAGTTGTCATCAAACGCAGTTTGGGCGAATATTCCGGTGAGGTCTTGATTGGAGTCGTCATACTTCCAGGTGGAGCCGAAATTGAGGTAATTGACCGGTGGAGGAAGAACGGGTTGGGGAAGTCCAAGGGGCGCTTGGCTAACAGGAATATTAATGGTGAGCCGGCCCTCTTGGTCTTGCAATGAGTAGTGCGGAGTGCTGGAGGAATTCTCGTGCTTCTCCGCTTTGAAGTTGGTCCAGAAGTCTTCAAGAGCCGGATTACCAAAGTTGGAGAAGTCACTCTCGATATGGACTGAAACTCCAATCGTGCGAGTGCTCGTATTGGCATTGGGGTCACTCACATTTACGGTGATGACATAAAAGCCGGGCTGGGTGAAAGTAGCTGTGACCATCTTGTCGCCCGCCATGAGGCTTGAACCTGACTCGGGGGTGATTTGCCAATTGAAGGTCAGATCATCTCCGTCAGGGTCGGAGCTTTCGGTCGCATCCAACACAAATGATCCTCCAAGAGGAAGATTCAGCGACTTGGGAGCGGAATCGAGAACAATGACCGGTGGGGCATTGTCCGTTTTGGTGATCGTGAATTGAGCCTGCTCAACGACAATGCCGTCGTGATCAACCCCTTCAACATTAAGGGTGTTGGCTCCTTCCTTCAAAACGATGCCGCTCATTTCCCAGGCGGTTTTGGAAAGCCAAGTGAGACTTGTGTTTTCTTGCCCAGCTATGCGGATGGCGAAGACGGTGGGAGGTGAGCTGCCATTGAGGGTAATGATGTCATCGCTGGTAGCGGTGGGTGGCGTGGTGACGACGAAAGTAGTGTTAGCCACCGTGCTCGTGATGAAGTTTCGGGCGGTGTTTTCCCGAGAGTTGAACCAGTTGGTGTAGTGAGAGATGGGCATGGTAATCCCACTTCCTGAGACAGAATTGGATTCGGCCTGCATCCAGGCCTGGGTCCGGGCAGAACCTTTGGTGTGTTCGTCGAGGAGCTTCGTCATGTAGTAATTCATCTGACGTCGCACAAAGGGGCGGGCGAAGTATTTGCTCACTCCAGAGCGTCCACCGAGAATAGCCTGAGTGGTGTTCTGAAAGACCCGGTCACCATCCCAATGAAGGAGCATCCATCCATCGCCATCTTTGGGGCGGAAAAAGTATGCGTTCTTTCCACGATTCACCGTGAGGGTATCCCAGTCAGCGTCATAGCCGCGAACGGTGGCATTGAGGGCCAGCATGTCGGCATTGGCGACGCGGTTGAGCGTCGTCTCATCAGTCTTGTCTTCATCGAGAAGACGAGTCAGTTCGATAAAGCTTCCGAAGTCATAGTCGGATTCGCGGGAGCGCATGATCCACTCGCTATGGTAGGCGATGGGGTTTTCGGTGTCTTTGTACGACCAGTCGGCATTGCGGCTCTGACGGCTGTCGCCATTGTCGCTGGTGAAGCGCCACTCGTCGTCAATTCTAAGAAGAGTGCCCTGGTTTCCGTTGGCGAAGTTCCGATTCAGAAAATCATTTGAGATGGGCTCATGATTTTCGCGAAGCTTGAAAGTGTCAGCATTGATGACCGAATGGACAAACTCCATCTCATTGATGGGGTGGCCCAGTTGATAGAGGAAGTAGCGAGCGATGCGGTCGTCGTAGTAGCGGGGGGTTCCACTTCCCTCGGAGGTTCCCGAGGCGTCGATCACGCTGCGGCGGCGTCCGCGGAAAAGGCGGTCGCCGGGGAGCTTCCACTTTCCGTGAGCGAGATTGGAATTGGTGGCACGGGTGAAAGGACTCCCGCTTTTCCGGATTTCGGCGTTGTAGTAAATTTCGCTCTCGTTAGCGATGAAGGTGGCATTGAAGAAGTGATTCGACATCCGTGGGAAATTGTAGGCGAAGGTTGCGCCGCCGCCGATGGAGGTATTGAGAGCCTGTCGATCGTAGGTTGAAACGATGAAGCGCTCACGGAGGAGTTTACTGGGCATGGTCCGGTTATCGACAACCCACATCGCGGGGCGGTCGGCACCATAGCGGGGTTGGGCCGTTGCAACAGCGCCAGCCTTTGCTTCGACGTAGAATTGGGTGACGTTTTTCTGGGAGGTGTATTGGTTCACCGTGGCACTATAGAGTCCGGTGCCATCGTCAGTCATGGAGACGCGATTCCAAGTGCCATTGCCATTGGTGTTGTCGAGACGGTGAACGAGCTCCACGGAGGTTAGAGCGGCGGCGGAATCAATGCGCGCCGATACCGTGACGGCTTGGCCGGTGCTGGGAACGGCAGGGCTGTGAATGACGCCAGTGACAGTGGGTGCCGCAGTTGTGATTGCGGCTGAGTTTGCAGCACCGGGAGTTCCGAGGTCTTCTGGAATGGGAAGGAGGAAACTGGTGCCGAAGCCATGATCGAGTGTTTGAAAAATGATTCGTGATTTTCCGCTCACCCAGCGTCCGTCAAAGGAGAGGGTATAGCTTTGCCCAACGATCGGACTGGTGTCGAAATCGACTTCGCCCCGGTTGGCTTTGTTGTCGCCGTGACCATCTGCAATGAGGTTGAGCTTGCCGGCATTCATGAAGCTGGCCCAATGGGTTCCTTGTGTGACCCAGCCCGAGCTACTTGCGGTATTAGGGGACATGACGTTGGGGGTCTTGAGGAGGTTGGCGCCTGCATTGTCCCGTTTGACGGAAATGTTTTTTAGGATGACGTGCGAGTCGCCAACCAGATGGGCATGGAGTTCTTGCCCCGAGGAGAGTGGGAGCCATTTTGAACGCACAAATTCGGAGGTGTAGGTGAAAGTCTGCATCGTGGACTTTTCGCTTTCAGCACTATCACCCCATGCCGTGGCCACGTTGTTGTCCATGTCGGGGTGGCGGAGTTCCATGCTGCTGCCATCGCCGTCAGCGAGGTTTGGCCAATCACCTTCGGGAAGGTAATCGACTTCATCGACCATGTTTCCGTTTTGATCTTCAATGCGGATGAGTTCACCGCGATCCCGCAAGCCACCCTTCCAATCACCGATTGCCAGAATGGCTCCGTGGGCAGCGGTAAGGTAGCCAACATCGGCTGCGATCACGAGGTAGTCACCCGATGCGAGGGTCGTGCCGGTTGGAAAGTCAAAGCTCACTCCGTCGGCGATTTTCCAGCCGGTAAGATCCACGCTCTCAGGTCCGCGGTTGTAGAGTTCAATGTATTCCCCGGTCCCTTGATCCGAGGGGGTGTCGTACATGATCTCGTTGATTACGATGGAGGTCTGACGGGTCGAAGGATCGTTGGGGGCATCTTTGGTATGTCCCATTCCTCCAAACCATTCCTTGCCAACTGGATAAGACTGGAATCCCTCCTCGCCTCGGTCGCGGTCCAAACGCGCAGCATCGACGACAGTGCTGCCATGAATGAGGAAGATGTCTACGTCTCCATTTTCATCAGTGGGAAAAGTGACAGGGAAACTGACATAGCCTCCGGAAGGAATGCTTCCGGCAAGATCCACTGCGTCAGTGAGGGAGCGGGTGGACGAGAGTTTGAAGGCTGCTACAGATACGGAAGAATTTCCGGGAGCATGGAGTTCGATCCAATCGACATTGCCATCGATCCCGAAGTGAATTTCGCTGATGTTGAGATTTGGCAGGGCGCCGGAGGGTGGCGCGGTCGAGGTGATGCTGATATTTGCACCGAAAGCGATGTCCGAGCTGCCGGCTCTCAGGTTGTGGACCTCGACGGCGAGGACATTCATCCCTGTCTGGAGGGCAGCACTGATGTCGGAGCCGGAAGCGATTTCGGCCAGATCGTCCCATTCGCGGCCGCCGCTCGCTGGGGTATCGTAGTTGATCTCACCGGCCGGCATGTTGAAGCGGGTGATCTCTTGGCCGTTGAGGTAGACGACGATGCCGTCGTCCACGTGGGAATCAATGTCGATCGTAGCGCTGGAAAACAAATGGTTGAATTGAAAATCCTGACGCAAGTAGTAGGTGGTCCGTCCACCGGTAGTCCATGGCGAACCAAATAGGTCAACATGATTTTTTCCGAAAGGACCTGGGCCTTCAAGCCAGCCACCGTCATCAAATTCAGGCTCACGCCAGGTGGTGCCGCGGTCGATGTTGGACTCGTTCTGATCGTATTTCCATGCCGATGTGGTCTGTGCAATCTGCGTAGTGGTGGTCGGCAGGTCGTCTTCGCTGGCAGGAGCTCTGCCCGGCGTGCCACCAGGCGCTGCGCTGCTCATCCAGTTGCGCCACTCGCCCTGCTCGAGATTGTTGTTGATCCGTGTCAGTGTGTGCCCGGTCCCGTCCGCCGCCGCCGGCCATTTACCGCCGTCATTATAATTAACAGTGGTCATGACCACGCCGTTTTTATCGTTTAGGGTGACAGTTTCGCCCGAGTTTGACAGGGATCCGGTATACGGACCAAAGATTCGAGTTGTGGCGGGAATATCAGGATAAGCGGCACGCAGGGTCGCGGCATCGACCGGAGAAACCAGAATGGTTTCAAATTGCTTAAAGATATGGGCGTCGGTGTCGCCGGAGTTGAAATCAGGAAAGGTGTAGTCAATTCCGTCGGAGAAATACCACTGTCCCATGTCGAATGGAGTGCCGGTATTGTTTGCCACCTCGAGAAAGTCGGGTTGCCCGACTTGGGCATTGTAGTGAATCTCGGTGAAAATGACTTGCTCTGCGGTTGTAGTTTGAGTGCCCAGAAGGGTGCTCAAACAGAGAGAAAGAAGAACCTTGGTTCCGGGGAATTGTTTGTTTTTCATAGCGTGTTCGCGAAAAGAGCGAGCAATCGTTGGCGACTGCCGATTAAATACCCTAACAAATCAATCTGCCCCACAAAAAGGCCAAAGTCCGATTGTTCGGCAGTTGGACGAGGAATTGGGAATCGCGCAGGATTTCAGGCAGTCTTCGACAAATGACCGGTGAATTCCAATCGATCGGCCTCGAGCAGTTTGTCTGATGTGACAAAGTCGCCCAAGATAATCGGGGCATCGATCAATGGGTCGGAATTTAAAAAATTATTCTCCTGCCAAAGCGGGATCAGTTCCGATGGTTCCGATTAGAGACGCCCGGAATTCAGCCGTTCCCACCTTGGTTTGTGTGGCTTTGGCTTGCTCAAGTTTTTCATGGATACCAAGGCGGGAGATTTCGCTCTCGTGTGAGACTTTGTTCAAGAAGTCGTCCAAGGCAGTGATCTTACGCGCGATGAGTTTTTGTTCGACGGCGACCTTGGCCTCGAGGCGGGCTTGATACCAATCGGAAGCAAGGACGGTTTTGCGATCAAAGAGTCCCCGGATTTCCGGATCGGTGATTGTTTTTCCTTCGAAGTTGCCTTCGACCATGATGTGGAGGAGAGCTTTGAGTGGAGGACAAGCGACGTCAATGGAGCCGTCTTTGAAGTAGTTTTCGGCAATGCGTTTTTGTGTTTCAACAATGTTGTCGATGCCATCGAGGTAGTCTTCCTCCGATTGTTCCTCGGGGCGAAGCATGTCGCTCGTGAACACGGTGCCGGGGGCAGAGAACATGCGGCCGAAGAAGGTGCCAACGAAGTTCTCGTTGATGCGATAACCCAAACGGCTGGCATGAATGGTGCGACCGCTTTTCTCAAAATCATCGATCTTTTCGAGGAAGCCATTTTCGATGAGAAACTTGGGGTCGCGTTCGTTGATAAACATGCGTGACCAGATTTCGGGAACAAGAAGTGAGATGTCGTGCTCGAAGCGGTATTTTCGTCCAATGTGACCTGCTGCGGAAGAGAAGCCGTGATCGGTGGTGAGGATGTAACTTACGAGAGCGGCATTGAGATCGTAAATGGGGAGCAGGGCGTTGAAGGGGCCTTTGGTGAGGGCTCCTTCGGATCCGGCACCGGTGGTCGAGGGGCTCTTGCCTGTCAGCGAGGCGATGAAGTCCATGAAGAGCTCGGGGAGTTCTTGATAGTGGATGGGGGCATAGACTGCGAGCGAGCGGATGCCAGGCTCGGCGGGGTTGTTTCGACGTCCAAGGAGGACCGAGTTGACCGGCATGGGAACGGGAGCGTCCTGGGAAAGGCGTCGGTAAAAGCGGGACCCGGTCTCAGCGATATAGAGACTGCGTGGGTCTTCCAGGTCGGGGCGGTTTTGGAGGTAGCGGGGATTTTTGGTCGGCTTGCCATCGACGATGCGGGGGAGGTGCGTGGAGATGACGTAGTCGGGCGATGCGGCTTCAAGATAGTCGTTGAACATGTTCTGCATCGGCCTGGTAAAGTGCTCGAAGCGGATGGCGTCTTTCTTCATTTCCTCGGCGTCGGACCGGGGGATGGGCTCGTAGTTGGAGAAAAAGGTGCCTTTGTGGCTGAAGTCGAGCTCGGCCTGCTTGTCATAGCCTCGCACGATGGCGTCGTCAGGTCGCTGGAAGAGGCGATACTCGCAGTTCTTGGCAAACTTGAGCGAGGGGTTCACGATGTCGGGGTGGAGCCCGTCGACCTGGTTCGCAGGGATGACGGTGGACGCGGTGATGTCGTCCTCGGTTTGAATCTTCTTTGCGGGAGAGAAATCCTTCCGCAGGCCAAAAGTCCGCCAGGTTCCGTCTTCGGCGAAGCCGACGCGGAGGTATTGTGTGACGAGGCGCTGGCGATGGTAGATGAGTTCGTTACCGGGGCGACCATTGATGAGATCGACGCTGAAACGGGAGGCCCAGTCCGCATCGTTTTCCCAATCGGGCTTGTAGAGTCGCTTGATGACAAAGACGAGGTCCCGGACGGAGCGAGGGATGGAGGCGAGCCACCCATTGTATTCCTCGGTGTAGGCCGAGTGCTGCGTGAAAAGTCGAATGACCGAACCGAGTGAACGTGTCGTGCAGAGGAGAGGCCGACTTTTTTTGCCGGGTTCGTTGGGGCTTTCGTAACGATCACCGTAGTCGCGATGGACGAGTTGGAGGGCGGCTTTAAAGTCCTTCTTGAAATTCTTCACGATGACCGGACCGGAGATCATGGCATCCGAGAGGGACTTTGAGATCTCCGATTTCCCGCCGCCGGAAACGGTGCAGGGTTTGTGGCAGAAGGTTCCTTCGGCATTGGTTCCGATGAGGCGCCAGCGTTGGCCTTCGGAGGGCTTCACCATTTCAACCTTATAACCGGAGGGGAGGATGTAGGTGATGCCGGGGCGGAGGGGGATTTTTTGATCGTTCCAGGTGATCGATTGGTCGTCGAGTTGGATGCGGACGTTTTCGGGAAGGTAGAAAATATCGCGATGAATTTTATCGATGCCGTAGCCCTCAGGCTTCAGGTCCATGAGTTCGCCGTATCGTTTCACGACGTTTTTGAAACGGTGGTGAACGTCGCACTTGAATTCGCTTAGGGCGAAATCTTCACCAAGGTCCGCGCCGGGAAAGGCGATGGCTCCTCCGGCGTGCTCTTCCTCGGCATTTCCGAGAAGATTGGAGGCGTAGCTGAGCTGGGTTTTGACCTCCTTTTTACAGTATCCGTAGTAGTTGTCAGCAATGAGAGTGACAATGGTGCCGCTGGTATCGCGCGAGGTGATTTTGAAGGCCGAGCCGTCGTTGTAGAGTTCGTCTTCGGATTCCCAGCACATGCCATCATGCTTTTGCCGGTCGGTGGCTTCCGAGATGTGAGGGAGGCCGAGGTCCTTCTTTTTTAACTTTGTGAGTTGGGGAGCGAGGATGACGCACCCAGTGTGGCCAGTCCAATGTTCGGTATCGAGGCGGGAGTCATTTTCGGGAAGGTAGGGGTCACCACCATTGCCAAAAATGCTCTCCACAAAATCGAGATTGGAGACGAGATTGCCGGGGGCAAAGAAGCGGATTTCCATGCGCTTCTCCTCTGAAACGCCGGGTATGGCAGGGCAGACAATGGGACGAAGAAGGAGGGAGACAAAGACCTTGGCCGGAGTTTCGCTATTGCCGGTAAAGGGGAGGACCATGATGTCCTCGGGCGGGGTGAGGGCCGCTTTGAGGAGTCCCGCAAAGGTTTGCAAGGGGACTTCTTTTTTGTCGGCGGGAACCGGAAGCCCGCCTTCGGCAACGTGGAAGACTCCTTTGGTGGTTCGGCGGTCGGAAGCGGGATTGTGACAGACCCCTTGATTGACGCGATAGGAGCTCAAGATGGAGGACTTGAAGACATCCTGATCGGGAGGAAGCGAGAGCATGCGGCCGATACCATGCCGTTCCAGAACGAGGGCTCCGGCAGGCACGAGTGCGGAAGATTCGGTATCGCCGAGGGTTTGGGCGAGATAGTCGTGAATGGCCTGATCGACCGGGCAAAGGTAGTCGGAAAGGAGCCGGGTTTTTTCCTGGAAAGAGGCAATGAGTGAACGCCCGAGGTCGAGGAAGGGGTAGTCGTCTTCCTCGCCCACGATATGGTGGCCTCGTGCCGCAAGCTTCAGGTTGACGAACTCCCGGAGGCGTTCTTCCTCGTCGGGGGAGGCAATGGCGGGGCCGTTTTTGGTAAATCCGATGGTGTCCTTGAGGCGGTGTGGCATGAGTGTGGTGCAAGAAGAGCAGTTCAGGTGCCACGATACCTTCTGAGGCGGGATCAATGAAGGTTCATTTTTTGCAATACGGGAGCTCGTGTGGCAGCCAATTTAACGAAGAGTTTATTTTTTTCGAAATCTTCCAGCCTGGATTGCCGTTGAAATCTACTGGAGTGAAGTCCGCGGGATCGGCAGCTCCGATGTAGGATGATCCGAATGGAACGATCGGAGAGGAAGGTGTTGTGGACGATGTTTCCACAGCTGCCGTTGACGTGTCCCCGTTCTTTGAGCCAACTCTTATGAGAGGTTAGTCGGGGTTGAGTTATCGCGGTGCTTAGGAGCAAAGGCCGGAGGCCCCAGCGGCGGTGGGTGGCAGAATATCGATAGAGCTGAGTTGATTCCAGGTTCTCATTCGAACAGGGCGGCAGTTCCGGGCATGTCCGGAATATAGAGACGAGACTTGAGATCTCGGGGGGCGAATCCGGATATGGACTTTGTGGGAACCGAGGCCACCTGCTTGGGCTGAGTCAGATGGCTGACCTATGCTGCGAGCTCCTTTCTGCTTCTTTAGGGCTCGGAGGGATGGTTCCTGGAACTGGAGCCTGCAGAGAGTTAGTGATTTGTTCACCCTTGATTGAACCAAGTCATCGAATACAAGTTGGAATGTTCAAAATTGGAGGTGTCCCCGAGCAACTTAATGCCTACGCCCAGTGTGCCATTGGAATGAAGGAAGTGCAGGGAGAGTTTCGGTCATTGACAGGGGGCTTGCCTCCCGAGGGTTTGGAATTTGAGTGGCCTCAGTATGAGGGCCAATCCTTGAGTCTTCTCGCTACGATTTATTTGGAGGAGCTGCCGATTCTCCACGATTGGCTCCCCCGAGACGGGGTCCTGCTCTTCTTCTACGATTTTAAAAACGAACCGTGGGGTGACGATCCCTCCGAGGTGGAAGGCTGGAGGGTCTTGTGGGTCGCCGATACCCCAGGAGGCGACACAGGTGTTTCCGAGCGGCCTGAAAATTTGAATGATGGATTTGTCTTTAAAGCCCGACCTCTCCGTTTTGGGAAAGTAGAGACCCTTCCTTTTATGGATCATCCTTTGTTTGAAGAGGTGGAATTATCCGATGATTTGATGGAGGAGTTGGAATCGGGACCCGAAGATGACGAGGGAGGAGCTTCGTGCGGGCATATTGGGGGGTATTCCGGGGCTGCCGATGGAGCGTTGTATGCGTTCAGATGTCGTGAGCAGATTAACGGGGAGGATCCGATGCGGGCAGACGAGGCGAACTTGGAAGAAATCCAGGCCGCTGAGAGCGAGATGTGTTTGCTCTTTGAATACGAGATGGATGAAAGGGAAGCTGAAGAAGCTCCGGAGATTTTCGGTAGCAGGAACTTTTCTTTTTGGGCGCACAAGGCGGATGTGCGGCAGCAGGATTTCTCCAAGGTGTGGCTCCGTTTGGAGGCCGACTAAGAAACGGAGCTAAGTTACTTGAGTTGTCTCTTTCGATTTTGTCTCAGAGACAACAAACGGCCAGCTCATGCGCTTTTTACGTGATCGGACTTTTTCGGCGGTTTCTTCGATGCCCTCGGTGAGGGGGGGCGGCTGTGAGGTGGAAGGTTCCATCTGAATTGCGGGAAGAATACCATTTGTCAGTGATTTCGCAATCATCTGGAAAGGGAGTGGTGGCGTTTCGCCACTTGGCTTGAAGGCTTGGTTGAGAAGCGGAGGTCCGGTCCCAGCGACTCCTTTCCTTTAATCTCCAGACTTCAGCACCTTGATGAAGGCGTCTTGGGGGATGTTGACTTTGCCGAAGGCTTTCATTTTGGCCTTACCCTTTTTCTGCTTCTCGAGGAGTTTGCGCTTTCGGGAGATGTCGCCTCCGTAGCATTTGGCGGTGACGTTTTTGCGCATCGCGGAGATAGTTTCTCTCGCGATGATGTTTCCGCCGATGGCGGCCTGGATAGCAACGACGAACATTTGGGTGGGGATGACTTCCTTGAGCTTGGCGGCGAGTTCGCGGCCTCGGCCGACGGCTTTGTCGCGGTGGACGATGGTGGAGAAGGCTTCGACGGGTTCGCCTGCGATGAGCATGTCCATTTTGACCATATTAGCGGCGCGGTATCCGGCGTGCTCGTAGTCCATGGAGCCGTAGCCTTTGGTCATGGATTTGAGGCGGTCGTTGAAGTCGACGA
>JAPKDJ010000077.1 GCA_026421245.1 Akkermansiaceae bacterium | reverse complement strand
CCAAAGCCCAAAGCTTTTGCGGGCGTCTCGCTTGGGGAAACCGCCTCAGGAAGGTGGTTTTTTTAAAACTTTGTCTTTGATCTTGCTCGCCTGTTTCATTTCGCTCGGATTAACGTCCGTCGCCGGTGTAGATGATTTTCCCATCTTTGGGGGCTTGGGGCCAAGGGGTGGTGCCTGGTGCCCATTCCTTGGGTTGGCTGTCGCGAATCTTTTGGACCTCTTGTTTCACCCAATGGGGGACATTTTCGTCCTCTTGTTGACCGTAGATCCAGGGAAGAGCGGGGGACATGAGGCGATCAATACCGGTAAGGGGTGGACGTTCTTTGCCAACCGCAGTGACGCGGTCGGTCAGTTCTTTCACGATGTCTGGACGTTTTTTAGAGATGTCTTTCTGCTCGGAGGGATCGGCCTCGAGATCATAGAGTTCTTTCCCGATGAGTTTGTATTTTCCTTTTAGGATCGCGGGAAGACGGACACTTCCTGAGACTTCGAAGATGATTTCATCACGTGGACTCGAAGCCTTGTCAAAGAGAACGTCGGTCATGTTCTTGCCATCGAGTGGACGCTCTTGCTCCAGTGAAGATCCGGCGAGGGTGGCGAAGGTGCTGTAGAGATCGGTAATGTGCATGAGGGCGCTGTTGGTGCTTTTTGGGGTAAGAGTTTTGGGCCAGCGCATGACGCAAGGAACGCGCACTCCGCCTTCGTAGTTGGTATTTTTGGTGCCGCGATAGGGGGCGTTCATGTCTTCGCGAAGGCCTCCGTTGTCGTTGGCAAAGATGAGGAGGGTGTTGTCTCCAAAGCCACTTTGATCGACGGCGTTGGTGATGAGCCCGACAGCATCGTCGAGGCACTTGAGAGCGGCGTAACGTTTTCCGTGTTCTTCGACGTATCGCGGGATCTCTTCAAGTGGTCCGTGCACCGCGTTGAAGGCAACATACATGAAAAGAGGTTGCTCTTTTCGTTTCATGCGATGGTCGGCGATCACGCGGACGGCTTCGTTGGCGATGAGGTCGGTGGAGTAACCGGGTTCAAAAAGTGGTTCTTGGTTTCGGTGCCAGTCGTAAACCGCAAAGCGCGCGGGGGCGTTGTGGGGAATGGTCTTGTTGTTGTAATCGATCCCCCAACCGTAGTGACCATATTGATGCATGAAGCCCTGGCCCATGGGAAGTTGGCCGGAGAGCCACTCGCCGCAATGCCACTTACCGGCGATAGAGGTAAAGTAGCCCGCTTCTTTTAAAACTTCAGCGACGGTCCGTTCTTCGGATGCCAATCCGTGAATGCGACGGGTTTCGTCTCCGGCTTCGTTTTTGACCAACTTCATGCCAAGTTTGGCGAGGTAACTGGGCTTGCCAAAGTCTTCGGAACGCCAATCGCTCCAGGTGCGGAAGGCGTAGCGTCCGGTCAGGAAGGCGGCGCGGGTGGGGGCGCAGACGGCGTGAACATAGAATTGATTTAAGCTGACGCCTTCGTTCCGGAGCTTGGTGATATGAGGAGTGAGTTTGGCGTCGCCGCCATTGAAGGCGGGTTCGTTCCAGCCCATGTCATCGGACAGGATGAAGATGATGTTTGGCTTGGAGCCGTCAACGGGCGAGGCGTTGGCCAAGGTTGCCGAGGCGAGAAAGAGGAAAATTTTTTTCATGATGGGGTGGGTTAAATGTCACAGATGGAAATGGCTTCTTCGAGCCCTTTGATTGGGTCGCCGGTTGGGATCCATTCGTGACCGACATAGCCGGTGTAGTTGAATTTCAGGAGGGCCTTCATGAGTCCACGGTAGTTGATTTCCTGAGTGTCGCCAATTTCTCCTCGTCCGGGGTTTCCGGCGATTTGAACGTGGCCAATGAATTCGTGATGCTGCTCGATGCGGCGAATCAGGTCTCCATCCATGATTTGCACATGGTAGGCGTCAAAGAGAACTTTGAGGCTGGGCGAAGAGACGGATTTTACGATCTCGACACAGGCATCGATGTGGTCGCCCTGGTATCCGGGGTGCCCCTTCATCTTCTCGGCGACGCGGGAATTGAGAGGTTCGAGGACGAGAGTGACTTTATGTTTTTCGGCGAGCGTAGCCATCTTCTTGAAACCCTCGATACAGTTTTTGATTCCTTCGTCCTGACGAACAAGGCTGCCGTTTTTCTGATTCGAGGTATCGAGAAGGCCGGTGAAGGTCATGACGTTCGGGAAACCGGCCGCGCCGGTGGCCATGATGGCTTTTTCGAGAGTCGCAAAAACTTCGGGATGATGTCCCTTGTTGTTCATTCCTCGTTCAAAGCTGTGCGACTTGGTCGCGGCGCAGACGAGTCCGGTGCCTTTGAGGAGGGGAAGTTGCTCGGCGGAAAACAGTTCGACTCCCGAAACGCCGAGTTGCTTGGCATGCTTGATGAGATCTTGCGGCGTCCATTTTGCTCCGACAGCGAAGGGCCAGGCCGCGATGACTTGCTTGATGCGGCCTTTTCGGGCGATCGGTCGGGCGTCCTGAGCGAGTGAAGTCGAGGCGAGGGCGGCGGTGGTTCCGAAACCACGGAGGAAGTTGCGGCGGGAAGGTGTCATCTTATTTGAGGTGGCGGTGCGGGGATTCTTTGAGTTGCTCCAGTTTTTCCGAAAGTCGGGCGACGATTTCGGGGTGCTTGAGGTAGAGGTTATTGGTTTCACTCAGGTCATTTCCCAAGTGGTAAAGCTGCCCTTGAGGGCCGTCTGGTTTCGACTTGATGATTTTTGGTTTTGAAAACCCGCCCGAGCCAAGCTTGGTGATGAGCTTCCAATCGCCTTCGCGAATCGTCATGACGGCCGCGCTTCCGGCACGCATCACGAAGGTGTCCCGTGAGGAAGATTTCCCGGAAAGCGCAGGGAGGAAGCTGAAGCTATCGGGGCCAGCCTCATCGGGAAGGTCGGATCCCATAATGTCGGCAAAGGTGGCGAGGAAATCAGTGAAGCAAATGAGCTGCTTACTTGTCGTTCCAGATTTCACCTTCTTGGGCCAACGGGCGATGAAGGGCATGCGATGTCCGGCCTCCCAGGCATCGGCTTTCATCCCGCGAAGACCACCTTGTGAATCGTGGCCAAACTTTTTGACGTCCTTGTCAAACCAGCAGGGACCATTGTCCGAGGTGAAGATGACGAGAGTGTCCTCTTCCATTTTTGCTGACTTTAGGGCGGTGAGAACGCGGCCGATTTGAGCATCGACCATCATGACAAAGTCGCCATAAATGCTCACCTTGCTCTTGCCGAGAAACTCTTTTGACGGGAGCCACGGAGTGTGGGGCGCGGGGTAGGCGAGATAGAGCATGAGAGGATTTTTTTGATCGTGGGAGGCGATGATTTTGGTGGCTTCGTCGGTGAATTTTGGAAGAACGTCGTCGAGGTTCATGTCGGGCGAAATTCCTCCGGCACGACGCATCCTGCCTTGGATTCGGTGCCAGTTCTCCGACAACTCAGCTTCGATATGACCGCTTGGTGGTTGCACTGCCTTGTCTCCGCGAATGTAAAAGTAAGGAGGGATGTCAGTGGAAGCACGTATGCCGAAGTAGGAATCAAAGCCACGATCAATCGGTCCACCTTTCAGAGGCTTCTCGTAGCCGTTTTCTCGAAATCCCAGGTGCCATTTGCCAACCATAGCGGTGGTGTAGCCTTGTGATTTGGCAAGTGAGGCAATGGTCATTTGCTCCGCCGTGATCAGTGGTTGCTTGGGCCATTTCGTGACGTCGGTCCGGAAGGGATAACGGCCGGTGAGGAGTCCGTAGCGTGACATGTGGCACAGCGGTCCGGGCGCGTGTGCGTCGGTGAATTTCATGCCATTGCGTGCGAGGGAGTCGATGTTCGGAGTGATGATTTTGGACTCGGGATTGAAACAGGCAGGATCGCCGTAGCCCATGTCATCGACGAGAATGATCACGATGTTGGGTTTGGCGCCACTGCCCGTGGCTAGGACGAGGAATAAGAGTAAAACGCGAAGCGATATCATGAGGTGATTATTCAAATGGCAGGAGGATCGGGAAGGAGGAAAATGCGGTGCGTGATTTACTTGTTACTTTTTTTTGGGTTGTGTCGTATGTTTACTGTGAATCAAACAATGGAAAGGAAGGTAGCGAAATGATTATGGCCGATGTCCTCTTATGGACTTTTGTGATTTTAGGGTTCTTCGTCATCACAATTGCCTACTGGGTGGCTGCGGTGGCTCTGGCTCCTGGGTTGGTAGAGAGAAGTTGCGGGCGTTATGGTAGCTCGCCCTGGAAGTCGCTCTTAATTGGAGCGGCAATAGGAATCCCGCTGATCGGGATCGGTCTGGCGATGGTAAATGGCGGTCCTCCGGTCTTGAAAATCGCCGGGATACTTCTGACGCTCCTTGTCTTCTTGATGGGGCTTTTTGGATCGGCGGGTCTTTGTCTGCGTCTGGGCAAGGGACTTGTGAATCCGAACGACGAAGCCCAACCGTGGCTGAGAGTAAAGCGGGGAGGGATCGTTTTGGGGCTGATATTTATTTTTCCGTTACTGGGCTGGTTCTTTGTTTTTCCGGTGGCATTTTTTTCAGGAATCGGAGCGGCATTTTTGGCGTGGCGTGATGGTAGGAATGTCTTGGGTGAATGAAGCAACGCGAGTCAGATGAGGTGTCGCGTCGCCATTTTATGAGGGCTGCTGCCGGATTCACACTCTTCTCAACTTCGAGTTGCGAGCGAGTCGAGGACTGGTTGGGATTGGGAGGAAAGGAAGGTCCGGTGGTGCCTCCGACGGGAGAGGGGATTGATCTCATTTCCCACGTTTTGAACCGAACTACCTTCGGACCCACCCCTTCTGAGTATGCTAGAGTGAAAGGATTGGCTGATACCGAAGAATCTGCCATTGCGGCATTTCTCGACGAACAGCTTGAGCCGGATGAACTTGAAGACAACCGAGCACAGCGGGCGGTGCGGAGGTTTGAGGCCATTCATGCCCCCTTGGGAGAAATGTATGAATACAAAGAGGCTTTTTTGCTCGAGCAGTTGACCCGGGCAACCTTGGTAAGGGCGACGCGCAGTAAGCGGCAGTTGTTTGAGGTCATGGCTCACTTTTGGAGTGATCATTTCAATATCGATGTCTCAAAGAAGGAATGTCGATGGCTCAAGGCAGCGGATGATCGAGAGGTTATTCGTAAGAATGCGTTGGGAAATTTTTCAGATTTGGTTCGGGCTTCGGCTCTGAGCCCGGCGATGCTTTGGTATCTTGACGGCAGGGAGAACCGGAAACGGAACTCCAGTGAGACGCCCAATGAAAACTACGCCCGTGAGCTTCTGGAATTGCACACTTTGGGAGTCGACGGTGGGTATGCCCAGAAGGATGTAATGGAGGTTGCCCGATGTTTGAGTGGTTGGACGGTGAGGGACAAGGGGCGATTTCATAAAGGAAGAGTGGAGTTTTTTTCCGATGCACACGATGATGGTTCCAAGACTGTGCTCGGGCACGAAATCGCATCGGGTGGAGGAGAGAAGGATCTCGATGATGTTCTTGAGATTGTTTGCGAACATGCTTCGACAGCCAGATATTTGGCAAAGAAACTCTGCATTCGTTTTATCGCCGACGAGCCGTCCAATGAATCCATCGAGGCAACGGCGAAAGCGTTTTCCTCGAGTAGAGGCGATATCTTGACAACGCTGCGGGCGGTTTTTGCAACCGATGAATTTTTGACAGGAGCACGCGGGCAGAAGTTAAAGCGCCCATTTGAGTTTATCGTTTCCGCACTGAGAGGAACGCGTGCCAAGGTTTCCTCAGAGATGGATCTCGTCGATTACTTGATCCGAATGGGACATGCCCCTTTTCAGTATCCGACGCCCGATGGCTATCCTGATGTGGCATCTCCTTGGACGGGAACGCTTTTATGGCGATGGCACTTTGCGATTGCTTTGTCCCGCAATGAAGTGAGTGAGGAGATCGAAGTCGATCAGGATGAACTGATCGAGAAGGCAGGTGGAGAGGAAGGTTTGTCGGCGAGTTTGCTGGGCCGGATTCCATCAAAAGAAGAACTGGCTGGAATTGAGCGAACGGGTGAACCACTCGCTCTTCTTTTGGCTTCACCTGGATTTCAATGGCGGTGAAAGGAACAGGAATCATTTCAGGAAATGGCGACGAGCAGCGAGCCCTGGTGGTGGTGTTCTTGCGAGGCGGCGCCGATGGGTTGACGATGGTTCCCCCGGTTGGAAACGGCGAATACTATAAAGTCAGGCCGACGCTTGCAGTGCCGGAAGGAGATATTTTGAAATTAGGGGATGCGAATTGCGGACTCAATCCCGCCCTCTCGGGGATCCATGAGATCTATAAGAACGGAGGGCTGACGGTGGTGCCTGCGGTCGGTTCGAACGACGACACGCGTTCGCATTTCTACGCTCAGGATTTGATGGAGCACGGTGGTCCCGTGGCCGGTGGCTGGCTGGGACGTTTTTTACGCTTTCGGGATGGCGCACCACCAACGGCGCTTTCGGCGATTGCTCTTGGCAAGGCCATGCCGGAAGTTCTTCGTGGCGCCCCGGCGGCCACGGTGATGGAGTCGATGGACACTTTTTCTCTGGGGAGTAAGTTCGGGCCTACCGCCAAGTTGCAAACGGAATTGGGAGCGCTCTATGGGAAGGATGAGAGTATTCTTGGGCCGGCTGCGCGCGATACCTTACAGGCTCTTGACCGGCTCGAGAAACTTCGAAGTGAGGATTTGCCTCCGATGAATGGCGCAGAGTATGGGGATGACTCTTTTTCGAATGGATTACGCCAGGCTGCTCGATTGATTCGGGCGCGGGTTGGCCTTGAAGCGGTTTCTTTGGATCTTGATGGATGGGATTCACATTTCGCTCAGGAACCATTAATCATGCCGTTGATGACGAGATTGTCTGATGGTCTCGCGGCGTTTCATCGCGACCTTGGAGAACTCATGCAGAAGGTCACGGTGGTGGTGATGACCGAGTTTGGCCGGCGGGTGGCGGAGAATTCTTCTTTTGGAACTGATCACGGTCGGGGGGGAGCGATGCTGGTGATGGGGGGCGCGGAAAGAGGCAATGTATTTGGAGAATTGCCCGAATTGGAGACAGGGATTTTGGTCGGGCCCGGGGACGTTCCCGTAGAAACGGACTATCGGGATATCTTGAAACCAATCCTGACCCAACACGGAGCTGGGGATTCAATGGCCGAAATCTTCCCAACCTAGCGAATGGGAACGGCATTTGGAATGCTATCGACGGGTCGTGCGTTGGGAATGACATCTTCTGCAGGCTCAACAAGGAGCGCGCGTCCTGGTGCAATTGGTCCGTTTTCAATGGCAGGAAGTCGGTCGGAGCCTTTCATGATGTCTACCCAGATTGGGAGAGCAAGGCTGGAACCCGAGGCTTGTTTCAAGATCGTTTCGCCTTGGTCCATTCCCACCCAGACGGCACATGTGAGAGCGGAGGTATATCCGGCATACCATCCGTCGGTGGGCCCATTGGTGGTTCCGGTTTTTCCTCCGGAGGGAGCACGGAAGCCGTAAGCTGAACGGATGGCCCGACCGGTACCGGATTTATTGACCTCCTCTAAAATGCGTGAGACTTCCCATGCAGGGGCCGCGGCAGTTGCTCGATAGGGAATGGGTCCATTTTCCCACAAGATGTTTCCGCTCCGGTCCTTAATCGACTGGATATAGTAGGGGCGGAACCGAGTCCCTCCATTTGGGAAAATGGTGAAGGCGCTGGCCACGGTTTCGGGGGAAGCTCCCCATGAGCCGAGGTAGGAAGAGGGGACTCTGGGGATGTCTTCTGTCTTGAAGCCAGAGGCCCGGGCCACTGCAAAGATGGACTCCATTCCGGCAACGGAAGCGACACGGATGGAGGAAGTATTGCGGGACTCGACGAGCGCGCGGCTGACACGAATTTTGGAGTGATACTTTCCGTCTGAATTGTCGGGATTCCAATTGGAATTATCACTGGCAATCTCACCGGGCTTGAGGCGCGCATCGCTCACGTAATCGAGGGGTTTTACGTCCTGATTAAATGCCGCAAGGAACATGAACGGTTTAAATAGTGAACCGATTTGGCGTTTGGATTGCAGGGCGCGATTGAATTGCGATTCGGTGGCATTTCTTCCGCCAACAATGGCGAGGACGGCACCGGTGTTGTTGTCGATCACGACGGCTGCTCCTTGAAGGTAGTTGGGATCACCGTTGCCATTCCATTGGGATCGTTTTTGGTGGCTGAAGCTCGGGCGTTGTTCGATCTGAGCCAGTCGTTTTTCGATCGAGGTCTCGGCGAGTTCCTGAATGTTTGGATCTAAAGTGGTCTCAATGATTAGACCTCCATCGCGGAGGTTTTCTTTTTCGAGGATCCGGTCAAGGTCCCGTCGGATCGCATCGAGCGCATAGCTTCCTTCTCTGACTCGATTGCGGGCCGAGGCGACTTCCAGCGGCCTCTCTTGGGCAGCATCAGCTTCCTCACTGGTAATGGCTCCGTTTTCGACCATCTTCTGGAGGACCCAGTCGCGTTGCATTTCTGCTTTTTCAAAGTGCCGGAACGGGGAGAATTTGTTGGGAGCGCGAATAATTCCAACGAGGAGGGCAGACTCCTCAAGCGTGAGGTGATTGGCCGATTTGTCGAAGTAGGTGCGTGCCGCGACTTCGACTCCTCGAATTGAGCCCCCCCAGAAGATGCGATTCATGTAGTGTTCGAGGATTTCGTTTTTCTCGAATTCCGACTCGATACGGACCGCGATGAAGGTTTCAAGGATCTTGCGATGAATGCCATGGATGATTCCTTCGTTCTTTTCCTTAAGATGAAAGCTGTTGCGGGCGAGTTGCATGCTGATCGTGCCGCCACCTTCCAGTTTTCCACGGGTGACGGCGCGCATGGCGACCCGGCCCAGAGAACGGAAATCGACGGCGCCATGAATACGGAAGCGTTTATCCTCTTGCGCTATGAGGGCTTCGACAAAGTGATCGGGCACTTCATCGTACTCAATAATCTGGCGGTTTTTTCCGTGGAGATAGCCAATTTCCTGTCCGGCGGGATTTTTGAGAATATGGCCATTGCGGTCGAGGATCTCGGTGCGGGCTGGCATTTGAACAACCTCCTCAAGGTCGTATGTCAAAGCGATAAGGTAGTAGCCGGAGGAAAGAGCTATCCCTCCGGCGAGAGCCAAGAATCCGCCGGAAAGAACGGTGCGGGCCGGCCATTTGAGCCAATTAGGAAATTTTCGGGTGAGAAGGCCAATCAGGTAAAAAGGTGAGAGGAAAAAGTATCGAGCCGCAAAGTCGAATTGGGGTTCTTTTTTCTTTGAAGCTTTGTCGCCGGGGGACTTCTTTTTTTGCGATTTTCCAGATGCCATCGTGTCGGGTTATTCTTACTTCCCGGGCTGAGGAGTCCAAGGACTCTTTTCCAAAGGGACATTCACTTTTATGGGCGAGAGGACGGAAAAACCCGGGCCTTGTTGGCAAGGCTCCGGGTCTTTTGTTGATTGGAAGAATCGACCGTTAAGCGGTGATAGGCTTCATGGCACCCATGGCTTCGCGGAGATAGATGCCGATTTCCTCGACGTCGTGGTTACGGATGATGGCGTTGACTTGAACGAGGGTCTGGTTGTCGACGCTACCGTCGGTCTCACCGAGGCCTTTGCCGATGACGCGGGTATCGACGGTGGTCATGAATTCCTGAAGGAGAGGCACGGCGGCGTGGCTGAAGAGGTAGCAACCATACTCGGCGGTGTCGGAAATGACGCGGTTCATTTCGTAAAGCTTCTTCCTCGCGATGGTGTTGGCAATGAGGGGGGTCTCGTGAAGGGACTCGTAATAAGCGGACTCGGGCTCGATTCCGGCCTCGACCATGGCTTCGAAGGCCAGTTCCACGCCTGCGCGGACCATGGCGATCATGAGGATACCCTTGTCGAAAAATTCCTGCTCGGAAATTTTGCCTTCACCTTCGGTCTTTTCGAATTCGGTCTCGCCGGTGTCCTTGCGCCAGCCGAGGAGGTTGAGATCGTCGTTAGCCCAGTCGGCCATCATGGTGCTTGAGAAATCACCGGAGATGATATCGTCCATGTGCTTGTAGAAAAGGTCACGCATGATTTCCTTAAGCTCTTCAGAGAGCTGGAAGGCCTCGAGTTTCGCGGGGTTGGAAAGGCGATCCATCATGTTGGTGATGCCACCGTGTTTGAGAGCCTCAGTGATGACTTCCCATCCGTTTTGGATAAACTTGACGGCCCACTTAGGATCGATGCCATCGGCTTTCATCTTCTCGAAGCAAAGAATCGAGCCGGCCTGGAGGAGGCCACAAAGAATGGTTTGCTCACCCATAAGGTCGGATTTGACCTCGGCGACGAATGAAGATTCGAGAATGCCCGCTTTATCACCACCTTGAGCGACGGCGAGAGCCTTGGCCAGTTCGATACCATCGCCACTTGGGTCATTTTCAACGTGGCAGGCAATGAGAGTGGGAACACCAAATCCGCGTTTGTATTCCTCGCGGACTTCGGAGCCGGGAGACTTGGGCGCGACCATGATGACAGTAAGGTCCGTGCGGATCTGGGTGCCTTCTTCCACGATGTTAAATCCGTGGGCGTAGCAGAAAGTGGCGCCTTCCTTCATGTGTGGAATGACGGTCGCGACAACTTTCGTGTGCTGCTTGTCGGGGGCAAGGTTCATGACGATATCCGCAGTAGGGAGCATCTCGTCGTAGGTACCGACCTCGAAGCCATTTTCAGTGGCATTGAGGAAGGACTGGCGCTTTTCCTGAATGGCGGCGGCACGGAGGGTGTAGGAAACGTCGAGGCCGGAGTCGCGCATGTTGAGCCCTTGGTTGAGGCCCTGAGCACCACAGCCAACGATGACGATTTTGAGTCCCTTGGCGGCATTCACGCCATTGGCAAACTCGGAGGCGTCCATGAAGCGGCAAGTGCCAAGCTCGTCAAGCTGGCGACGGAGAGGGAGAGTGTTGAAGTAATTCGTGCTCATTTGATGGGGAAAAGTCGATTTGTCCGCGTCTGAATGTCAGGAAACCGAGATTTGTAAACGAAGAACCGGTGCGAATTAGCGGATAACGGTCAAAAAGTCTCGGTCGAGACTCGACAAAAGGGTGGGCTGGTGATTAAGACGCGCCCTTCCCGAGACAGTTATCATGACAGACCTGAGTAAATACCGTAATATCGGCATCTTCGCGCACGTGGATGCAGGAAAAACCACGACCACCGAGCGAATCCTCAAGCTCACCGGTAAAATTCACAAAACGGGTGAGGTCCACGATGGTGAATCCACCACTGACTTCATGGAGCAGGAAGCTGAGCGGGGAATTACCATTCAGTCAGCGGCCACGACTTGTTTCTGGAATGACTATCGCATGAATATCATCGATACTCCGGGACACGTTGACTTCACGATTGAGGTTTATCGTTCTCTGAAGGTTCTCGATGGTGGTGTGGGTGTGTTCTGCGGATCCGGTGGTGTTGAGCCTCAGTCCGAGACCAACTGGCGCTATGCCAACGATTCGGAAGTTGCCCGTATCATTTTCGTGAACAAGCTCGACCGGATTGGTGCTGATTTCTTCCGCGTGATCCAGCAGACCAAGGACATCCTTGGTGCCAACCCACTTGTCATGACCATTCCAATTGGTATTGAGGATTCCTTTGTGGGGGTTGTTGATGTCCTCGAAATGAAAGCTTATGTTTGGGACGATTCTGGTCTCCCCGAGAACTTTGAAGTGACTGATGTTCCTGACGATCTTAAGGAATTGGCTCAAAAATATCACGATGAATTGATCGAGACTGCCGTTGAGCAGGACGACGAAGTCATGGAGGCTTACCTTGATGGGAATATCCCTGACATCGCCACGATTAAAAAGTGTATCCGTAAAGGAACCATCGCTCTTGATTTTTTTCCGGCCCTCTGCGGTGCGGCTTTCAAGAACAAAGGTGTCCAGAACGTCCTTAATGCGGTTGTTGATTACCTTCCTTCTCCGCTCGAAGTGGAGCCCGAGCCTGAGTTTGACGACGAGGGCAATGAGACCGGAAACTTCGCCCTTGTCGATCCCGACGGCCCTCTCCGGGCCCTTGCCTTCAAGATCATGGACGACCAATTCGGCGCCCTGACTTTCACCCGTATCTACGCGGGCAAGCTCAAGAAGGGTGATACTATTTTGAATACCTTTACCGGTAAAACCGAGCGCGTTGGCCGTCTTGTTGAGATGCACGCTGATACCCGGACTGAGCTCGATAGCGCCCAAGCGGGTGACATCATTGCATTGGTTGGTCTTAAGAATGTCCAAACGGGACACACTCTTTGCTCCAAGGATAATCCCGCGACTCTCGAACCGATGGTGTTCCCGGATCCTGTCATCTCTCTTGCTGTTTCAGCAAAGGATAAGGCAAACGCTGAGAAGCTCAGTATTGCGCTTGGTAAGATGATTCAGGAGGATCCTTCCTTCCGTGTTGAGACCGATCTCGATTCCGGTGAGACCATTCTTAAGGGAATGGGTGAACTTCACCTTGATATTAAGGTCGATATCCTGAAGAGAACTCACAAGGTAGAAGTGGACGTTGGTGCCCCGCAGGTGGCCTACCGTGAGACCATCACCAAGGAGCTTTCCGACAGCTACACTCACAAGAAGCAGTCGGGTGGTTCCGGTCAGTTCGCTAAGATCGACTACACTCTCATTCCGCTTGAGCCGGGTGAAGGTTTCCAGTTCGAGTCCAAAGTTGTCGGTGGAAACGTCCCCAAGGAATACTGGTCTGCCGTTGAGAAGGGCTTTAAGACCTCACTCGTTAAGGGTGTGCTTGCGGGTTATCCCTGCTTGGACTTTAAGGTTATTCTAACTGATGGTGGCTTCCACGCGGTTGACTCTTCCGCTGTCGCGTTCGAGATCGCTTCCCGTGCTGCTTACCGTCAGTCGGTGCCTAAGGCCGGGGCCCAGATTCTCGAGCCCATCATGAAGCTCGACGTCTTTACTCCTGAAAATCATGTGGGTGATGTCATTGGTGACCTTAACCGTCGTCGTGGCATGATTCAGTCTCAGGACACTGCTTCCGGTGGTATCCGCATCAAGGCCCAGGCGCCTCTCTCCGAGATGTTCGGATACATTGGTGATCTCCGGACGATGACATCTGGTCGTGGCCAGTTCTCAATGGAGTTCGAGCACTACGCTTCCTGCCCAAGGAACGTGTCCGAAAAGGTTATCGCGGATGCCAAGGAGCGCGAAGAGGCCAAGAGGAAGAAGTGATTCTGATTCTCCTTTAGATTTCAAAAGGCGCACCGGAAACGGTGCGCCTTTTTTTCTGGAATGCGGTGCTTTGACATCGTTTTCAGTGCAGAGTAGGCCTTTGTCAGGTTTCACCGAGGCGGTTTTGGGAGAGGTCTATCATGTCGCAGCATTCCCTGTTTTGGGTGCACCCCCACGAATCGGCCGAGCCATATCGTCACCCTGAAACGTGTCAAAATAACGCGATCGCCTAGGCGGCGAATAGCATGGCAATAATGCCTTCCTTCGAGGGCCAACCTCTTTTTAGAGCGATATAGAAAGGAAGGCTGATGCTCGTGATTAGATGAATGATCCAATAGGGAACTGCTGAGGGGGCGCCAATCGGCTCTCTAGGAATTAGCTGTGGTGAAACGATCCCCATAAAAAGACTCGGGACTCCCACCCCCCTGCAAGAAGAAGTTGCCCGAACAACTTCATAACAGGCCTAACTCTCTATCGTCAGCGCTGTGCTAAGCCGCATTAGAGCGGCGCTTCTTCAGGGCGGGAGGTTTCTCTCCTTTGGCGGCGGCGGCGTTGATAGTGACTGATTCGATGTCTTCTCGCGAAGGGATCTCGAACATGACATCGAGCATGAGGCGTTCAAAGATGGAGCGAAGGGCTCGGGCACCGGTGCCGCGATCGATGGCTTGTTTGGCGAGTGCGTTGAGGCCGTCCTTGGTGACCTTGAGTTGCACATTGTTCATGGAAAGCTGCTTCTGGTATTGCTTGAGAAGAGCGTTCTTTGGTTCGATGAGAATTTGGACAAGCTCTTCTTCGGTAAGTTTGCGAAGGGAGGTGAGGACAGGAAGCCGGCCGATGAATTCGGGAATGAGTCCAAAGTGAAGGAGATCCTCGGCGCGGACTTGATTGAGAAGAGCGATCTCTTCGGCTTCTTCGGTCTCTTCAGTTTCGACAGCGTTGAATCCGAGGACGCGTTTGCCCAAGCGACGGCGCACAATATCTTCCATTCCGACAAAGGCACCTCCACAAATGAAGAGGATTTTTTCGGTGTTGACCTGAATGTATTCCTGTTGCGGATGTTTGCGCCCCCCTTGGGGAGGGACGTTGCAGATTGAGCCTTCGAGGATTTTCAGGAGAGCTTGCTGAACTCCTTCGCCGGAGACATCGCGGGTGATCGAAACATTTTCGGTCTTGCGGCCGATTTTGTCGATTTCGTCAACATAGATGATGCCACGCTCGGCCCGCTCGACATCGAAGTCGGCAGACTGGAGGAGGCGAAGAATGATGTTCTCGACATCTTCACCGACATAGCCGGCTTCAGTCAAAGTGGTGGCATCGACGATGCAGAAGGGAACGTCCAGAAGACGGGCAAGAGTCTTGGCGAGAAGAGTTTTCCCGGATCCGGTTGGTCCCAGAAGGAGGACATTGGATTTTTCGATCTCAACATCGGCATATTTGTCATCGGCATTCTCATGCTGGCGCAGGCGTTGGTAGTGATTGTAAACAGCGACGGAGAGGACTTTTTTCGCGTCCTCCTGTCCGATGACGAAGTCGTTGAGGTGCTGGAGAAGTTCCGCTGGTGTTGGGACTCCGTCTTCGAGCAAGCCGGTAAGATCCTCGGTTGGCTCCGACTGCCCGGCGAGTTCTTTGCGGAGGATGGTAGAACAGACGTCGATGCACTCATTACAGATGTAGACGCCGGGACCGGCGATGAGCTTTTTGACCTCCGAGTGACTTTTGCCACAGAAGGAACACATGGTGAGATTATTTGCGCGGGCCATGGAGGGATTTTGCTTAGGGAGAGGGTAGCACTTTGGCTGTTTGGTGTCGCCTGATAATTTAAAAAGTGGCGAGATGGCTCCAAAGAGTGGGGTCCATCTCATCGAGAGTTCGTATTCGAAGGGCTTCGGCATCGCATCCAGTCTTTAGTACTGCGAATACCGTGGATCCGGACCCTGACATCATGGCGGCATCGGTTTCAGGTTGTTTCAGGAGGAACTGCTTGAGTTCGGCGAGGAATCGGTGCTTTTCGAAGACGGGGCGCTCAAGATCATTGAAGAGAGTTTGCTTGTCGATTTGTTGAGGGATATACGAAACTCCCTGTATTTCTCTGGAATCCTTCCAGTTTGAATAAGCCCAGGGCGTGGGGATGTCGAAGGAGGGTTTTAAAAGTAGAATGCGGCGGGTCCAATTGATTTGAACGGACTCGATGATTTCCCCGCGGCCGCGGCACCAGCAAGGAGCTTGGTAGAGGAACAGGGGGATGTCCGATCCGAGCTCTCCGGCCCACTCTGCGAGGGTTTCGATGGGAACGCTGGCTCCGGTCAGTTTGTTGAGGGCGAGAAAGGTGAAGGCAGCATCTGAGCTTCCTCCCCCGAGGCCGGCACCGTGGGGAATATTCTTTGCCAGGGTGATGTGGAAGTTGCAGGGATGATTGGTGTTACTCTCGAAAAGGCGAAGGGCGCGGGAAACGAGGTTTGTTTCATCAGTGGGAACTCCAGGGGTTTCACATTCCAGAGAAAATTCGCTGGCAGGCTTGAATAAAAGTTCATCGACGAGACTTGGAAGCGGGAGGACGAGGGTTTCAAGTTCGTGGAAGTCATCCTCTCGCTTGCGAGTGATTTTGAGCGAGAGATTTATTTTTGCCGGAGCGTGGATAATCATGATGAAGTCCTTCCTAATAAGGCAAGCAATCGTCCGGTATTTCCTTTTTCGAGGCGATAGGAATAGAAGCGATCCAGATCGGAAGCGGTGCAAAGGCGGCAGTCGTGATAGTTTTCCGATGTGATTCCGGCGTCGAGCGCCTGTTCACGGATGGTGGAGGCAAAATCGATTTCGTAGTGGGGAGGTCGAATGCAAGGGGAGAGAATCGCTATCAAGTTGGAGGGGGAGGTTCCGAAGTTCTCAGCCATGGCGGCGATTGCCTTGCCGGTGATGTTGAGCTCGGTTCCTTTCTTGCCGGAATGAAGAAGACCAAATGCTTGGGTCTCTTGATCCAGTAGGTAGAGAGCGCCACAGTCAGCGACGTGGATGCCGAGCAGGAGATCTTGGTGGGTGACCAAGCCGTCAACTCCGGGTGTCATTTGAGGGGAGGACTTGGTGATGACTGCAATTCCTGCGCCGTGGACCTGCTCGGCGAAGTAAGTTTCTTGAAAGCCGAGATCGAGCGCTGCCTGATTGTGGAGGGGCTGCAGGAGGGCCAGCGTTTTGGCTTTGTCGGGGCTGGTTGCTATGCCGGAGATTCGCTCAACGAAGGCGGCACGACGACGAGGTGACACCAAGAGGGGGGCTAAAAAGAGAGACGCTTCCTGCACGTGGTGAGCGTAGAGGAAGCGTTGTCGATTCGCCAAGTTTCCTTGGTGAAAAATTTCTTCGAGGGAAAGTTACGAATTGAGATTCTTGCCTTCGATGGCCTCGTTGGCAGCGGCAACCGAGGAGGCCTCTTCGTCGTCCATGTCCGCCATGAGATCAGCGAGCTCGGTCGCGATATGGCCGCGCATGGTGGCGACGATTTCGGTTCCTCCATTTGTGATGCGAACCATGATCTTACGGCGATCTTCGGCCGCGTGGACTCGCTCAACGAAATTGAGTTTCTCAAGCCGATCAACAAGGCCGGTTGCTGCCGCGGTGGAGTGCCCCATCTTTTTAGCGATGGCTGACATGGTCAGATAGTCCTCGTTGGAGAGGTAGGTCAGGAGAAAAAACTGGGGAAATGAGATATTTCCGCGGTTGAGTTCGCTGGACAGGTTCAGGATGCAGGATCGCTGAGTCATTAGAACGAAGTCGGCAAGACGGTTGGCGTCCACTTTGCTTGTTCCTGAAGAGTTCATTGTGCTTGATTTCATTGTGTTTCGACTTTCGTTTAATTTGGATATTAAGGGCATATCGGCAACTTCGTAAGCGACATTACCAAGAAAAGCCGACTACGGCCAAGGCAAAACCGCTAATTTTTTAAAATAAACTGGATTTTCTCACAGTCAGAGCCGTCAAATTAGCCAGAGGTTTTGATAGTTTTGGGATCTTGACCATCTGGGGGGGCTTTCTTGTTTTCTTCCTCAGAAAGCTTTATTTTTAGGGGGGGGAACGAG
>JAPKDJ010000076.1 GCA_026421245.1 Akkermansiaceae bacterium | reverse complement strand
TTTGAAGGACGGGAAAAAATTTCTCAGATCAAGGCCGACAAGTATCCTTTTGAAGGGATTCATAAGTTTCGTGGACAGCGCTGAGACGGCCAAATCTGGCTTCATTTTTAGAAATGAGATTACCGGAAGTGCTCTCATGCCTATAAAAAGAGCCCATCCGGATAGGACGGGCTCTTGGCGAATCATCTGTATCCCAAGCGTTCAATCAGGAATCAAAATTGTAGGCCGCTTCACCGTGCTCCGCAGAGTCGAGTCCCTCAAACTCATTCTCCTCTGTCACCCTAAGACCAACTGTCTTCTTAATGATCACGACAATGATCACGGTCGCTAAAGCAGACCACACAACAGTGATTCCAACTGACTTCACCTGAACCAAAAGTTGCTCCATTACGCTATCCTTATTGATTCCGGTTCCTCCAAATCTCTTCAGGCCCAGGAAGGACACCATGATCGTTCCCAGAACGCCACCCACCCCGTGAACCGCGAAGACATCGAGGGAGTCATCAATTTTCAATCGATGGCGAACAACGCCACACATGAAGTAACAAATCACACCAGCGGAAGCTCCGATGACCAAAGCACCCATTGGTCCGACATTTCCTGAAGCCGGAGTAATCGTCGCGAGTCCGGCTACCATACCAGTCGCGATTCCAACCACACCAGTCTTGCCGGTCTGAAGACGCTCGACGATACACCAAACCAAAGCGGCTGTTGCCGCCGAGATATGGGTCACCAGCATGGTCATCCCGGCAGCTTCATTGGCACCACCTTGGGACCCCGCATTGAATCCGAACCACCCGACCCAAAGAAGAGAGGCTCCAATCATCACCAACCCAGGGCTATGAGGAGGGTGAAGATGCTTTGGAAAACCTTTGCGAGGCCCAATCATCTTGGCGAGAACGAGCGCAGACACACCCGCGGTGGCGTGCACCACGATACCTCCTGCCAAATCAATCGTGCCCCATTGCATCATGATTCCACCACCCCAAACCCAGTAGACAGTGGGGGCATAGACCAGCACCAACCAAAGTGCCGTAAAGACCATCACAGCAGCAAACTTCATCCGCTCAACAAAGGCACCCACGATCAATCCTGGCGTGATGATCGCAAAGGTCATCTGGAACATGACAAACACCGTTTCCGGAAAATCAAAATTCTCTTTCCAATCTTTTCCGTCCAATCCCTCCATGAAGGCCTTCGCGAATCCTCCGACCCAATCTCCTCCCTGATTGTCAAAAGCCATTGTGTAGAGGAAAAGAACCCACATCACCGATGCCAGCGCCGCAATGGCGTAGCAGTGCATCAGCACCGAAAGTAAATTCTTTGCTCGCACCAAGCCCCCGTAAAAAAGAGCCAGACCGGGCAGGGTCATCATGAGGACCAATACAGTCGCCATGATCATCCAGGCGGTGTTTCCGGTATCAATCTGAGAGGCTTCCTCCGCGGCAAAGAGAGTTCCGCCGGAAAGGAACACCATCGCCAGAAATACTCCGAACGATTTCATCGAGTTACAATATGTCTTCATAGGTTGGTGGCTTGCATGCGGCATTAATCCGCCGCTTCACCTCGAACAGCACCTTTCATGCCAATCATGAATCCCGCTCATCAAACTATGGCACAGCGGTTGCTCATTGACTGCGTATTCAACAAATAGAGACACATGATGATCCCACAATACAACAAAGCCTTCCTCTGGATGACCGCACCTCTGGCAATGGTGAGTTCGGTCTTCGGAGAGGAAGAAGTCGATGAAACGAAAGCTGGTTATGAAGAGTTGATTGCTGGGCAAGGTGATACCGCCTATGCCTTCGATTTTTTCGCAACCTCCATGCTCTGGACGGTCATTGCGGCAGCAATGGTCTTCATCATGCATCTTGGCTTCGCCACCCTCGAAGCTGGCCTGACCCAGAAAAAGAACACTGTTAACATCCTCTTCAAAAACGTTTGGATTATCAGTATCGGACTCCTGACTTATGCCGCTCTGGGTTTCAACACCCACTATCCCGGTGAGTTCAACGGGTTTTTCTCCATTGGTGGTCCCATTGGTGACCTGAATGCCGACGGTGGTGATACCTTTGGATACGGAGGAACCGCTCTCGCCATGACCGGCTACGGAGATTTCATCTTCCAGGCCATGTTCGCAGCAACTGCGGCAACAATCGTCTCAGGTGCTGTCGCCGAACGAATCAAGCTTGGCTTCTTTATGATTTATTCAACCATTCTAGTTGCACTCGGATATACGATTGCCGGTTCCTGGCACTGGGGTGGTGGATTCCTCGCTGGCCTCGATACGCCCTTCAAGGACTTCGCTGGATCGACCGTTGTTCACGGATTTGGTGGAGCCGCTGCTCTGGCCGCTGTCATAGTCCTCGGGCCTCGTGCTGGAAAATACACCGCTAACGGTGTGAAGCCCATCCTTGGACACAGCATGCCTCTGGCTGCAATCGGTGTTTTCCTTCTCTTCTTCGGATGGTTCGGATTCAACGGCGGTTCAGTCCTCTCAGCCGCTCCCGGACCTCTCGGACTTGTCTTCACAACGACGGCACTCGCGGCCGCCGCTGGTGGTGTCGCTTCAATTATCACCTCAATGATTGTCCTCAAGAAGCCTGACCTCTCCATGGCTCTCAATGGTCTCCTTGCAGGTCTCGTATCCATCACCGCCGGAGCTGATGTCGTCGGCCCCTGGGGCGCTGTGATCATGGGAGCCGTCGGTGGAGTCATCGTTGTGTTCGCCATCCTCTTCTTCGATAAAATCAAGATGGACGATCCGGTCGGAGCTATCTCGGTTCATGGAGTCTGCGGCATCTGGGGAACAATCTCTTTGGTCTTCTTCGCGACCGAAGGAAATGATTTCAGTCTCGTCTCACAGCTCATCGGAGTTGGAGCAGTCTACGGATTTGCCTTCGTATTCTCCTTGGTTCTCTTCCTTATCGGCAAAGCGATTTGCGGTGTCAGAGTCAGTGCCGAGGAAGAAGCAGAAGGTCTCGATATCGCTGAGCACGGTGCTCCAGCCTACACCGACTAAACACGCCCCTCTTCAAAAGGCCGCAGGTTCGCCTGCGGCCTTTTTCTATCCCTCGATCACTTCATAAACGACCGGTTGACCACTTGAGTGTGAGTCGCTCAACGAGATCGCATTGATCACTCGTTCTTGAGCGCGACAAGCATCGCCCTCGGACCTGGCATGGATTCGACAAAGAGGATCGCCTTGATCCAACTTCATTCCTAGTTCGACGATTTCCGACAGTCCAACCGAGTGGTCAATTTCGTCCTCTCCTCGCACTCTCCCACCACCTAATTCAACCACGGCCATTCCAAGTTCACGGGTATCGATCTGATCAATCCAACCGCTTTCTGACGAAGGCACATCGGCTATGACATTGGCTGGCGGCAGATAGTGTTCGGGATTCTCGACAAGGTCTCCGGGGCCACCAAGCCCCGCAACCATCTGACCAAAAATCTTCGCTGCTTTCCCAGAATCAAGAGCACGCTTCAGATCACGCCGAGCCTGTTCCCGGTCTTTCGCGAGCCCTCCCAGCACCAGCAGTTCTGCGGAGAGACTCATCACGACAGTTTCCAATCTGGGGCGGTCCCCCTCCCCCTTGAGAAAACAGATGGCATCCAGCACCTCCAGGGAATTTCCTGCCGATCCAGCGAGTGATTCATTCATATCCGTCACCAAGGCACTGGTCTTCACCCCCGCCCCATTTGCCACACCAACAATACTCTCAGCAAGAGCCTTAGCATCGGCGTAATCCTCCATAAAGGCCCCGCTTCCGGTCTTCACATCCATGACCAAAGCCTCCAGCCCTGCCGCCAACTTCTTGGAAAGAATGGAAGCGGTGATCAAATCCAATGACTCCACCGTCGCGGTAATATCCCGCGTCGCATAAAAACGCTTGTCCGCAGGCGCCAACGAAGCCGTCTGCCCGATGATGGCAACGCCACAGTCTTTCACCACCTTCCGGAAAAGGGCATTCGAAGGCATCGTTTGATACCCAGGGATACTATCGAGCTTATCGAGAGTCCCGCCGGTATGCCCCAGTCCACGCCCTGAGATCATCGGGACAAAGCCACCACATGCAGCGACCAGTGGCCCCAGCATCAACGAAACGTTGTCCCCCACTCCACCGGTCGAGTGTTTGTCGATCACCGGACCGTCGAGTTCCGGCCACGACAAGGTTTCTCCGGAGTCCCGCATCCCTTCGGTCAAGGCGACGCGCTCGTCCAGAGTCATGCCCTGAAAAAAAACTGCCATCGCAAAGGCTGCGATCTGTCCTTCCGAGATCGATTGATCAGCGATCCCTTTGGAAAAAAAAGCGATTTCCTTGCGGGTCAACGCCTGCCCGTCCCGCTTCTTCCGGATGATTTCTTGAGGAATCATTGCCTTTATTTAGTGACCAAAAACGTAATCAGCGGCCAAAGTTGGCTTCCTGCCCAGATTCCAAAAATGCCCATAATTCCGGCAAAAACCGGAGGAGCCGGCAAGGGTAACTTGAAAGCAGTGAAAATCAGACCGACAATAAGACCAGTCCCGAGAGATGCGAAAGCGACAGCCATGCCTGAGCCTCCCCCACGGAGCATAAACTCTCAACCTCAAATCACCGCCCATTCTTTCCTCTTCCCCTCTCAATCTTAACTCTTATTCTCACCCCCGTCCCAATCATGAAACGTCATTCTCTCATTTTCGCAGCCCTCGCCCTTCCACTCAGCGCCCAGTTGAGAATTACCGAGGTGATGTCCGACAGCAATCACTCGGCCCCGAACGCAGGAGGTGACTGGTTCGAAATCACCAACTCCGGATCAACCGACGTCAATCTGTCTGGATATAGTTTTGATGACGACGACGGCATCCCCGGCGCTTCCGGGGACTTCCCGACCTATTCCCTCACTCCTGGGACCTCGGTGATTGTTCTGGATGACACCTCTTCCGTCCGGTTCAAGGCACTCTGGGATCTTGACGCCGCAGTCCGTGTCATCACCAATTCGGAACTTAGTAATTTTCAAGGTCTTGGAAAAAATGGCGACGCCCTTTACCTCTTCAACAACTCTGGAAAATTGGCCAGTTCATTCACCTTCGGTGCCGCCACCGAGGGCTTTAGCTTTGCACGATTTACCGATGGTTCACCGGTTCCAGGCACCCTTAGCAGTAATGGGAATTTCGGCGCCTATGAAAGCGACGATCCTTCCGAAGACGTCGGCTCCCCGGGAATCGCCCAAGATCTTCCCGAGCCTCTTCCTCCTTTCTTTAGCGCCCTCTTCAATACCGCAGTTATCGCCGGGTCCTCCCTCAATGTTTCCGAATTTCGGATCAACACCATCGATCCCAACCCGGACGATGTTATCACCATCACTTCCAGCGAAAGACCCGCGTGGCTCACTGTCATTAATCTCGGCAACGGGCTTGCCAGCCTTTCCGGCACCCCTTCCGCATCAGACATCGGAAGTCACGATTTCACGGTCATCGCAACTGACAACACTAGTCGATCTGCCAACCAGAGCTACCGAATCAATGTCCTCCCCGCTTCGCCCCCCGTCATCCTTAACGAATATAATGCGGTGGAACCCAGGGAATTCCTCGATGGAGGTGGCCAGAATGATCCCGGCGCACCAACCGACCCCCGTCTTGGTCGGATCAAAGGAAATGGCGGGGCTTGGGTTGAATTCGTAATCACCGGTGATCCTGCCTCCCCTGCTGATCCTGTTGATCTCCGTGGCTGGACTTTGAAAATTGAAAGCAATGACCATTCCAGGACCCTTAAGCTCTCCGATCATGTTGCCTTGAGCGCCATCACACCTGGCACAATTCTGACCTTGACCGAGAGTCGGGGCACTTCCCCCACCCGATTTAATATCACCTCCAACCTCAACACCACCGGGATCGCTTGGAGCAATATTTGGATGCATGACAACATCCTGATTGATCAGGCAAACAGCACGCACCCGGCTGCTCCCGCCATCAACAGTGACAATACCCGTTTCACCTGGCTCAACAGCAGCGATGCCCTGATCTATGGCCCCAGCGGGGAATCGATCGCATTAAAAGACGCCAATAATAATGGGATTGGCGATGCTTTGGTCTCGGTCGGAGGCACTGAGGTCTTCAAACTTGAAATCTCTCCTGCTTCGTCCATCACTCCGCTGAATATCAACCACGATGATGGGACTTCTTCCACTTACGGAGCTCCGAACCGTTGGAGTAATAACACAATGGTCCAAAATTTTTCCACCTATGGAACTCTGAACACTCCCCCAAGCTTTGGCCCCATTCCCCTGACAAAGGCAGCCAGGGGATCCTACAGCACAAGCATCAATGTCACCCCTGGAAGCACTCTCAATGAAATCCTTGTTCCCGACTTTCTGGACGTTTCGCTCGCGGGTGGAGCCGTGACCATTGTGAGCAACCGACCACTCACCACGGCTGACATCGGGGCATTTGAGATCACCATCGAAGCTGACAATGGAGCGCCTTCCAACAACCTCGGATACCTTGCCTACGAACTCGAAGTCCTCAACCCGGCGCCACTCGTGGTCCTTAATGAGTATAACGCGGTCGCTCCCGACCGATTCCTCAATGGTGGCACCGCAGGAGCAGACGAAGATGGCGCTCCTGCTTCCATCGATTCCCACTTCGGACGAAGCCCCGGCAATGGTGGCAACTGGTTCGAATTGGCTGTCGTTGGCGATGGCGGTTCTGGTTACGTGAACCTCACGGATTGGACCATCGAAGTTGGCAAAATCGCTCCTTCCGGATTGTTCGACTCTGAAACGATCATCACTCTCTCCGACCAAATAATTTGGTCGTCCATCGCACACGGTACCTTACTCACGTTTATTGACAAGAACACTGCAGCCGGTGGACTTGATACCGAGTTCAACCGCGTCAACAACCTCACTACCGAAGGTTGGGCTTGGATCAATGTTTACCTCGGCACGCCGGGGATCATCACCGTGGGAAACCCGACCGATCTTAAAACCGACTCAAACAACACCGCTTTCGTTATTAAAAACGCTACCGGCACTGTGATCTTCGGCCCCGTTGGCGAGGGCGTCGCTCCACTAGGCGGAGTGGGAAGTGAAGAAATCCTCGAACTGGAAACCGATGCCTCACCCATGATCTCGTCCATCGATGATGCTTCGGACACCGTTCTGGGATATGACGACGGATCATCCGGCTCGACCTTTGGCGCTCCAAACCTCTTTTCTCCCTTGGGAACCGCAACTGATCGGGCGCAGGACTTCTCCCTCTTCGTCCAATCCCAGTTGGAAACCTACTTGGCAGCAAACAATCTCCCCGGAGCTGATCCCACCGACGACGCGGACAACGACGGTTCTTCAAACCTCGATGAATATCTCCTTGGCGGGGATCCCTCCAACGCTGCTATTTTCCCCCTCACGAGCTATGATCCCTCGACCGGAATCGCATCAGCCAATGTTCGGACCGATGATCCCAACTACGTTCTAATCACCCAGAGAAGCTCCAACCTTCAGAACTGGGTGTCAGACTCCTTGGATAAGGTGGATGAGGCCTCACCTCTCGGGCCGGAATTTGCGCTGAGAAAATTCACCTACACTGGAGACGAACCCAGTATGTTCTTCCGCGTATCGACCCAATCTCAGGACTAGTGTCCGCGCCTCTCCTTCTCCGCAAGGATCCACCCCCGATCATTTTTTGAAAGGACCTTGGTGGAAGTCTTAACCAGATTTCCATCAGGCTCGATCAACCAAACACTTCCGCTTTTTTCGTCGAACCGGCGGAGCTTGGCAAAAACAACCTGATCGTTGGACCCAGTCCACCGGCGGTAATTCTTTTTAACCATCTTCCTCTCCCACACCCCGCGGTTGTGCTGAATGGTGAGAGCCGCATTCTTCAACTTGCCCCAAAGTTCATTCTTCTGCCCGCGTTTGTAACCTCGCTCGCGGGAATACACCCCACCATCGGGTTCCAAAACCACCAAAGTCGGGCAACCCAGCACCTGGTATTGCTTCCTCAACTTATCAGCGTAATGGCGCCGTGCCATTACGGTCCCTTTGATTTGTCCTTTGTCATCCAAGCCACTGTCCCCTTTTAAAGTGCCGTTGAGGTCAATCTTCAGACGGACGACATTTTCCTTGGCCCAAACCGAAAAATCATTGGTGGCAAAGAGCTCCCGATTGAGTGTCTTGCAAATAGGACTCCCAACAGAACCACTTGAAGAAGATTTCGTGAACCACATCAAAATCGGCTTTCCCGTCCGCATTGATTCCCGTCGGGCCTGCTTGTAACTCGAAAACCAGGAATCCTTCTTTTTGGGACGAGCTTTGAATGCCTCGCTAAAAGGAATATCCGCATTTGGGTCGGTTGGCGACCAGACAATAGAGCGATCAGAGGGGAGTTCCATCCCTCCGGCAACAATACCTTCCCCCACCAGGGCCGGGAGATATCCCGCTGCCACCGGGGCCTGGCCGGCCGCAACATCTTCACTCGCTCCTTTATATTTGGCGTTGGGATTGCCTCCAATTCCAACTCCTCCCTCTTGAGTGAACTTGCTCTTCTTCTCAGCCTTTGGGCGAATCATTGGCACCTCCATTAACTCGGCACATGACGACACCAACAGAGCCCCACCCAATAAAACAAAGAACGAACTCCTCATGGCTGGAAAGCTAGCACTTCAGGCTTGTCCCGAAAAGAGAGCAATCCCATCTCTTGCGTAAAAAAGAACTCTAAAAAAAAGCGACCGGAAATGACTCCGATCGCTTAAAAAAAACATCGGCATGAACTACTTCTGAGCAAGTCCCCCGGCCGCCTTTTGGGCTTCCTGGATCTTTTTAAGAGAGGCCTTGCTTTGCTCGACTGCCCAGCCATTGAAGGCTTTTTGACTGATCACCTCCATGACTCCTTTCATATTGGCATGCCCCTCGCCACAAAGGTTTCCGCAGACCACATTGGTCTCGAGCATCTTAATCGGCTTGAACCACATCGGAATGTCCCGTCCTGGAATCGCGTCCTGCTGGATGCGCATCGGAATGATGGAGTAGTTGTGAATGACATCCGTCGAAGTAATCTGAAGGATCACGTTGCGATCAACCGGCAACTTGAGAATTCCGGAGGTGAAGTCATCGTAGCCATTGGGATCGTCAGGATCGATGCAGGGATCCCCCCCGGTTTTGACCAAGGAACGGTCGATACGGCCAAACTTACCATCGTCACCCGGGTAGTGGTAATTGAAAGCAAACTGGTAACCAATCACGCGCACGCGAACCGGATCGGTCTTCTGCACCTCGTCAAACTGATCGGTCCGCTCCCACCAAAGCGGAAAAGCAAAACCAAGAAGGAGGACGGCTTCGATGATCACCATTCCAATCTCAAGGTGACTGGAAACGTGGTTCGTGACACCTTGGTAGCTGGCCTTGGGATTATTGGAAGCGCGGAACTTCCACAGGCAGAAAAGGAAGAAAAGAGTCCACCCCAAAAAGAGGGCGAACATGAACCAGTGGACGATGTCGATCATGTGATCGACGTTGCCCCCGTGATCGGAGTAGTTCTCGGGAATCCCGAGCCATTTTGACCAATTGAGTGCGGTAAACATGGTGAAAAAATTAAGGGTTAGTGGAGGGGTCGACGTAATCGTCACAGTATCTGCTATCCAATCCGGCCTTCTCGCGTCTCGCGATTCGGATCATAAAAAAAAGGACCATGACGGCGAGTGGCACGATCACCATCAGCATCAGGGCAATGGCCCAACCAGCTGCATTTTGCCCCCCGTGTTTGAAGGAGTTGGCACAGGTCGAACAGGCGAGAACAGATAAAGGAAAAAACATAACGGAGTCTCAGATTAGATTTAGACAATAATGTCCTTGGACTTTCGGCGGAAATAAAAGCCATAGACCACAAGCACGGCTGATGCGATCAAGGAAAGGACCCCAAATAGCGAAGCCGATTCCTTTTCATCGAGGAACAGAGCCCAGACGCCAAAGCCCGCGCAGAACAAAGCGGCGATGGTGATGAAAATGAGGTGAAAACCCTTGATCGACATTTGAAATAAAAGTTAGTGGTGGGATTCGGTGGAAGGCTTGTCTGGATTATAGAACCCATCACTGGAATTCGGATTGCCAAACTGAATTGGGTCGCTCTTCGACCAACCAATCAACCACATGCAGAAAAATGCCATCAAAAGTCCCAGCCCGAAGAAGAGATAAATCAGAGGGCGCTCGTGATTAAGGTGCATGAAGATCAGCATCACAAGAGAAGCCTTGAAAGTCGCGATCGCGAGGCCAATCGTTGCGTCAACAGCATCGAACCCATGCCCCCCGAAATCGAGCCATTCGACGGATGCCACCATCACGGTGACAATGGTGAAAAAGAACAGGAGGAGCCCAATAAACATGAAGAGCTTCTTCGCCTTCTTTACTTCTTCAATAGAACCAGCCATGAGTTTTGTTGTTTAAAAATTAAAAAATTATGAGAAATCACATCAAATAGAGGATCGGGAAGAGGAAGATCCAAACAAGGTCCACGAAGTGCCAAAATAGGCCTCCGACCTCAACCCGGTTGGCGAGCCATTCGGGATTGGAATCATACATCTTACGACCAAAGAAAAGGTAGTAACCAAGGACAAGCGCTCCCCCAATCACGTGAAGTCCGTGAAGTCCGGTGATGGTGAAGTAAATCGCGTAGTAGGTGTTCCACTTCGGTGTCAACGTTGACTCAAATCCAACATTCTCGCGGGGAATCTCAACATGAGGAAAATCAAATTCGTTGTGGTTCGCTCCCGCGAAGCCCTTCAAATCAAAGAGGCTTGAATGATAGAGGGCGTCCTCTCCGGCCGCCTTGTAGACAGCCTCTGGGTCCAAGTCTAACTTCTGATAGGCAACCATTTCATCCCAGTTGACACGATATTTGTCGTTATCAGACGGAACCCGGCCTTCCTTCTCAAGTCGCTCGGTCTGATACTTCAGCCAGGCCATGTGACAATTCCAGGCCTTCTTGAGGTCATTCCCACCATGACTATCGGTGTGAGTCAGAATCCAGCTGACCTCGATCGCCTTCATGGGCTCAATCCCCTCGGCTTCAGCGCGCATCGCGGTATGACGGAAATCAATCGCATCCACTCCCATGATAATAGGGCTCGGAAGAACCTCACCCTTAACCACCGTGTCATCACGAAACTTGACCTGCTCCTTGGAGAACTGAGGGATATCACCCGGCTTCATGACCAAGATCAATGGAGGATCGACCTTAAAGGTCACCTCCCCCGGGGCACTCAACATCAGAGGCCCAAACTTCTTCGCGTCTTCTTTGCGACGCTCTTTCCAGATGTCTTTTTCAACAACATAGGTGGATAGATCATCATCACCTTTTTCGTCGCGAATCCAATCCCAGGAAGCTGCGAGAAAATCAGTCCGGATGTCCTTGTCGTGAGACCGGGCCTCTAGGAAGGAATCTTCCATCTCTTCGAGAAGATCGATTGAAAGCTCGCTTCCAGCATCGGCAACCAGGGCCTTTCCGCTCGCAAGGAGCTGAACCCGGTTCTTCCCACCCTCATGAAGTTCATCTTCGTCAGGAACGCGATAGTCCTTAGCTAGTGTGATCTTATAATCGTCCCCGGCTTGTTTGAGGATTTCCTTCACATAGGCCTCATGCGTCGGGCGCTTGAGAACAAAAGTAAGTTCGGAAGCTTTGATAAGAATACGATTGGCAGGGAAGACACCCTCGTCGTGGTAGCGATCCTTGTCCTTCACTTCCGTCAACTTGCCATCCTTGATCTCAGCATAATGAACGTGCCCTTCAATAATCCCCTTCCCCTGCACGGGTCCGGGCCCCTCGATCTGAACCGCCTGGTGATGAAACTTGGCATTATACTCGATGCCCTTAAGAACCATGAATAGGGCAGCGCAAAGCAGCGTAATTGCCATATAGATCTGGAACTTTCTCCACTCTCTCATTTTAAGAGCCGCCCAAGCAAACACCACGGTGACGGAAGAACCAATGAGCACAAAGGTGTTAATCAGTCCCGGAAGGACAGGCAAGGCACGCTCCGGCCATGGGTAGTCGGCGTAGAGTCGGAGGAAAAGATAGCCCGAGAAGAGACCTCCGAAGAGAGTCACCTCCGATGCGAGGAAGAGCCAGATACCAACCTTCGAGTTGAAGAGTCCGGTATCTTTACGGGCGTTGACGATGAATGGAATTTCCATGGATCAAGAAAAGTGAGGCATTGAACGAACCAGGGCTTTTAGGCTTCGGTGGTTTCCTTATCGGGTTTTTCCGAGGGCTCCTCGGCCGGAATCGATCGCTTCGGTTCCTCCCACTGAGGGAAGAAGTCCTTGTCGTGATCCGGACGACTGTATTCGTATGGTCCCCGATAGATTGCGGGGTCAAAAGTGAAGTTCCCGTGTCCCGGAGGAGTTGGTGTGGCCCATTCAAGAGTCGTGGCATCCCAAGGGTTGTCACTGGTGATCTTCTTTCCCCAAAAGTAGCTGACAACCATATTAATCAAAAATGGAAGCTGGAAAATTGCCAAACCAATCGCAGCACCGGTCATCACCTCGTTAAGCGAGATGTTTTCCGCGACCGTCTGACCAAAGACATTGATCCCCTCTGTTCCTTTCTCGATGTAACCCTCACCTCCGTTATACCAACGGCGGTGGAATCCGGCCATGCCCTGGGTGAGCATTGGGAAGAAGAGAAGGTTCATGCAGATCAACGACGGCCAGAAGTGCAGGTGACCCAGGAAATTATCCATGAAACGGCCCGTCATCTTCGGATACCAATGATAAACACCGGCAAAGAGTCCAAAGAGAATTCCAGGAGCCACCACGTAGTGGAAGTGGCCAATCACGTAATAGGTGTCGTGAAGGTGGAGGTCAGCCAGGTTGAACGCCAAGGGCAGACCCGTAAGACCACCGATACCAAACATTGGCAGGAAGGCGGCTGCCCAAATCATCGGCATTGTAAAGCGGATCGAGCCGCCCCACAGCGAGATGATCATCGAGGTTAACAAGATCACCGACGGCACCGAGATTAGAATCGTGGTGGTTTGGAAGAAGGTCGAGATGACCGGCCCCATTCCGGTAAGATACATGTGGTGGGCCCAGACGACGAAAGAGAGAAAACCGAGTGCGACAATCGACCAAACCATGGGCTTGTATCCCCAGAGAGGCTTACGAGTGTTGCAAGGAATGATCTCCGCAACACAAGCAATCGCGGGCAGAAGAAGAACATAGACCTCAGGGTGTCCTAGGAACCAGAAAAGGTGCTGGAAAAGAAGCGGGCTTCCCGAACCGGAGATGTCCAAAACGCCGTCCTCCTTGGAGAACAAACCACTCGGCATGAAGAAGCTCGATCCGGTGACCCGATCCATGAGCTGCATGATGCCGGCGGCTTCAAGTGGCGGGAAAGCAAGGAGAAGAAGGAAACCAGTCACGAGCATGGCCCAGACGAAGAAAGGCAGGCGCATCCAAGTCAGTCCCTTGGCACGCAGCTGAATGATGGTAGTGACAAAGTTCACCGAACCAAGAAGTGAGGACGTGATGAGAAGAACCAAGCCAATGAGCCATTGAGTCTGACCCGCCAAAAACTGGTTCACAATCTGACGGTCAGCGTATCCCGCCAGCGGAGAATAGTTAGTCCAACCGGATTTGGCAGCACCTGACTCCATGAAGAAGCTCATGCACATGATGAGACCACCGGCGAGGTAAGCCCAGTAACTGGCCATGTTGAGTTTTGGAAAAGCCATATCGGGGGCCCCGATCTGGAGAGGCGTCACGTAGTTCCCGAATGCCGCGAAGCCAAGTGGCACCACACCGAGGAAGACCATGATTGTTCCGTGCATGGCACCGAACATGTTGTAGGTCTCACCTGTCACCATGCCGTCATCAAGCCACCGGGCCTTCCAGCCATCAGTGAAGATCCAGCTAAGATAACCCGGGATAGGCTCATGGGGATAAGCGATGCTCCAGCGCATCACGATCATCAGGAAGAAGCCGAATAGCAGAAAGGCACCCGCAGAGAGGCCATACTGAATTCCGATGGTCTTGTGATCGGTTGAGAAAATATATTTCTTCCAGAAAGGAAGAACGTGGTCGTGATCTTCGTGATGATCTTGGGAGTCCGCACTCATAGTCGTAATCGAATAGTTGCTTTAAATGTTTATTCCTCGGTAGCCACTGGCTCCCAGGTTTCGGGATCGATAAGGGTATCCGGAGACCAATTATCACCGGTCAGCATTTTGTCATGTGATTTCTTAAGCTCTTCAGAGGAGGCTTTCCCACCTCCGCGTTGCTTGGAAATCTCAAGACCGTTTGCCGCCATTTCGGGACTCACCAGATCTCCGGTGTTTCCCCAAGAGGTCCGGATATAGGTCATGACAGCAGCCATTTCCTTGGGGCCATAGTTGGCACCCATCGGCTCCATTTGAGAGCTATAAGTGATTCCAGCGACTTCGATAGGTCCCTGAATCCCATTGTGAATAATGAGGAGAAGCTTCTCGGTGTTTCCGTTCACCCATTCCGAACCGGCAAGCGGTGGAATGGATCCGGGTTGTCCTGCTCCACTGGCTTGGTGGCAACCATTGCAAGTTGAGTAAACCTTCCCGCCCTCTTTCCGAAGAAAGGCGAGTGCTGGGATGGGAATCGGGGGCAGCTCCGGACCAAACTTCGATTTTCCGCGCATGTAGCCCTCCTTGACCAGTTCGTCGTATCCGAAGAATGCTCCTCCCTGCCCCATCACGGCACCGCCAGCGAGAACAATGACTGCTGAAACCATGATGAGCCAGAGCGTGACTGGTTCCATTCCGTTTTCACGGAGGCTTTTTTCGCGTTCGACCGCAGGAGCACCGCTGCTCAAGGCTGCGTGAGCTTCGGGAACGTTGATGGTCTCGTCGAGGTCAGGACGCAGATCGCGTGATGATGATGAATCAGCCATGACTAGTTTTCTTCGGTAGGAGCCTGGGGATTGTAATTAAGAGCTTCGGGAAGAGGTTGCCCGAGAGTGTCTTTTTTAAGTGAAGCAAGATAACTTGCAAGGATTCGAGCTTTGTCACCGGGAACGATGGCCTTGCCATCTTCGATCTCGACGGGAAGAGCAACTCCCTTCGCATTCGCCGCAGTTGTTTCTTTGAAAAGTCCCATTTTGGACGGGCAACTGGAGCGGCTTGGAATAAATGTACTTCCCTTGCGGTAGTTCTTAATTTCACGTGGATTGTAGAGATGACGAAGAAGCCAATCTTCGGGCGAAAGGCCGGTCCCTGCAAGGTGTTGATCAAGACGGCGTCCAAGGTTTGAAAGATCAGGACCAACACGGCTCATGCCGATATGAGCAACATCTTCGTCGTCATAGTCCATGGCGAGAGTCTCGCGCCGGGTATCGGGATTGCCAGCACTCTTTCGAAGTCCGGCCCACTCATCTCGGTGAACGTCGTTACCGGCGTAGGTGGGGCGGATGAGCTGGGTGTGGCAGGTAGCACATCCCTGCTGTCCATAGATTTTAGATCCTTCATTGATCCGTCCATCACGCTTGGGCATGAAGACTCCCTCAAATTTCGACCCGTCCTCGAATCTCACTGGATCAAGAGAGCGCATGGTCGAAAACGGGATGACGACTGCCACCAGCCAAGGAAGGCCGAAGGTTGCGAGCAGACCAAAGATAAATGCTTTAAAAGTCATGACTTGAGTAGACTAGGAGAGTTTAGGCAGAAGCGGATCCGTAGTTATCGATTTCTCCTTCAGGACCATGTGGGCTCTCGCCGTGATGTGCCTTAAGGAGGGTTGGATGCGAGGAACGACGTCCCAAGCGCGCCCACATCAGAAGAAGATGGAGGCAGAAGAAAAGATTAGCAATGAGGAGGAATCCCCAGGCAAGGGTGACACCCCATCCATATTGGCTGGCGCGTTCTGCCATTGTTCCAAAAGGTTGACTGAGGTCTTCAATCCCCTGTCCCTGGCTCACTCCGCCAATGATTGCGCAAATCACGATCGATACCACGCCGTAGAGTGACAGGTAAAAGTGCCACTTGATGAATCGGCGGGAGAGCCATTCACGACGCGTAATGCGAGGAACGATGAAGTAGACTGCACCGAAAGCACAGAGGGAGAACACCCCGTATAGACCGAGAATATCGAGACCATATCCACTGTAACTGAATTGGGTCATCTTCATGGACGGCACCAAGTGAAGAGCGGCCGAGAGAAAACCGTAAACCACGAAGAGCACGACTCCACTGGCGGTAAACCGAAGTGATGGGCTCTCGGCAACCACGTCGCCGTAGCCAGCCACCGTCTTTAGAATATTCACTCCTACCGACATTGCCGGGATCAAAATGAGGACCATGGCCGCGGCACCGGCATAGGGAAGAAATTGGGGGATAGGAGCTCCGACGAGCTTTTGCATGCCAGCCCATGGGCCCAGGAATGCCAGAGCCCAGAATCCGAAGAGAGCAAGATCGTAGCTAAAGACCGGGCGACCAGTCACCTTGGGAGCAAGGTAGTAGGCGCTTGCCAGAGCCATTGGGACAAAGAAGAGGAGGAAAAGAGTGCCCTTATACCAAGCGGCTATTCCTGTGGCCATGACGGGGTTACCGTCGAAAACAAAGACGAAAAGGTAGGCTGTCACCGCAATCCAAGGAAACCAGAGAAGCCCCGCGAGAAGATACCACTGGCTCACATAGACGTGACCGGAGTCCCGGACTTGGAACTGGATGAGCGACCAGATGGTGATTAGCACAAAACAGAAGATGAGGACCGGCCATACGAAGGAGGGAAATTCCATCCATGGGATTCCCGAACCGTTCCCTGTCATGATACAAATCACTCCGATCGCAACGGTCGCATTCCAAAAGTGCCCTGCGACAAGAATGGTCCCCACGTTGGTGCACTCTTTCCGAGAAAGGCGAGCCATGAGCCAGATGATGATTCCAAAGGCAGCCTGGACTCCCCATCCGTAGATGAGTGCGCTCATATGAGCGGCATCAACGATCCCGGCGTCCAACCAGGAGCAGCAGGTCATGAACTCAGGCGCGTGCTTTTTCGCGGAAGCCACAAGTCCGAGGACAATGGCAACAGCAAGCCAGGCGGCGCCGCTCGTGAAGAAGAACATCACGGGGTGACGAAGGGAGCGATCAATCGAAGCGCGCAAGGCAGCTCCATTGGAATCAGCGGTGGAAGTGGTCTCGGCCATGAGAAAAATCAGTTAGGAAGCCTCGGGAGGAGTTATTCGGCGGGAGTTTCAGCTGGTTTATCAGCTGGTTTATCAGCTGGTTTATCAGCTGGTTTATCAGCTGGTTTATCAGCTG
>JAPKDJ010000162.1 GCA_026421245.1 Akkermansiaceae bacterium | reverse complement strand
AACCGATCCACATAAGCACTATCCCCGAATCAGGAAAGGGGAGGGGTGAATCGGACTGCTAGGAATTTGCTTTTGGCGGAAAGGTCGCGGAAACCCGGGTTTGGCGGAATACATGGGGGAGAAAGGGGGTTGATTCTCTGGGATTCTTCCAAGCTTCGGACGTCAGTCGCGATCCCAGAGCTTGGAAATCGTCATCATCAATGAGGTCTGCACTAACCCGAGCACTTGTTGCGGGATCTCTCTGCGATGTGTCCACAAAAAAGAGGACGCCGTTTCCAGCGTCCTCTTTGTGAAATTTGTATCTTGATCGCCTTAGCGGCGGCGGCGAAGGAGAGCGAGTCCACCCAAGAGGCCGAGCAGGGCGGTGGATGGCTCCGGGATCGCCGAAACGTTGCCGTTGACCGTAGGCGTATCGAAATCCATGTCGCCTGAGCCATTGCCGCCGGCAAACCAGTTGAAGGTCACGGTCTGGTCGGTGAGACCTTGGTAGAGGGCGCCAGTGAGGTCGACACTGACAGTGTCGATCCCATCGTTACGACCTTGGCCTTGCTCGCTGTAAATCAGAGTAGTGTCGAGGCTGGTGCTAAATGCGAGCCACCGTGCGGCAGAGCCGGTGGCCTGTCTCGAGACCCAGTCTACCGAGCTAAGATCCAATGCAGTGCCGCCAGGGATGGTGATCGAAAAGCTGACCGAGGCGAAGCCAGCGGGCGAGGCTCCGAGCGCTGGTTGGAGCTGGCCGTCGCCGTTGATCTTGGTGACATTATCGTTCGGCATGCCGGCCTGTGCATTCCCGTCAAATCCTTGAAACGAACCACCGTTGGCGAAGGTCCAACCGCTGACCGTGATGTTGTCGGTAAGGTTGAGGTCATCCGTGCTCGTGGCTGCGTTGTCATAGGTGCCGCCGGCGGCATTAAACTTTGCTGAGTCTGAAAAGTCCGAGCCTGCGATCAGGGCCGCGGAGGCCGTTGGGAGTCCCATCGCGCAAACGATGGCAGTGAATGAGAAAATAGTTTTGTTCATGGGTGAGTTGATTTTGTGTGCGTGTGGTTTCTGAATGTTCCAAATAAATCCGAAGATTTGCAAATAAGGTTGGGACTATACTCAGATTCTGAGGCTTTTAGAAATCATTAAATCGAGTGAAAATGGCCAGGGCGATCAAGCGAGGGAAACAAGACCGTTTCAAGGTTTGCGGAGTTGGCTATACCGCCGCGCATCAAGATTTGTGAAAAAGAGAGGTGGTTTTCATCGCCTAGTTTGCCTTCCCATAGGTGGCCAAAATGATCCGCCTCGAACTCACTGACCAAGACATCTCTGACATTGCCGAAGCTCTCGACGACCCCGCCATCTCCGAGAAAAACAAGACCAAGCTTCTGGTGATCCGTATGCACCACGAGCGTGCCAAGCATGGCTTCATTACCAAAGTTCTCAACCTCCACTCCAACACTGTCACCAATCATCTCAAGGAGTATTCCAAAGGTGGACTCGCCGGAACTCTCGAAGATCGTTACTACCGCCCGACCAGCTCGGTGGAACCCTTCCTCGCGTGTTTGAAATGTTCCTTTCTGGTCGCTCCGGTAGCCGATGCCAAACAAGCTGTCGTCCGTATTGAATCGCTCACCGGTGTCCGCCTGAGCGAGAGCCAAGCACGACGTTTCATGAAGGGCTTGGGCATGAAAATTCGCACTGCTAGGAATTTGCTTTTGGCGGAAAGGTCGCGGAAACCCGGGTTTGGCGGAATACATGGGGGAGAAAGGGGGTTATAGGCCGTTGGCGTAGCTGTAGATCAGCAGGGCTAGCATCATGTGGGGCGGAAACTGTTTGGCCCCGGTCCCCCGGTGATTGAGGATAGGTGGAAAGCTTCATCTGGGATTTCACTTTGGAGAGACTTCGAGGAGAAATGCACGCCGTTGAGTGGCGAAGGTGCGGAGGGGAATGGAGCCGCGTTCAGGGAGAGTCTCCGCCTTGGGGGGAGAGTCTGCGGTGAGCTTGTCGAACTGGTCGGTGCTGGAGGTCTTCCGGGTGTCGGCGGCGACTTCCTTGCTGATGAGTTCGCGATGAGCAGCGACTTGAGGGCCGATCTTGCTCCAGGTGAGGTCCTTTTCGGCGATTTGGCGGACTTTTTCCAAGTAGCGTTTCTGCAAGGCAGGAACGGCGAGGAGTTTGGAGCGCAGCGGTTTCTGCGCATCGTCCAGAGCGACAAGGGGATCGAGTTTGAGGCCGGTGGACTTTGGTGCGCCGCCGCCCGGAGCACCCTCTGGTTCCCGTGGTGGTCCGCCTCGTCCCCGTGGTGGTCCGCCTCGTCCGGCGATGCGGAAGGCTTCGTTCATGTCGTGAGGAATGAACCGGAAGCGTCCGTCGCTGCCGCGATAGATGCTGTAATCACTGGCGCGGGTCCAGTAGCCGTCGCTGTTGATGAGGGCGCAGTCGAGGGCGAGGAACCAGAGCGCTTCATCGATGTCGAGAATCGGTTCGAGGGCGGCTTCCAATTCCTCGGGTGGAGTTTCGTCCAGTTTCTTGCAGAAATCGATCAAGGCCTGCCAGTCCTCCCGGTCGCCGGACTTCATCTCGTAGTGCTTTTTGTAGTCCTCGATGTCCTCGCCGATGTAGTCGAGTCCGCCGCGGCCGCGTGGTGAGCCGGGGACTTTCCAACGAGCACCCTCGGAGGTGCGGAAGTTTTCCATGATGAATTCCTTGTTGAACTGTTGTTGGTTCACGTAGACGCCCCAGTTTTCACCATTGATGACGACCCGCACAAGGTTGGCCTTGGGCGCGGGGATGTATTGTCGGGCGATGCTGGAGTAGAGGACGCCGCTCATGAATGTGCCGTCGCCATTGCTGTTCAGGAGGTTGAGTGTTTTGTATCCGTCGAGGCGTTGTTGTGAGTTCTCGTGGTCGACGGTGAGGTTCAGCGACCGCTTCCAACCGGCGGGAACCATGAAGTAGCTGGACTTCCCGCGGAAGTGAATGCCGACCCCGGAGTAGGTCTTGCCATCAACGAGGAGCTTGGCGGGGACCTCGACATCCGTGTTGTGAAACTCTTCCAGCTCCGCTTCCCAGTCTTCATTTTCGAAGGTGAGGAAGAGGGTGCGGAGGGTGTCGGTGTCATAGAGGTCGTCGGAGTGCACAGGGGCTACGTCGGCGGGATCAATCTTGGCTCCCGCGGTCGGGGGATTGTCGGTCAGTCGAGGTCCGGCTCCACCCGGTCTCCGTCGACCACCGGGCCGACCACCGGGCCCACCCGGACCCCGTCCCTCGACAGGGTTCTCCTTCAGAAACACGCGGGCCTTGGCGCGTTCTATTTGGTCGAGGTGGCCATTAGTGTCCTTGTCGAATTGGACGAGGATCTTGCGTTCCTCTGCCATTCCGGGAGGGCCGCCTGGTCCTCCGGGGCCGCGGGGAGCTTGAGGTTGCTGGGCGGAAAGGACGGAGAGGCCGGCGGTGAGAAGGCCAAGGACGGGCAGGGTGGAGTTCCGGAAGGGGTGCATGTTCCAAGTTGAACCCGACTCAGGCCCCAGAGTCTCGAAGAAAAGTGTTAATT
>JAPKDJ010000161.1 GCA_026421245.1 Akkermansiaceae bacterium | reverse complement strand
ATGGCGGAACGCGAACCGAGAAGGAGTTTCACAAGGTCCTCGATCGGGGCGGAGTGATTGGAGGATCATCAGCGGGAGCAACCATTCAAGGGTCCTTTCTCGCGCGTGGAGATACGAGTGGAAACACCATCATGGTAGGCGATGTGCAGCGGGGATTTGGATTCATGCGAAACACGGCAATCGACCAGCACGTCGTGGCCCGTGGACGAGAAATGGATCTTCTGAAGGTTTTGACAGATCCGGAAAAGAAGATGCGCAAGGAATTTGATCGTGCCGAACTTCTTGGGATCGGGATTGACGAAGACGTTGCGATTGTCGTGAAAGGCGATCAATTCGAAGTTATCGGCAAGGACAAGGGAGCGGTTCTGGTTTATGATCCTAAATCGTGGACGGAGGACACTCCTGACGAAAAGAAGTGGATAACGGTGAGAAAGGGCGGCAAATATGATTTGAAGGAACGGAAAGTGTTAAAGATGGGCGACGAAGAGCGATAAGAGAGGCTGGTGTCGTCGATGGGTTCTCCCAAGCCGAAGAGTTCCGGAGTGAGTCTAATTTGGCCCAGGCACGAGAAAATCGAGCTTCCAGTCGGCGGGTGCGGGGGCATTTCCAGTTTGAAGTCGCTGTTTCCATTGAGAATCGTTGAGTCGGGTTTCCCGGTCCTCCAAAAACTCAAAATGACTCATGGTCGGTCCTCCGTAAACACAGGTAGTTCCATCGGCGTGCTTCACGGCAACGAGGATGAATTGAGCTTGGCCGGTTCCTTCGTGGAGGATAGCTCCCGGATTGCCGTGGCAGTCGCTTTCGCTATCGGTATGAACGTCGACCACGACGGGATTCCACAGAGCCGACGGGTGCTCCTCGGGACTTGAAAAGGCGGTTTCGAAGTAGAGGTTGGGAAACCACCCGGTGTATTGGCGAATTCCTGCACAGCTTTCACTGCTGAAGGTTTCCACGGTATCTTTAACGAACTCATGCATTTCAGGCGTATGTGGAAGTCCGGCCAATTGCTGTCTGGCGATGCCCTCCAGAGTAAGACAGCGATTTGAAAAGTTCTCCAGGTGGGTGGTCATTTCCGCGATTCTGCTTCCTCGATCAATAGGGATCCCTCCTGGTAAACCTACCAGACTGTTCCAGTCGCGTAGTGGAAAGAGGGGGCCATCCCAGGGGGGGAGTCTGGGGGCCACGAAAAATTCGCCACTGAGATTGAGGGGAGCGAGGAGATTTCGATATTGCAGAGCCATTTCGGAAAGACGCTTCCAGAGTTCCGGGTAGGGATCGACGTAGCCGTCCGGGAATTCACATATAGCAGGCGGGGTGAAGCTTTGCTCGGCGTAGAGCAACGTGTCGTGCCGCAGTTGGGTCCATGACATGAGTTGGGTGCTCATGACGCGGTGTTTCCAGGCGGTCGTGCGGAAGGTATCTGGTGCGGTGGCGGGAACGGGCTGCGAGAGTCCCCGGAGGGCGTAGAGCCACGAACCATAGGTGTGTTCGGTCCAAAATCCGTCCTCCTGGGTATCAAAAACCGAGCGAACGGAAGCGAGATTCTCCCGATAATCGTATCCGTCTCGAAAGGGGATTCCTTCTTGGGATGCCATGCGATCAGTGAGGATGGGGAGGGCGGTGTCATTTCCCAAAGTGGCGTAGGCGACATCGAGTCCGGAGGGAATTCGGCGAGCGATTGAATTTCCATTCTCTTTTACTTTTGGGAAGACGACATTTTGGAAAGTCCACGCGTCGGGAGTCCAGCGCTGACCAAACAACGAGAGTGCTCGTGGCAGGACAAAGTCGATGGGATTGCAGCCGGGATCGATGGTGCCGCCATCGATTTCCTGCGCGCCATAATTCGTCGCAAGGAGAGCAGTCCGGATGGTGGCAAGATGGACATCGGAGGCAAGATCCGCCGGGTCATCGAGGGAAAGCGACTCAAGCAGGGCCGCCATTTCGGCCACGGTCATCGCGTCGGATTGTCCGGCGAGGGATTGCAGGAAGGATTCCAATTCCTCCCATTGTGGCATCAGATTTTGATCGCGGACTTGCAGAGCAAGAAGGATGGCTGCTCTGAGTTCACGGTCGCTTTGAGGAGTGGCGGTTGCGTATCCCATTTGAAATTGGGCCCGGCTCAACCATAGGAATCCCTGGAAGTAGGCCGTTAGGACCTGCGAATTGGCATAGTGACCTCGAGGGGTGAAGAGGGTCATGTCTTCATAGCGCCTATCATCTCCATAGAGACCCGTTTTAGCCACCCCGCTATGAGCTTGGGCAGCTTGAAACCAGTGCATGGGTGAAGACTCATCGCCAGATGGAGGGCTGTCGTTGTATCCTTTTAAAAGCAGCTGAGCGGTGCCGAGGTAGAGGTTGAGATCAGCGATGGCCTGTCGGACATGATCCGCTCCGGGTGATTCATCGTTTTTCCATGAGGCCTCGAGTTCGGAAAGATTGGAGAGGTCGCCCATGAAATTTCTGAGTGAGGGGTAGAGAATGAGTTCCTCCACTTCCTCGAGCATCCCAAGGAAGGTGGTGTGCCAGGCATCCAGAACGGAGTCGGATGAGATGAAGACGGGGAGATCATCCGCCCATAGCTTGTAGTAATAATCGACCGGGAGTGCGGATCCACTCCGGCCGCCTAAATTTCGGTTGATTCGGGGAGAGACGACGAAGCCGTTTTTCTTAAACTTAATGGTTTCGGCTTCATTGAGTGAAAAATCCGTGCTGCGCCTTTCAGGGTCATTTACAGCAAGGTTGGCATTGTGCTCCTCCGGCGTGGTATCGAATTCGGTCCAGTAATTGGCCACGGTCGGGTCCCATTCGATGGCGGGAAGACAAGCGGGATCTTGCGGGGAGGGAGCGGCGCGATATCCCTCCATCGCATTGAGGAACTGACGCTGATAAGAAGCCGGGGGGGCGGAGGAGTCGGTGCGATGAGCGTATTTCAGCTCTTGTTCCAGGCGGAAGAAGCGGGAAGTCTCGCCGGGAGTCAGCCTGAGGATCGACTCCCCTCCTCCGCTTGAGTCATTGAGTGTCAGGGCCTCTTCTTCAACCCATTTGTAGAGATCCGGCGATGAGAGGATGCGACTTTCAAGAATGGAAGAAACGCCGGAAGATGGAGGGAAATTGTGAGGCCAGGTGAGTTCAATCCCACGGTCTGATTGATGTATCGAAAGTTGTTGGGCCAAGAGCGGAACAATTGCGCCGATAGTCAGGAGGAGAATCACCTTCATAGACAATCACAGTAGATGGCGACGGCTCTTATGGGGAGGGTAAAAAAGCTACTATTTTTCAATCTTTTGGAAGTCATTGATGACGAGGGCGATCTGTAATCTTTGTCCCCGTTGTGAGCTGGCCATTTCACATGATCTTCGCCGCAGGTGCGGTGTTTGAGTTCCTTTTAAAAATGCTCTTCACAATGAGCTCCCATTGCTCTGCCGGGTAATCGCCCCGGCTGAGTGAGTGAGAGATGACTTTCATGCGGGACTTGGCCTGCGGATCACGCTAGCCTTTTGAGATGAACTATCATCCATCCCGTCGGCACCTTCTCCAAACTGGCGCGGC
>JAPKDJ010000075.1 GCA_026421245.1 Akkermansiaceae bacterium | reverse complement strand
TGGGTCGTTCTTTCGCCTTTTAAAAGCCACCTCGCCGACAATCCGATCACCGTGCCAATGAAACCCACACATTCCCCACATGAATTTCCCTCCCCAAATGCTCTGGAAAGAGGTTCAAAAGAGTCGCCCTTTCCTGACTCTGGTTCTTCTTCCACTTCATCCCCAAAATGACGCGGCCCCAACAAAAGAGGAAGGTCTCCACAAAGTTCACCCAACCTCGGTCGAGAAAAAGTTCGCCAAGCCGCGTCCCTTTGAAAGGAACCATCAACAGAAGGAAAAGCACTGTGATCCCCGCCCCAATGAGCAAACTCATTCCAAAGCTCACGTTGGCATGATCTCCCTCTTCCCAACCGGTCCGCTCCAGATGCTTCGGGCCTGACGCTCCCTCAGCCGGGACAATCTCGGACGGCACCGTCAAACGATTCTGACAAGCCGGACACTGCACCTGTTCCCCAAGATGCTCCAGGGTCACATCAAGCGCGGTCGAACAATGAGGGCAGGAAATTTGCATAGAGTAGAGAGAAAGTGAAAGTCCTGACGACCGGGCGAGGAATACTAGTGACCCCGGATCAAAGGCATGCCAATCCGGGTTTTATAAACGTCTTGAGAGGAAATTGTCTCCTGATTGTCAGCCCGGGAAGCCTCCCCTCTATCTAAAACTTATCCTCGAATTCCGGTTTGTCTATTCAAGGTGAGGCGCTTACATTCCAGTGAGATGCAGATCAAAGCGTATCCGACCGCAAAGCGAATGATGATTCCTCTGATCGGGCTACTTGTGACGTCTTCGCTCACCCCGGCAAAAACAGTGGTGCGTATGTGGAACGAAGAAAACCTAGCGGCAATTCGGATCGATTTCCCCGCACCCACAGTCCATGCGCGCAATCTCTTCCATTTATCCGCTGCGATGTGGGATGCTTGGGCCGCTTACGAGACTGAAGCGATCGGGTATCTTCATAATGAAAATGCCGACGTGCCGGATGGATCCACCCTCAGGGAAGCCCGTGAGGAAGCGATCAGCTATGCCGCGTATCGTATACTCAAACACCGCTATTCATTTTCGACAAAAGCCTCCACCACCCTGCCTGCTCTTGATGACCTCATGGCTGGATTGGGGTATGATGCCGCAAAAACCTCCGCCACCGGAGAATCACCCGATGTGGTGGGAAACCGTATCGCGGCATCCATCATCAGCTACGGGGCAGGAGACGGGGCCAACGAAAGCACTGATCCGGGTTACCGCGATGACACGGGTTATTCTCCAGTAAACTCACCTCTGATTCTTGCCACCAACGACACCGCATCGAGCTACCCGAACGGATGGTCGGATCTCAACCGATGGCAGCCTCTGGCCTTTAGCGTGGCCTTTACCCAAAACGGACAGATTGCTTCCAAAATCCAGCAATTCGTCAGCCCGCACTGGGGAAGCGTGAAAGGTTTCGGCCTCTTTTCATTCGACCTCAGTTCGAACGGACTCTATTTCGACCCCGGCGAGCCTCCCAAGTTGGGGGAAACAGGAGACCTCGACTGCAAGAACAACGCAGTTGAGGTTCTAGAATATTCGGCCGTGCTCGACCCAGCTGACCCGACGACCATTAACCTCTCGCCTTCCGTTCGCGGCAATAATCCCCTCGGAACAAATGACGGAAGCGGCCACGTGGTCAACCCCGTGACCGGAGCGCCCTACCCTGACAACATCGTGCTGCATGCTGACTTTGGTCGATGTGTCGCCGAATTTTGGGCGGACGGGCCTGGATCGGAAACTCCCCCGGGACACTGGAATGTTCTGGCCAATGACGTGACCGATACCATTCTCGATGACCCCTCGCTTGAGCTTAGAATTGCCAACACCGGCCCTGTGCTGGAAACGATGGAGTGGGAATTAAAACTCTACCTCGCTCTCAATGCAGCGCTCCATAATACCGCCGTCGCCGTGTGGGGAGTGAAGGAACACTATGACTACGTGCGTCCCATTTCAGCCATTCGATATCTCGGATATAATGGAGAGTTGCCCATCGTCCCGGGATTGGCGGAGAAAATTACTGCCGGCACGATTGGCAGCTACCACAGCCACCTCTCCGGACATCTTGGGGAAATCGCGGTCCATGCCTGGCCCGGCGAACCGGATAATCCCGAGACGCAGGTAGGTGGGCGTGAGTGGATCCTTGCCAAGGAATGGTTGCCCTACCAACAGGACACTTTCGTGACTCCGGCCTTTGCAGGATACGTTTCAGGACATTCCGGATTTAGCCGGGCTGCGGCCGAAATCATGACCCTGATCACGGGGACTCCGTTTTTCCCCGGAGGGATTTCCTCCTACACGATCCCGGCAGGAGATCTTCAATTCGAAGCCGGCCCGACAACCGATATGACCTTGCAATGGGCCACCTATTACGATGCGGCCGACGAGGCCGGCGAATCGCGAATTTACGGCGGAATTCACGTTTCTCCCGATGATGGACCGGGCCGGATCATGGGGGCGGAAATTGGACAGGCCGCCTTCACCCACGCCCAAAAATACTGGGATGGTTCGATAATTAGAAACACCCCGGTCACCCTCAAGGCAAACGGCGAGTTGATCTATCAGACCATTCCCGGATACCACTATACCCTCGAGAGCGGAACCGACCTTGTCTCTTTCCCAGTGATCGAAGCCACCCCCGGAATCGCCACGGGACACGAGCAGACCCTCGTCGTCCCTCTAGTCGATCCCAGTCGATTCTTTCAGATGAGAATCACAGCTCCCTAAGATTCCACCTTCGTCCCAACCGGAATCTTCAAGCCCTCTTCGCCCGGACCAACTCATCGCGAAGCGCTCATCCGCCCCACACTTCCCTCCGAAAACGAAGGCAGAAAGAAGCCTTCCTCTCCGTGCTCCTTTTCCATCTCCGCAAATGAGTTCGAGAACCGCCAAGGCGACCCTATCAGGTCATCAAACTGGAGCGATTCGTGAAGTTGCTCTTCAGGATCGAAATCCAAACCGTCCATTCCAAGTTCGAGAGCAGCGCAGATGAACCACCGTGATGAGAGTCGCTTTCCCCCAATCGACATCGAACCAAAGTTTCAGCGCCAGGACCATGCTGCTGCTGATAACGAGCAAGGTCCGACTACCGATGAAGTAACTCAGTATTTCGCCAGTGAAAAAAATGAAGAAGAAAACCAGCCAGAGCTTCGGACGTGAGCGATCGGCCTCATGACGAGCAAAGGCAAACATTAGACCTGCCAAAAGGAGGACTTGAATAAAAAATCCCAATGCATGGCGGTTTCGATGAGCCGCGAGAGCTGTGGCACCTCGCCACTTGGCAGCTAGAACACTAAAAAGTGTTCCCCGATTTAAGGGGGCCTCTACACCGCATCCGAGCACCGCTGGCAGAGGTCATCTTTGACGACGGGCTCGTATTTGCGGCAGCGGGGGCACATAGGATTTGGAGTCGCTTCAACGGAGGAGGCGAGAGTATCGCCTTCCTCAATCTTCAGCTCACTGACGATGAAAAACTCGGTTGCAAACTGATGATCCTTGAGCAAGTCGAGGCACGGACTATTCGAGGGCACGGTCAGAGTGACGCTTGCTTCGTTGTTCTTTTTGAACTCCTTGGCCTGTACCTTTTCCTCAATCGCGGTCTGCATCACCGCTTTGATTTCGTGAAGTTTGTTCACTTGCTCGATGGCTTCAGTGGTGGCGTATTTCGGATTCACCTCGGGGAAGGTCTGCTCGTGGATACTGCCTTCGCCACCGGCGTGTTCCCAGGCTTCTTCGGCGGTGTATGCGAGAACGGGAGCAAGGAGTTTGACGAGGGCATCGAAGAGCTGACCCATCACCCAAACGCTCGCTTTACGTTGCTCGCTGTCTTTGGCGTCGCAGTAGAGGCGGTCCTTGGTGATGTCGATGTAGCTGGCGCTCAGGTCGCTGGCGGCGAATTGGTTGACGAGGGAGAAGACCTTGCGAAAGTCGTATTCTTCGTAGGCTTTTCGTACTTCGGTAATGATCACCTGAAGTCGCTCCATGATCCATTGATCGATAAGCGGGAGGGATTCTGGCTCTTCAACCTTCTCTTCACGCATGTTGCCGAGGAGGATTTTAAAGGTATTGCGAAGACGGCGGTAAGGTTCGCCAATCTGCTGGAAGAGGCCTTCGCTAAAGGGAACTTCGTTCTGCCAATCCACCGAGCTGACCCAGAGACGGAGGATGTCGGCACCGTATTTATCATAAAAGTGCGCGGCGTCGGTGGGCTTTCCTTTTTTCTTGTCGCTTTTGGCATGCTTTTTCCCGGTATCCTTATCAACAACGAAGCCGTGAGTGAGGACCGTTTTGTAAGGAGCCACATCACGAACTCCGATACTAAGCATGAGGGAGCTTTGGAACCACCCACGGTGCTGGTCGGTGGCCTCGAGGTAAAGATCGGCAGGGCAATTGAGTTCAGGATGGGCATCAAGAACGGCAACGTGAGATGAGCCGGAGTCGATCCAGACGTCAAGAGTATCGCGGCATTTCGTCGAGCCTTCGGGGAGGCCAAAAAGGGTCGCCAATTCCGCGTCGGATTTCTCAAACCAAACATTCGTGCCTTCCTTCTCAACAAGATCGGCGATTTTCCTGGCAAGGTCGGCCGAGACGATGGGCTCGCCGTCTTTGTCGAAGAAAACCGGAAGCGGAACGCCCCAGGTTCGTTGGCGGGAGATACACCAATCGGGACGAGCTTCGACGGTCCCATAAATACGGTTGCGGCCCCACTTGGGAAGCCACTCGACTTCATCAATTTCGCTCAGAGCCTTTTCGCGAAGCTGGTCGATAGAGATGAAGAATTGCTCGACCGCCCGGAAGATGATGGGCGTTTTGGAACGCCAGCAATGCGGGTAGCTGTGAGCGTATGTTTCCTCGCCGAGGAGTGCTCCTTTTTCAGTGAGGATCTCGACGATGCGGGCATTCCCCTTAAAGACGTGGGTCCCAACAAGTTCAGGCAGGCCACATTCGTCAGTAAAAAGTCCGTCGTCATCGACCGGACTGAGAACCTCGAGTCCGTTTTGCTGGCCGATGGAGTAATCATCAGCACCGTGACCGGGAGCAATGTGAACCGCACCTGTTCCTGATTCGGTGGTGACGAAGGGAGCAAGGATCACTTTGGAAGTCCGGTCGAGGAAAGGATGCTGCGCCTCCAGTCCTTCGAGCTCGGCTCCTTTGATCTCTCCCAATTCCTCCTCAAGAGTGAGGCCGGTCTTCTCTTGGAAATCCGAAAGAAGATCACGAACAACAATGATCGTTTCGCCGTTTGAATACTTGCCAATGGTGTAAGTAAAACGCTCGTGCACCGCGATGCCGAGGTTGGCGGGAAGAGTCCACGGCGTGGTGGTCCAGATCGCGATGCTGGAGCCATCGGGAAGAGAATCGTGAGCAGGGAGATCAAACTTCACGAAGACCGCCGTCGATTTCTTATCCTGATACTCGACCTCCGCTTCCGCGAGCGCGGTCTTGGCACCGTAGGACCACTGCACAGGTTTTTTGGATTGATAAACGCAGCCTTTTTCGATCAGAGACGCGAAAGTGCGGATGATGTTGGCTTCATAGCCGGGATCGAGAGTGAGGTAGGGATTTTCCCAATCACCAAAAACGCCGAGGCGCTTAAAGGACTCACGCTGGGTATCGATCCAACCACGCGCGAAGGTTTCACAGCGGCGGCGAATCTCGGCAGGCTCGACGTCACGGGCGTCTTCGTCCTGCATCACTTTAAACTCGATGGGGAGACCGTGGCAGTCCCAACCGGGAATGTAGGGAGTTTCAAAGCCCGCCATGGACTTTGATTTCACCACGAAATCCTTGAGGACTTTATTTAAACCAGTTCCCATGTGGACATCACCATTCGCAAACGGCGGGCCGTCATGGAGAATAAAACGAGGGGCATTCTCAGCCTTACGCTTGGCAATAATTCGCGCGTAGAGACCTTCGGAGTTCCACTTTTCGAGGCGTGCCGGTTCCCTTACCGTCAAATTCCCCTTCATGGGGAAATCTGTCTTGGGCAGGAACAGGGTGTCTTTGTAGGATTTTCCTTCTGGAGTGCTCATAGCGCTAGGAGCGGGACGCTAGGCAGCAGGGGTAAAAAGGTCAAGGTTTGGGCCAATCACGGCATTTTTCCCGAAAATTCATGCGTCATTCATCTTCCTCTCGATATTTTCCAAACATCCTCAACGCTATGAAGATTCGAAAACACCTCATCCCAAGTGCCCTGCTCCTTGCGGGTCTCACCCACCTGGCCCCCGCCGAAGCACTCATCGACTCTTGGCACACCGCCCACTCCGGCCGCTACGCCCGCATCTGGGCGACCCAAGCCCAGGAAACGACCGAACGCGGGGGCGGCGTGGTCAGCTCCCTCACCACCTGGGACTCAGCCAACTACGCAGGCGTCAATGTTGGCGACCAACCCATGCCGGTTTATGCCGGAATTCAGGGGATTTCCTACTCGAGCGACTACGTTTACATCAAGTCCACCGGCCTCGCCACCAACACCATGGGACCTTGGTTCCTGAATGAAGCTCAGACCGCCGCTTTCCCTTCCTTCCCCGGTAATGCCGCCATTCTCTACCGTTTCCCACGCGTCACAGACTACCCAGAAAACTACGCTCCCACCACTCGGACTCCCTCGAATATCGGCACCTGCGGTCTCTTCGTTGATGGCGTCCCGCTCTTCAACACCAGCGATACTTTTTCCTACGACACCTCTGCCGGCGGGGATCAAAGACCCACCAACCAAAACCGCGGAGACGGATACTGGAATCGCGATGCCTTCACCAACGAAGGAGTCACCTTCGATGCCGGAAACACCCACCAGGCGATGGAGAAATTTCACTACCACGCCAGCCCGGCAGCACTTCGCTCCACCCTCGGCGATTCCGTAGACTACGACCCCTCTGTCGTCTACAAGGGCATTGGCAAAGCCAGTCCCTACACCGAAAATTTTAACGGCCAACACAGCCCCATCATCGCTTGGGCCAATGACGGCATCCCCATGTATGGCCCATACGGCTACAGCGATCCCACCGACCCCACCAGCGCGATCCGCCGTATGGAGTCCGGGTATCAAAAACGTGATGGCTCAAACGGAACCACCAATCTCGACAGCACCGGCCGCACCACCATGCCTCAGTGGATCGTGGCGCAAGGTGTCCGCGCCAGCAGCGCTCTCGCCTCAGGTTTCTACGGCCCCAATGTCTCCACCACCTTCACTCTCGGACACTACATGGAAGATTACGAGTTCAAGGGCCACCTCACTTCAGATTTAATCAACGCCCCCTTCCGCCAGTATTCCAGCGCTTCTCTTGGTCGCTTTGATGCCCGCTGGTACTACGACCTCAACGAATACAATGTCCGCTTTTGCGTCACTCCCGAATTCCCCGAAGGAACCTGGGCCTACTTCACCTCCATCGAAGACAACGGTAGCCCCGCCTTTCCCTACAACCTCGCCTACCACTACTTCGGCGTCCCCACCGTGGCCACCGGCATCACTGAAATCGACGAATCAGTCATCGAGGTCTTCACCGGCGCAGCTGAAAAAGGAACCTCGTTTGAAACCGCTACCCTCGAAGACGACACCGTCACCGTTGTCTGGAATGGCATCGAAGGAGGAGTTTACCAAATCTCAGAATCCACCGATCTCAAAAACTGGACTGATGGCCCGTCCTTCACCGCAGACTCCCGGCTCATCACCCGGACTGAAACCGGACAACCTGGCAAATTCTACACCATCGAGCGCACCGGCCTTGCCGACTACGACACCACCGAATTCAGCACCGCCGCCGGTGGTGGGGGACCGGGGGGACCGGGGGGACCGGGGGGACCGGGGGGACCGGGGGGACCGGGGGGCGGGACCGGAACTGGAAACCCGACCGAGGGCTTCGTTTTCAGCTTCACCGACGGACCTCCACAAGCCAACCTCATCAGTAATATAAGAGTGGGAGGAGTCACCGGAACAGTCGTAAACTACAGCGTCAATGGACCAGCTGGAGGCACCGTGACGATCTCATTCAACGCCCGTAGCTTCAGCCCAGGCACGGCCTATCGCGCCACCTACACCCATGCTCCTCCGGGCGCAGGAACCATCACCGCGACCTCGACCAACCGCTACACCAAGCCCTGATCTCCTTGAAGAATCTCCTCGCAATCCTGTCAGCCTTCGGAAGGTGCCTCGCGCCCGCTCCGAGGGCTAGCGATTACCTCTTCAAAAGCACCCTCATTCTTCTAACGCTCGGCGCGGCAAAAGCCGGCACTCTTCGGATTGACATCAGTCACCAATTCGATTCCCAACCTCTCGCCCTCAACTCCCTCAAATACGAGGGTAGCGAGACGCTTGCCATCTCGCGCCTTTCCTATCTTCTCAGCAAACTCGCCCTCCAAAACCAAGACGGCACCTGGCAGGAACTCCCCACTCAGTTCGCCTACATCGACGCAGCATCACGCCGCAGCTCCTTCACTCTCAGCGAGGTTCCCCCCGGCACCTACAAAGGAGTCCGCTTCTCCCTCGGCGTTCCAAAGAAAGAAAACCACGACGATCCCGCCCAATACCCCGGCGACCATCCTCTCAATCCCAACCTCAACAAGCTCCACTGGGACTGGGCTGGCGGTTATATCTTCCTCGCTCTCGAAGGGAAATACCGCGATTCCAAAAAAGACCTCAAAGGCTTCGTTTACCACCTCGCCAACGACCCCAATCTCTCCCGCATTCAACTCGGGGCCGCCTTTCGCGTCAAAACGACTACCGCCCTCGGTCTCACTTTCGACCTTCACAAACTCCTCACCCATCCCCGCTCCCTCTCCTTCGAAAAGGACGGCAACTCCACCCACTCCCACCCCGGCGACCCCATCGCGAGTGCTCTCGTCGCAAACCTCCAAAGCTCCTTCTCGATACGGGGAGCCTCTTACCCGCCCCACGAAGTCCCGCTCGCCGCGATCACTCCGCTTTTTCTCCCCGAAAAATACACCCCCTTCCGGTTCAAAATGAGTCGGCGTTTCTCGATGCCTCTCCTCCCCCGTGACAACCCCCTCCTCGAGGAGCGAGTCGCCCTTGGTAGCAAACTCTTCCACGACAAATCGCTCTCGAAAGACGGCACTGTCTCATGCGCCACCTGCCACGACTCCAAACGCGCCTTTACCGATGGTCTCACCTTTTCCAAAGGAATCGAAGGCCACCTTGGAACCCGTAACTCCATGCCCCTTTTCAATCTCGCCTGGAAGTCCTCCTTTTTCTGGGATGGCCGCGCCAAGTCCCTCCGCGACCAAGTCCTCCAGCCAATCCAGAACCACCGTGAAATGGCCTCCGACCTCCCCACCGCCATCGCCCATCTCGAAAAGACCGAGCACCCCGCCTTCAAAAAAGCCTTCGGCCCCGGCGAAGTCACCTCTGAAAAGCTCGCTCTCGCTCTCGAAAACTTCCTCCTCACCCTCACCAGCTACGACTCCAAATTCGACCGCGCGATGGCCGGCAAAGCCAAGCTCAACTCGGCTGAAGAACGCGGGAGGGAGCTTTTCTTCACCGAATACGAACCCCGAAGCCAACAATACGGAGCCGACTGCTTCCACTGCCACGGCGGAGCCAACTTCTCCGACCACCAGTTTCACGACAACGGTCTCACCCCCTCCCTCAAAGAAACCACAACCGCCTTTTCCACCCCCAGCCTCCGCAACCTCACCCTCACCGCCCCCTACATGCACGATGGGCGCTTCAAAACTCTCGAAGAAGTCATCGCCCACTACAGCGGCCCCATGCCCCGAAGCGAAACCCTCGACCCCAATCTCGCCAAACATCCCAAAGCAGGCTTGCAACTCAGCAAGGAAGACCAAGTTGCTCTCGTCGCATTTTTGCAGACGCTGACCGACCCCAAGTTCTAAGGAGAGCGGGCAGGATACAAGCTCTCCTTAACACCCCCTCAAGTAGAAGGTCGCTACATAAACGAGATCATCCTCATCCCCCAGATTTTCGATCTCTTTCTCAATCTCCCACCCAGTTTTCTTGAGGAGATTCTTTAGCGCAACATCCGTGAAAAACCGTAATCGCTGCTCGGTTTCCTCTGCCCTCACGACCGCACCGGCGGCATCCTTCATCGTGTATCGATGCCTCCGGACCAGGCTCCCACCCTGCTCCTTGATCTTGTGCCGAGTTTCCAGCTCACCCGATTCACCAGTCGGCAACTGAATCCCTCGATCAAAATACCATTCATTCTGAGGCAGATCCCCAGAAAGCTCAGCCCAGGGAAAGAAAAGAGTGAGGTAGAGATGATCCGTCTGTTCCCACAGTCGCTGAAGTTGTTTCTGTGGATCGGAGAAGAGCTGAAAGGTAAACGCCGGGATCACAATCGAAGCATATTTATCCTCTCCCTGATGATCTTGCCACGCTCCCTCAACAACCTCGGCCAAAGGAAATTTTTCTCGTGAAAGGGCCACCATTTCAGGCGACATTTCCAGTCCCCCCAACTCATGCTCCGCCTCAACCAGAGGCCCTAAAAGTCTCCCCGAACCAGACCCCACATAGAGCGACTTGCCATCCTTATCCTGAAGAAAATCATCCATCAACAACACCTCACTCGGCGCTTCTTCAGCTTCCCAAAAGAGGTCATGCCATAACGCTTCAAAACCCGTGTATCCAGTGCTCATGATTCCCCCTTCGTTTCAGCTACTTCCTTCTTCTTCAGCGCCTTGGTTTCGACATCGTCCTTCTCAACCACAAGAGAATGAATAGCCACCGGATCTTCAATCTTTTCAGCCTCGGAAAGAACCGGCGTCAAAACACCCTCTTCAGTCTCGGTGAAGAGAATGATGGCATCCTCGCCATGGGTCACCTTGAAATCATCAAGCGTGAAGACCTCGGTCAGAAGGGTCTTTTTCATGATCGCACCCCGGCCTACGATGGATGCCAAATCTGTATATCTCGGACCACCGAGGAAACAAAAGCGACCACGCATGTGGTTGGCGACCGCCTTATGATGATGGGCGTCGACATCGGGCGGAGTGAGCTGCCACACGTTGGCTTTTCCAAAATGATGTTGAAACTCGCGGGCAGCGAGAGAATTCACCTCATTGTTGGGAGTGGCCGCGATGAGATGCCCGAGGCCGGCGAGATCGACTTCTTCCTCGGCGTATTCCGAAAGAATGTTGGCACGGACCGCGGTCAGCCCCTCCATGCGGGCAGCCGCGATATTTTCAAACCGGGTATCCAACAATAAGACGTGATGCCCTTCAGCACTGAGACCTTTCGCAATGACCCGGGTCCACGGATCGCAACCCGCAAAAAGCACGCCACTCGGATTGGCATCGGAAAGGCCCAATTTCCGGGCTAAAGGAGCTGCCAGAAGGCCATAAAAAGTCACCGTCCCGAGGATCACAATGAACACAAGAGGCACCAGTTCGCCGGCTTGCTCCGCAAAGGCCGGAGGAAGACCCTTGGTATGGGACAGCTCCAATGCAAAGACTGATGTGACAGCCGCCGCCACGATTCCCCGGGGAGCCAGGAGGGCCAAAAAGAGCTGCTCACGGAAGGTCGTTCGATTCGACCCAAGGTTGGCGAGAAACACCGAGGCCGGTCGGACTACGATGATCAGAGCCGCGAGAAAATAGAGACCTTTGACCCAAACCACTTCCAGTTCATCGAGTCCGATTCGACCCGAAAGCATGAGGAACAAAAGGGAAATAATGAGGACCCGGAGGTTCTCCTTAAACTCAAGAATGTGACGAACCGACACGCGATCCTGATTGGCCAAGGCGATACCCAGAACAGTCACGGTCAGGAGGCCGGATTCATGCTGCAAGGCATGCGAACCGGCAAACCCCACACCCACTAAGGCGAGGAAAAACATGGTTTCCAGAAAGTCGGGGATCATGTGCTTGGCCATGAGGTATTCCGTCACCTTGGCGAGGAACAATCCGAAACCCAGTCCGATGACGAGGGTTTTCACGAGAGCCCACAGCAAGTCATCCCAGCCTTGTCCCAAACCACCGCTCTGGATGGTCAGGAAAACCAGGACGGCAAGAACGGCGCCGATGGGATCCACGACAATGCCCTCCCATTTGACGATTGAGGCCATCTTGCGACGCGGTTTAATCAATCGCAAAAGAGGAGTAACAACCGTGGGCCCTGTCACCACCAGAATGGCTCCAAGGAGAGCACAGATCGGCCATTCGTAGCCAAGGGTAATGCGGGCTGCCACCGCAATGAGCCCAAAAGCAATCACCACCGCCGTGGTGCACAGCTTCAGCACAGGCGTTCCTGCTTCCTTAAGTTCGGAAAACTTCAGGGTCAGGCCACCTTCGAAAAGAATGATGGCTACGAAAAATCCTACGAGGCTCAGAAGCGATGATTCATTGGCCAGATAATCATCGATCCGCGTCCCGGTGAAATACGAAAGCCCAAAACCAAAGATCAGGAGGAGCAGAATAGAGGGCAACTTCAGACGCCACGCCGACCATTGCGCAATGACACCGAGGAGAAGCAAAAATGCCAGATAGGCGAGGAGACTCACTCGAATAAGTTGAAGCCAAACCCCGCTCTCGCCAAGCCCTGATCCCGGGGAAGGCGTGTTTGAAGGAGCAGAAAAATAGACTCCCTTGATCTCCATGAAAATCCTCGGCGTCCTTTGCCTCACCATCGTGGCGGTTCTGGCAGAAAAGAAAATCGAGGTCCTCGTCTGCCTCTGTGACAACAAAAGCCAAGCGATAGCCAAAGTGGACGCAGCCATTGGCAACGGAACGGACCCTGCCGGGAATCTCTACTGGGGCTGCTCGGGCGACCTCTCCCCTTACTTTAAGAAGAGCAAGAAGTGGAAGCTCATTGAAACCCAAACCTCCAAAGGAAACCCCATTCTCGTGACTCTGAAATTTAGGCATCATACTGGAAAAGTCACCTTGGTCGTCCCTCCCTATCGGGGTGCCAAATGAGGACCTGCCTTGAGCATTTTCTTCTTAAACCCCGCGAGGCTGGGAAGGATGAGCTGGGCGCCTTCATCGGTCACAATGGCATGATGGACAACATCATCACCATTCCCAAAGCCGCGGCGGGCAGCGAAAAAGCCGTTTTCTACCGCGCTGTGGAAGAAGAATCCTACCAAGGCATCGGGAAATCCGCATTGAAGGCAAAGACCTTCTCGCGAATCTCCACCAGCTTCGCCTCAGTCTCGCGAGCCTGCAGGGCTTCGTGAATGAGATCCGCCACCGTCTCAACATCCTTCTCCTTCATGCCACGGGTCGTGACCGCAGGAGTTCCAATCCGAATCCCACTGGGCTTCATCGGACCAGCTTCATCGAAGGGAATCGAGTTCTTGTTCACGGTGATGCCCACCTTGTCGAGGGTATCAGAAACGATGGCGCCATCGAGCCCCACCGGACGGAGATCGACCATGAAGACGTGGTTGTCAGTTCCGCCCGAAACAATGCGATAGCCATTCTTCTCAAGAGCCGCCGACATGGCCTGGGCATTCTTGATGACCTGAGCCTGATACTCCTTGAAGCCAGGCTTGAGAGCCTCGCCAAAGCAGACCGCTTTGGCCGCGATCACGTGCATCAACGGACCACCTTGAACTCCCGGAAAAACCCGTCCGTCAATTTTCTTGGCATACTTTTGTTTGCAAAGGATCACTCCTCCCCGAGGACCGCGAAGTGATTTGTGAGTCGTTGAAGTGACAAAGTCGGCGTGAGGAATCGGACTGGGATGAACCCCGGCTGCCACGAGCCCGGCAATGTGCGCCATGTCCACAAAGAGATACGCTCCCACAGATTGCGCAATCTTGCCCATGCGCTCGAAATCGATAGTGCGCGAATAAGCACTGGCACCACAGGTGATGAGCTTTGGCTGCACCTCCTTGGCTTGCGCTTCAAGGGCATCGTAGTCGATGTGTTCGTCCTCCGCTCTCACTCCGTAGTGGGTGACATCATAAAGGCGGCCCGAAAAATTGGCGGGATGCCCGTGGGTCAGGTGACCTCCGTGGGAGAGGTCCATGGTGAGAATCTTGTCACCGGGCTGAAGCACCGCGAAGTAGACCGCTGTGTTGGCTTGGCTTCCGGAGTGCGGCTGCACGTTGGCATGGTCCGCTCCAAAAAGTTCCTTCAAGCGGTTGATCGCGAGTTCCTCGACGACATCGACGTTTTCACACCCCCCATACCAACGACGTCCGGGATAGCCCTCGGCGTATTTGTTGGTCAGAAGCGATCCCTGGGCCTCCATGACGGCAGGGCTGCAAAAGTTTTCAGAGGCAATCAGTTCGATGTGGCTACGCTGGCGTTTCTCCTCGCCCACAATGGCTTCAAAGACCTCGGAGTCCGTCATGGCAAGGCGAGAACCGGAAGCCTTGCAAAGGCGTCGCTCATGGCGGCCGCCTTCATACTCCGTGGCAAGAAATGCCTCCACCATTTCCAACCCCACATCCTGCGCCACATCCTGTTGCCCGAGACAAAGAACATTGGCGTCATTGTGAGAGCGGGTCAATTTGGTCCCAGCAACCGTGCGAACATTGGCCGCGCGAACATCACGAAAACGATTTGCAACAAGACAGACTCCCACGCCTGAGGTACACACCAGAATACCCCGGTCAGCACGCTCTTCGTTCACCGCGCGGGCGACCTCGTTGGCGTAATCAGAATAATCGACCGACTCGGTCCCGTGGGTGCCATAGTCGACCACCTCGCGGCCAGCTCCTTTCAGAGCCTCCACGATGGCATTTTTCAACTCAACTCCGCCGTGATCGGCCCCGACAACAATGCGGTAAGAATCAGCACTCATAGGACACCCCTTCCCTGACCCCTCGCCGCGGAAATGGCAAGCGCTCACTTTGAAAAGCCACTTTTAGAGTGCCCCTCCCTTCTCTCGCGGATCCGCATCGGTCTCATGAACCGAAAAGACGATTGCGCCCTGAGCCCAATTATTTTGAGCGACTCTCCAGGAAATTCACAACGCCCACAACGGCTTCATTGAGTACCTTCGAGGTTTCCTCGTAGGCCCTGCGCCCCATTCCAATCGGATCAGGCACATCCCCGCCCACTTTTCCGTCAATCTCCACAAAGTCGCACGCGAGGTGATATTTCTCCTCATCTTTTGGGTGCATCATTTCAAGCATCTCCAGGTGCCCCTCCGTCATGCAGAAAACAGCTTCCGCGTCTTCCAGAATCTCGTCGTCCACCATTCGACTCCGGAATTCCTCCAATTCAATTCCCTGATCCTTCAATACTAAAACCGTATCACGACTCGCTGCACTCCCGGACTGGGCCGCCACTCCGGCGGACGATACCTCAAAATCGCTCCCCTCAGTCGCTTTCCGGAAAATCCCCTCTGCCATGGGGCTTCGACAGGTATTTCCAGTGCAGACAAACAAGATCCTACGTGCCATGGAAAGGAAGCTATCCTCAAGTCAGTATCACTCAATAATCAATTCCACCGAAATGAAGATCTTCAACTACCTTCTCGCGGCCCTCTTCTTCTTTTTCGCCTATGTGCAATACAATGACGTCGATCCCGGCATCTATCACAATCCTTCCTCGCTCGATGCCGCCCTCTGGCTCCTCTTCTATGCCCTCATTGGAATCGGCTTCATTCTCTTGAATTTTCGGCGCCTCCCAGTCTGGTTCTTTCTCGTCGCCGTCATCGCCTGCCTCACCGAAATGTCACTTTCAGGACCCGGACTTTGGGAAAACCTCTTCGGTGAGGAAAAATTCACGATGACCCAAGTTTCGATGTCAGCCAATGACCCGCGTGTCGAACTCACCCGCGAATTCTTCGGGGCCTTGATCGCTCTCTTCGCCGTCCTCTTTCAGTTCTGGCAGAACAAACGGATCAAAATCTGATCCATGAAAAACCTCAGCTTTGTCGAACACGACCTGTAATTCGGCCTCTCCTGGCGTCCGGAATCTTAAGCGTCGGGCACACCCGAATACCGACTTGAATTGCCACGTCAACGTCAGCCGCTCGCGATACTCGTATCTCAGCGATCCAACCACGATCAATCGAGCTTCAGCCGGTAGGCTTCGGCGGCATTTTTCCAGAAATAGCGTTCGCAAGCCTCCTGGCCTTTGGCAGAAAAATATCCATTCACCAGTTTCACAAAACTGGTATAGTCCCCGCTGTTTCTGGTACACGGCCAGTTGCTGCCGAAGATGAGCCGTTCCGCGCCGAGGTTTTTCCAGAGCACATCGAGGACGCTGCGATAGTGGTCGATGACATGAGGAGCCGGCTGTGGGATGCTGCGCTGATACAAACCGGAAATCTTGCACCACACGTTCTTGTTTTTCGCGAGCTTCTCAACCGCAGCGACCCACTCGGGATTGGCTTCCTTACCATCAAAATCATACCCGAGAACATGGTCGACCACGATGTGCAGATCCGGAATGGTCCGCGCCAGTTGATCGACTTGCTTGACCGCTTCAACCCCTCCTCCGTTGACAAGAAGATCGACGCTGAGATCGTTCTTCGCGAGTTCCCGTAAACTGGCGAGGAACTTCGCGTCAGTATGATCGATCGCCTTCTTGTCTTTGCCATTGCGCGCCCGAATACCGACCAAACGTTTGTCTTTTTTCAGCTCCCTCAACTGCTTCGCGAAGTCATCGGCATAGGGATCAATGTTACCCACCAGTCCGACAAAGTAGTCGTCTCCCTTCACGAGATCGAGAACCCACCGGTTGTCCTCAAGGCGGTCGCTGGCCTCAACCACTATCACCCCCGTGAGGCCCGCGGGTTTCGAGACCTTTTTGAACTCCGCCGGCAGGTGCGGCCTGTAGAGAACCTCGTCTCCCTTCGGTGGCCAAGGGACACCGCCCTCGCGGGTCGGATCGTAGAGATGGATGTGGGTATCGATCAGATGCTTCACCTTGGGAAGTGGACGCTCGTCTGCTGACGTGATCGCGATCAAAAGAAAAAAGGAAAATAGGAATTTCATAGCACTACCGCCGATCCTAAGGGGCAGGCGTAATGGCACCAGAAAATTGCAACCCCGCTTCCCTCTTAACGGCCCCGACAAATGCCTCCGGAGCGGGCGATTGATTGAACAGTTTTGGGAATGTCCACAATGGCCCGACAGAATCCCGCCGAGCCGCGACTTGGGTTATGAGGATTCTACCTTGCTGGGCAGTTTTTGGGCCTTCGTTTCAGGGCGCGCGGTTCTTGCCGGGATGGGCGATTGACGAGGGTGTGGCTGGAGAAGACTACAAACAGGGGAGATTCCCTTCCCTCTGACCACTCCCCAAACTGTCATCAATGCTGAGGGCCACCTCGAATTCACTTTCCAGGTGCCGTAAATTGCCCAGGCGTGGGCTTCTCACCTCCCGAGCCCGGTTTCATGACCTCCTTTCCCAGCCACTCCAAGCCGTCGAGATTGTCGCCGAGCGCGATCTTTGAATCGAGTTCGTTCTGGTGATCCAGAATGCCGACCGG
>JAPKDJ010000160.1 GCA_026421245.1 Akkermansiaceae bacterium | reverse complement strand
CTGATCCTGCGGGACAGAGCTTCAACGGAGCGATCGACGAGGTCCGCATGTATGATGAAGTCCTCACGGCGGAGCAGATTATGGCTGTGATGGCGCCTACGCTTGCTTCCGATTCCGATGGTGATGGTCTTGATGATGATGACGAAGTCACAGTTTATTTTACGGACCCGGACGATGCCGATTCCGATGACGATGGAATGAATGACGGGGTCGAAGTGGCCAATATGTTGGATCCAAATTCTGGTGATGGCGACGATGGAGCCGAAGGAGATCCTGATATGGACGGGCTGAGTAATCTTGATGAACTTGAAGTGTATTTCACGAATCCCCTGTCCGAAGACTCGGATAACGATGGATCCACTGATCCGAAGGAGATCGACGCCGGAACCGATCCCAACGATTCCTCAAGCGTCCCTGGAATTGACCCTGGAATTGATCTGTCCGGGCTTCTTCTCTATTATTCATTTGATGTGGAAGACGGGGTGAATATTGAGAATACCGGAACCCTTGAGACTGCGGGAATGATTTCTGGGGGAGTCACTTATGGGGAAAGTAAGGAGCCATCGTTCGGGACCGCATTTTACGGAAACCGCACCGGAGCCAACGATGCCTATATTCAGACTGGCTTCACTGGAACCATCCTCGGCATGGGCCCAGACTCAGTCTATACCGCGATGGCCTGGGTCAAGTGGGATGGGGCATCGGGCAATGTGGACCACATGGTCTTCGGACAAGAAGACGGCCCCGGAAACACAGCGATGCTTCACCATGGGATCCGTGCTGATAGCCCAGCTAACGTCCACTACGGTGGCTGGGGTAATGATCTTGGTGATGCCGGAACGGTGGTGCCAGGGGAATGGACCCACGTTGCGTGGCAGTTTGATGGGAACGACAAGGTGGTCTTCGTGGACGGCGTAGAGACTGCGCGTGGTGGTGGCGCCACGATGTCGGGGCATGCCATGGATGTGATCATCGGCGGTCATGGCCGTGATGCTGCTGATCCCGCAGGACAGAGCTTCAATGGAGCGATCGACGAAGTGAGAATCTATGGAGAGGTTCTTGAAGAAGAGCAAATTCAGGCGGCGATGATTCCGAACGCCGGATCCGGGCCCAAAGGCCTGGAAGTTAGGTCGGTCGACTACGATAGCGAGAGTGACACCGTGACTCTCACTTTCACATCAAGGCCGGGTCGGAGCTACTCTCTCTTCTGGACATATGATTTCCAAGATGGGCCGGATTACCTCGAAATTGATGATGGAATCGATGCGGCTGCCGGGGATACGATCACATCGTATACCTTCCCGGCTCCGGATGATGACCTGGGTGGAGGCGTATCGCCTAAGGCCTTCTTTTTTATCAAGCAGAACTAGTCGTTTCTTCTTCATACGGCCGGGTTTCACCGAAAGGCGGCGGCGACTGATGCAGAAGTGCCCAAGCTCAAAGGGACTTGCACCATTCATCTCTATCAGGCAGAGCCCGAGTCGATTGGTAAGGCATGGTCACTTTGATACATGGACAAAAAAACTGAGAGGAAGTTTGTTTTCCGGAGTCACTGAGCTACCCACTTTAATGATGATTAAGAAAAGCCTTATTCGAATCGCGGCAAGCGTCGCGCTCTCAATTTCCGGCGCGTCGGGCAAGCAGCCTAACGTGGTGATCTTTTTAGCTGATGACCAAGGGTGGGGGGATTTGTCTGCACATGGAAATACCGATCTGAACACGCCGAATATTGATTCGTTAGCGAAGGATGGGGCGTCGTTTGATCGCTTCTTTGTTTGCGCGGTTTGTGCACCGACGAGAGCGGAGTTTTTCACTGGACGGTATCATCCCAAGACTGGGGTGAGCGGAGTTTCGACGGGAAGAGAGCGGCTCAATATTGATGAGTATACTTTGGGAGAAGCTTTCAAGAAGGCGGGTTACGCGACTGGCGCCTTCGGTAAATGGCACAATGGAACGCAGTATCCCAATCATCCGAACACGCGGGGCTACGATGAGTTCTACGGATTTACTTCTGGTCACTGGGGTCACTATTTTAGTCCGGCTCTCGATCACAATGGGCGGGTCGTGAAGGGCGATGGCTATATCACGGACGATCTTACGACGAAGGCGATGAGCTTCATCAAGAAGCAGACCGAGGCTAAGAAACCGTTTCTGGCTTACTTGCCGTATTGCACTCCTCATTCACCGATGCAGGTGCCGGATGAGCTTTGGGACCGGTTTAAGGACAAGGATCTGAAGATGGTTCACCGGGATCCCAAAAGGGAGAAGCAGCCTCACAAAAGGGCGGCCTTGGCGATGGTAGAGAATGTCGACTGGAACGTCGGGAGGGTGCTCAAGCAGCTTGAGGATCTCGGTTTGGAGGAGGATACAATTGTGATTTATTTCTCTGACAACGGTCCTAATGGCTGGCGCTGGAATGGAGACATGCGGGGTAAGAAGGGAGCGAACGATGAAGGTGGATTGCGTGTTCCATTTTTCATTCGCTGGCCGGGCAAGATTCCCGAAGGGCACCAGGTGGAGGAGATCGCCGGTGCGATTGATATTTTTCCGACTCTCGCAGAGCTGACCGGAATTCAGCGTGACGAGCCGAAGCCGATTGATGGCGTGAGCTTGAAGTCTTTGTTGAGAGGGAAGGATGCGGAGTGGTCGGAGCGGACGATTTTTTCAACTTGGGCGAATCGCTTTTCGCTGAGGACTTCTCAATATCGACTTTCGGACAAGGGTGAGCTTTTCGATATCGCTGCTGATCCAGGGCAGCGGAAGGACCTCGCGTCGGAGCTGCCTGAAGTCATGAGTCAGTTGAATGGCGAGATGTTAAAGTGGCGGAGCACTTTGCCCAATAAGGGTGAGAGAATGACGATTCGCCCCTTCCTCGTGGGCTTTCCAGGTGGGATCGATAACCAACTGCCGAGCCGCGATGGAAAGAGCGAAGGAGGAATCAAACGGTCATCGATTCACCCGAACTGTTCTTTTTTTCTGAATTGGACTAAGCCGGAGGATCGGATTTTCTGGGAGGTGGAAGTAGCGACGACGGGAGATTATGAAATCGAATTGCATTACACATGCCCGGCGGCGGACGTGGGGTCGGAGATCGAGCTAAGCTACGAGCCGACGGGTGCCAAGGTAGTTTCGAAAATCACGGTGGCTCACGATCCGCCTTTGGTCGGCGCTGAGCAAGATCGCTCCCCACGCACGGAGTCACTCGTGAAGGACTTTCGCATTCTGAACATGGGGAAGGTGCACCTACAAAAAGGACGCGGAACGCTTTCGCTCCGTGCCTTGAAAATCCCCGGAAATCAGGTGGCTGATATTCGCCTCCTGAATTTACGGAAGCGGTAGATTTAGTTGCTGATCAGTTTGATGGCATCCCCCCCTCTCCGATCCCTTCAACGGCTCCCTCAAGCGCCCCACGCAAAAAGAAAATTCCTGCTATGAGGTTGGTCAAGTCCGGGTGTGATTTTTTTCGGTCGAGGTGTTGGTTCAGGTTCGACCCGGGTTGTGTTACACGAAGGTCTTTCTTCCCCTGGAAGTGTCGTCCATTCGACGATCACAGCCTGCTATCCGCGCGTTTACTTGTTTGCAAAGCGCCAGGTGACTTATTCGAGTCGAGGAAAGAAATGACGGT
>JAPKDJ010000026.1 GCA_026421245.1 Akkermansiaceae bacterium | reverse complement strand
GCCAGCAATGAACGCGCGAGCTGAGTATAAGATTTTGCGTTCCCACCGCCCAGCGAGATTGCCTTACGTAAAGAGATCACAGCCTCGGGATGAAGTTCCTGGCGGGCCTGCAAGGTCGCAAGGCCAAGATACGGATAAGGCATTTTCGGGCTGAGTTGCTGGACGATTCGATATCGTTTCTCCGCCTTCTCCCACTCCTGCTTCTCCATGTAGATGGATGCCAGATTAAGGTGCGCAATCGCCCGCTTTGGACTGTGTTCGATAGCTTTCGAGAGGTGTGAAATCGCCTCGTCAAATTTCTTCATGGATGCCAAGAGAGAACCCAAATTCAGGTGGGCCTCCGCATAGTCAGGATTCTTGGCGACCACTTTTCTAAGGCGGGCAAGCGCGCGATCTTTCTGTCCCCGGGATTGGTCAATCATCGCCAAATTGATCAAGGCCGTGGCATGATTTGGATCGATAGAGAGCGCTTTCTCAAAGAGACTCTCCGCCTCTTCGACACGTTTTTGCATTAGAAATAGTGCTCCCAGACCCGTCAGCGCCTGACCGAACTCCGGCTCCAGACGGAGCGCTTCCCGGTAGAGCTGCTCCGCCTCTGCCATCAATTTTTGCCGCGCCGCGGCCTTCGCCCGGTTATAATAATCTTTTGCAGTGAGAGTCCCATCCTGTGGCTTAATCAATCGGGAGAGACGCCGCGATTCCTCGGGAAATCCTCCCTTCGCAAAAGAAGTTGCATAGTCGCCAAGAAAGGCAACTCGATCGATTTGGCGTGGATCGTAGAACCATCGTCCGTCTCGGGGAGTCGCTCGTTTCAGCTGCTCAGTGGCCGTGCTGCTTAAGAGATCAATATCCTCGATCAACTGCTTTCCCTCGATCGCTCCCACATAAATCGCCGAAAGATTCCCTTCCCCATCGATGAGGAAACTCGATGGGATCGTGATCGGCTCTCGGCGGGAGGTCAGAAATTCGATCATCATTTCCACTTTCGCCAAACCCTCACGGCTTGCGATTCCGTGAGGCAAATCGTATCCGGCGCGCTTCAGAATTTCCTCGATCGTTCCCTCTGACAAAGCCCCCCCGTCCGCCGCAAGCCCATCGACATTGAGCGCTAGAATTGTCGCTTCCCTGGATTGCAGGAACGTGTCGAGCTTGCCAAATTCTTGCAGTTCCCGGACACAAAGTTCACACCAGCTTGCCCAGAGGTTCACCAAAATTGGCTTGCCGATGGAAGAGGCGGTCGAACGGGGTTCTCCCGCCTTGTCGGTATAGTCCAACGATGGGAAGGGGACCCGATTAGCAAGCCAAACCCCGACTGGAACGGGGCTTTCCAAAGTGTCCGAAATTTCATCACGACTCGCCGAAGGCTGACCCGGGTCGGACAAAGGCATCACTTCGAGCTCCTTACGACCTTGAGTGATGACATAACGATTCCCCGATTTTAGGCCGGACACGATTTCGGTTTTTCCTCCCGGCCAAGCGACGCTTAATTGAAGATCACTCGCAGACTCCCCCAGGCCGAAGTGAATCACTGCACTTGATTGGGCCAGAAATCCTCCACCCGCGTGAACCGTCCTGATTTGCTCTTGTTCGGGATCACCCGCTTGTCCGAGGACAAGCCGCGCCCCGATGGCATCCCGGTTGGTCGTTGTCCCATTTCCGATAAGTCGGATCAAAAGCGAAGATGAGCCAGCGGGATGATTGTTTCTCAAAAGTCTTACTTGAGGGGCGTTGCGATTCGTGACCCACAGATCAAGATCACCATCCCGATCCCAATCCATGGTTGCCACTGCGCGAGCATCATCTGGAAAATCGACACCAAGGAGCCCGCCGACCTCTGCGAAGCCCTCGCCTTTGAGGTTCAAGAACAAAGGGTTTCGCTCGCGGCCACTGAAAGATTTTCCTCTTGAAAGCAAATCATTCAATTCTCGAAAATTGCGCGAATAGCCAGGCGTCGCAGTCGGCTTGAGATCATCCTCCGGACTCTGCAGCGCGACCCGCCGCCAGAAAAACATTCACAAATCGTCTTCGTCCTCTTGCGTAATGTAGCCGTTCGCCACGTAGAGATCCTCCCAGCCATCGTTATTGAGGTCTGCGAATTGAGAGCCCCAAGCCCATCCCCCAAAGCCCTCGTTCATCGGATCGGTCACATCAGAAAAACTTCCACTCCCGGAATTCCGCAACAAGGAATTCCCGCGTACCATCTTAAGGTATTTCTTCCGGGTCTCTTCGCTTAAAGTGGTATCGAGATTGCTTTGAGGCAAAATTTGGTTCCCAGCGCTTGAGAACATATTCGAGACATACAAATCCATGTGACCATCACGGTCATAGTCGGCCCATGTTGCCGACATCCCAAATCCCCAATCTTGTGATCCGCTCTGGACGGAAACATCCTTAAAGCGTTTCCCCTCGTTTCGAAAGAGTTGGTTCGGACCAAAGTCGTTGACGATGTGAACATCAAGGAGGCCGTCGTTATCAAAGTCTTCCCACGAAGCTGCGAACGAAAAGCGATGGTTTCCAGCACCCAGGCCACACCTTTCAGTGGCATCTAAAAACCGAAAGCCTCCTTGGTTTTCCAAAAGAATATTCGCGCCACCGTTACGAGCATCCCGAAAAGGATGAGGGGTCGGGAAGTCGCCAATATCCGATCCCGCCGCACCATATCCCAGCACAAATAAATCGAGATCGCCATCAAGATCATAGTCCGCCGCAGTCGGAGAATATCCCAGCCCGACTTCGGGGTAGCGCCCTCGCAAGGTGAACTTTCCGGTGCCGTCATTCTCCATCACCAGAAAGGCCGCCTTCGTTGCCACTGCCATATCGGGATCTCCATCATTGTCCAAGTCCACCAACAAGGCACCTGTCGAATTATCCAGGATATCAACACCCGCAACCGCCGAAATATCAATCATCTTCCCCTCAGGCGTCTGTCGAAACAGAAGGTTCGGCAAGCCTCCCGGTTGACAGAGGTAAAGATCCTCCAATCCATCCCCATCGACATCTCCAATCGCAAGTCCATGATAGCCTAAGAAATCCGGGTTCAACGAATGCTCAATGCTCCGTCCCCAGGTATTCATTCCAAACTGAAGCTGTTCGCTCCAGGAATCGTTGCCACCCATGACGACGCTCGTAAAATCCTCGAAAGCGGGATTGTCAGTGGATGTCCGCTCGCTCTGGACAAACTTCGCCAAAGAAAAACTGAGGAGCTTTGGCTGGTCGGTTTCTGTTGGAGTGGACCAAATGGCATTCACCACTCCAGATGATTTCACCTCGTTCCCATCACGACTTCCCGTAGCCGTCAATCGCTGCTTCGTAACGAGATGCTCGCCCTCCCATTCAATGCCAAATAATTTGAAATGCACCTCCTCCTCCTGCGAGTCCGGGCCGAGCAATAACAAGGTGCGCACCTGATCCATAAACTCACTCTTCGTGACCTCAACGAAAGCCCCTCGCGCACTGAGTTCGACAATCTCTAGTAAATCGCCACGGTAGAGATCCTTGTTTTCATAATGTTCAACATCCGTCATCCGAACTGTCTCAAGAAGCGCCGCATCCCCTTCACCCCCATGAGAGTCAGATTTTGCCAAAGCACCTTCGATGACAATCAACTGCGCCTTGACCATTGCACTCCATTCCTCGGCGAGCTCTGCCCCTCCCCCGCCTTGTTGATCAGGAGCCGTCATCCCAGCCTTCAATTCCACATCCTCGCTTTCAACTTCAGACGCTTTGTCATCAGGAGAACATCCGGCCAAAAGGAAAACGAGACAGCAAAGAAAAAACCTGGGTAACGGTAATGCCATCAGACAGGCCTCACCTCCCATCGACCTTAACGAGAACAGACTGCCGATCGAATTCCCTCTCATAAGATTTGATCCTGATGCATCACAAAAGAGACGTCAAGCCAGCGGCCCCACTTGAAAAAACCTAATTTGAAAGTTTGCCCTAGTCCTGACCACCGCAGACCGTGGAAAAGCGAACGCTTGCCACCTTGAGGCTTGGCGAAGAGAAATAGCCCCGCTTCACAAGGTGGCTAAAGAGTTGTTCACTCCCCCATCTCAGCCGAGACATTCTTAGGGCTTTCTGTAGTTCTTAGTCACGAAGATGGGGTTGCTCGAAGCCGATCCTCGGCATCTGAAGTCGGCTCCACGCCATGAGCAGCGCGCCGCTCCCAAGGCTGATCAGTCCGAGCTCAAGAAGCTTCGTCAGGAGATCAAGGATCAACGGGCTCTTCTCGAGAAGCCTTTTGCAGATGCTCGAAGAGAAGTAAAAGAGCATCTTGTTCTTTGTCTGTCTAATTAAACAAGATGAACCGAACGTCGAATTCGCAGGTGAAGTATCGCGTAAGTCTTTCCTAGGAACTATTTTATCAGGAAACCTGAAAGAGTTTGGGGCCGCTGCCCGTATTGGCTCATTGTGAAGATATTCACCATGATGCTGCTTGGGCTAATGGTAGCCCTTACGACAAGTTGTGCTCAACAACATGTCATGGATTCAATTACGAATTCAGTTACGGAGCATTCCGTTGTTGAGGGCGCGAGATATGCCGAGGAAGTTTCAGCGCAATCTCCCTTCGACATGGTGGAGATGAGCTGGAGCGAAGCTGCCGAACTCATGAAAGAGCGTAATCACGATTACCGCGAAGCTCTCAAAACCTACAGGCAGGCCAACGAAATACAGCCCGTTCTCCAACAACTCACCCAGAACGTCAAAGGGACGGTAAAGATTTCGGTGGGTGCTGCGCTGAAGCCTCAGTCGCTGATCAAGATGCTCAACGAGCCAGTCACTCAAATTCCCAAGCAATTCGCCTCTCTCAGCAAGATCAAAGACATCTCACACACCGCAAAAACGAACACCTGGAAGGACACGGCGATTGCAATCGATGCCAAAATCAAGATGCGGGAAAACCAGGTCAAGTTGCAGAGCCTCCTGCTCACTGGAGAGCTCATTGACAGCGAAATGGAGAATCTAGAATCCGCCGCTCCCCTGCCGGCGGACACCGATCCTAAGTTGGCTCTATCAGTGAAGAAGTGGGAAGCCAACCTACAAACCGAGAGAGGAAAGTGGTTGGCGCAAGTTCGGGATTTCTTCAACGCGGAATACAACGACGTTCATTTCGTGAAGGACGCCTCTGGGCTGCCTACTTACAAAAACGTAACGAGTCCGGATCTAACAAAGTGGGAGCGATGGTGCCAGCTAAAGCGCTCCAAGGAATTGGTGAGCAGCCTAACAAAGGCCCATCAGATGGAGAAGCCCGTCCTGCCTGGAACTATTCTGGTCACTGATAAAATCAACACGATGCTCCACCCCGACGAAAAGGATGCGAAGCTCGTGCGCAATACGGAGTCAGTAAGAAACGAGGTCAGGCAGTTGATTCAGAACTGGCGCGAAATGAAAGAGGCTCAAGAAAAGGCTGAAGCGCTGGAAGCTGAAGAACAGTCCCCGTCGTTGATCAGTCTAGCTCATGTCGCCAAGCGACAGGCCATTTTCAACCTCCGCCGCCAAGAGATTCGGCACGTGTCCCTGGTTTGGATGATGGACGAGCAATGCTGGCAGCCCTCTCAAGGATAGACGTTTAGGATAACACGGCGAACTCGTTTTCGCTTTACCCTGCTTATTCCTCTTTTCATTAACCTGCTTTTTGAAAAAAACCCGCCGTGTCGGATCAGGAATTACCTCCCTCAAGAAACCCGCTTTATTTTCCCTCCCATGCGTTTCCTTTTCCTGACTCTCAGCGCGACCAGCCTCACACTCTCGCAGGAGACTCTCGAACCCATGGTCGTCATCGGTGAGCGGACCCGTGAAATCCTTCCCAATGAGACCGCTTGGGACGATTTCGAGATCCAGCAGTTCGCTCCGCAGACCATCGATGCGCTCCTCGCCACCGCCCCCTCATTTTCCCTCTACCGTCGTCAGAGCGCGCTTTTTGGAAATCCCACCTCGTCAGGAGTGAGTCTTCGGAACATCGGGGCGACAGCGGCCGCTCGCAGCCTCGTCCTTCTCGATGGAATTCCGCAGAATGATCCATTCGGCGGGTGGGTGAACTGGGCACGCTATGATCCGGCCTTACTGGGCAGGGTCAGACTTTCATCTTCATCACAGTCCAGTATCTGGGGGAATCTCAGCGTCGGAGGAAGCGTCCAGCTCACCAGTAAAACGATCAAAGACGGGCAGGGTGGCTTGATCCTCTCCGGAGGGAGTCAGGGTTATCTGGCTGGAAGCTTTTTTCAGGATCTCGTCTCCGATGATGAACGGTGGCGTTTCCGGGTCGGTGCTCACGGCAGCCAAAGTGATGGCTCCTTCCTTCTCAAAGAAACCCAGCGCGGTGAGATCGATCGAAGGGCCAATCTGGAAACAAGGGGAGCCTTTCTTCAGTCCGAATGGTCACTCAATGACAACCTCGAGATTCAATCCCACCTCTCATGGTTTGATGAGGAGAGGGGGAATGGCACCACTCTTACTGGAAATTCGACCGAGGCTTTTGATTATAGTCTCAGAATCCTCGGCGAGCATCGTGATCTAAGTTGGCAGGCTCTCCTTTTCTACCAAGACCGCCAGTTCACTTCGGTGTTTTCCGCCGCTGCGCCAGATCGCTCAAGTGAGCGTCTCGCGCTCGATCAATTCGATGTCCCCGGTAGCGGTTTCGGTGGCGGACTCACTCTCGACTGGGAGGCTTCCGATCAATTACAAATCCTGGGCGGCTTTGATTTCCGTCTGCTCAGCGGTGAGACCCATGAAAACGCGGGAACGTTTCGCCGGAGGAGGGCCGGAGGAGAGCAGGATGTCGCAGGGGCATTTGCAACCGTGAAGCACGAGATCTCTCCGACTTCGCGCATCGACGCCAGCCTCCGTCTCGATCATTGGGAGTTGAGCGACGGGCTTCGCCGTGAGACCTCATTGAGCAGCGGGAACCTGCTGCGCGGTGATTCTTCCAGCGATCGAGATGACTGGGAGCCGACTTTTTCGCTACGTTGGGAACAGGACCTCTCCGACGAGTGGCTATTTGATCTCGCCGTCGGAAGCAGCTACCGGTTACCAACGCTCAATGAATTGCACCGACCTTACCGGGTCCGCGGAGATATCACCGAGGCCAATCCTTCCCTTAAGCCGGAGCGCTATCATTTTCTGGAATCAGGGCTGGCGTATGGTTTGTCAGATTCTTTTTCCTTCAGATTCGGGGGCTTTCACTACTGGATCGACGATGCCATTGCCAACGTCCCGATTACCGACCCGGACGAAATTTCGACTCTCTTTGGTTCGCTTCCGGCAGGTGGCAGCGGCAGCCAGCGGCGGAATGTGGATCGGTCACGAGTCTACGGAGTTGATGGTTACTTTGATTGGGCGATCGCTGATTCTGTCACTCTCTCCAGCAAGGGGCTTTGGTCCAACACTCGCTTTGACTACTCACCAGGACAGCCGCTGTTAGAGGACGAGAGCTTCCCCCAGTCGCCGGTCTTTGCGATGAATCTCGCCGCGCATTACCACCCTGGTCAGGACTGGCGGTTCTCGTTGGAGGTCGATTATCAGAGTTCGGCCTATGATGATCTTCTGGGGGAAAGGAGGCTTCCGGAGTTTTGGTCTTCACGCATGTCCGCATCCTGGCAAGCCACTGATGAACTGAGACTCGGAGCCAGAGTCGAAAACCTCTTCGATGCCGAGATCATCAGCGGGAGTAGTAATAATGGTTTGGTCTCGGTTGGGCAGCCCCGTGCCTTTTGGCTCACTGCTGAATGGAAGTTCTGATTTTTTCGAGGAAATGTTTCCTTTCACTTCCTCTCTTCGGGCAGGACAAGCACCCTGACTTTTCTACTATGGAGGTCGGAAAACTTTATGAAAATCTCTGCGCCAGCTGTCACGGAGCAAAGTTTGAAGGTGGATTGGAATGGTCCCTTACAAAGAAACTCTGAGTGATGAACACATCCGGGCTTTAATCGTTTTTATGCGAGAAAAGGAAGGTGAGATGAGAGACTTTCTCAAAGCCGAAAGCAGGCGAAGTGGCTAAGCAAAGTATGCTAGGCATACTAGCATCGAGGGGGAAGTGATGGCGAAAGTAGCGTTTACACCGCTTGGTGTCTTGAATGCCGTGGCCATCCAAAAAGGAAGATCTGTTTCCCTTTCGAGTAATCCTTCACTAGCATCTTCTCATGAGTAACGTCAAAAACTTTGGAGCTACCGGCGATGGACAGACCGACGACACCGAGTCGATTCAGCACGCCATCAATGATGGTGATGGCATGTTGGTCTTTCCGAAGGGAACCTACCGGATCATCAGGCCACTTGAAATTCCTCTCAAAGAATTAGGTCCCCTCGGCATTTCCGGATCAATAGGCACCGCAACGATCGTTATGGACGGCCCTGGGCCCGCCTTCAGATTATTAGGGAACCACGGCGGAACCGGGGATCCAGGATCCGTAAAACCGGCAACCTGGCATTCAGAGAGAATGCCCACGGTCCGGGATATCGCAATCGAAGGGGGCCACAAGGAAGCCGATGGATTCGAGCTAACAGGGACCATGCAGGCCATCTTTGAGGGCGTCATGATTCGGCACGTCAGGCATGGCATTCACCTCGTGAAGCGCAATCGCAACATTCAAATCGTGAACTGTCACATCTATCACAACCGTGGAGTCGGGATTTTCATGGAGGACCTCAATCTTCATCAGGTGAACATCGCAAACTCACACATAAGCTACAATCGGCTGGGCGGGATCCGAATCGAACGATCAGAAATTAGAAACCTCCAAATTACCGGGAACGACATTGAATACAATAATACCCCGCGTTCCTTCCCGGAGCTTCCCAATGAGCCGACTGCCGAAATCTGGATCGACACCACCGCGGAGGGAGCGAGTGTCAATGAAATCACCATCGTCTCCAATACGATTCAGGCGACAAATTCCAAAGAGGGCCGGAACATCCGGATCATGGAAAAGCGCAACAGCTCGCGACCACCCGGCCTGATCACCATCACCGGAAATATTATCGGCTCTCAGGAGACTAATGTTCATTTGAGCGGCTGTTACGGAGTCTCACTAACTGGCAACTCAATCTATTCCTGTTCCCATCGAAATCTCCTGATCGAAGATTCACGATTGATGACCATCGGCAGCAACAACTTCCGCCGCCACACCGAAAAAGCAGGGACCGGTGTTCGCCTGATCGATAGCCAGGACTGCACGATTTCCGGCTGCACCTTCCACGACGAAGCCCTGGAGGGTCAAAAAAGCGGAGCCTCGCTTTTGGAACTTGAACACTGTCAACGCATCACGGTGACTGGCTGCACCTTCAGCGATGGCGTTCCCTACGGAATCGATGCCCTCAATTGCAGTGATGTTCTCGTGACCGGCTGCACAATTGCCGACACCCGCGAAACACCACGAGCGGAAGCCGCGATTCGATTCAAAGGAAAAGGAAGCGGAAACCTGATCGCCTCTTGCGCCCTGCATGGAGATGTCAGCAATGAACCCTCAGCAGGCCTCTCGCAGAATCAGTAGGAGCAAGAATGATCAAAAATCACCTGCTCGATGCTCCCAGTCCGGATGAAAGTGCGGGGCCTTGATGGCAAAGACATTCGGGACCCCTGGCCACCAAAACCGTTGTCAACGGTTACGCTAACAACGCAAAAGCTATTCCCTCCTGAGGAATCGTGGATAGTCGCTTCTCAGGATGAGTGGTCAGCTGCGACTGGCACCCGGCGCGGTAATGGAGATCATTAAGGAAGCAAGGACGAGGAGGGATTTCATGGCAAGCAGCTAAGCGAGTTTGTAGTGATCCGCCCATTCCTTTCTGGGTGCGGGGCCGGCCAGAAGGGCATTGGCTTGTTCGCTGCCAATAAATTTCTTGGTCTTGGGATCAAATTGAAGATCCACATTGAGATACTCCGCAATCATACCAAGATTAAGAACTTGGGTCAGCGCTCCGCTGACGCTGAAGGGCGATTCGGTCTTTCCATTCCCCAAGCAGGCTTGGACGAAGCTCTCCATGTGATCGAATTTGGGCCCCGAAGTATCTAGGGCGGCCTTCAAGTCGTTGCGCTTCTTCGGGGAGATTAATTTCGACGGGCTGGAGTGGGAATTGCGGTGGACGAGGTAGTCTTCCTGCTTTCGGTGAAGGAGAGTGCCGGCGCCGCCGAGCTTGGGGCCCTTCTTTGAATTTGGGTCGAGGTATTTCGAATCTACTTGCGAGGCGTAGTCTCCACCGGCTTTCCAAATCATGTGGACGGGAGGCTTTTTTTCGCCGCGGCCGGGGAAGTCAAACTCGATATGAGAGCTCAAGGGAAAGCTCACCTGATTGTAGTCGGCGAGAGCTTTGGGAGAGATTTTGGTGGGGAAGCCCAGCTCGAGATAATGGTGGATAAAGTCGATGATGTGGCAGCCCCAGTCGCCAAACATTCCTCCGCCGTAGAGATGGAAGCCACGCCAATCGAATGGATGGAAAAGGCTGTTAAAATCCTTCACTTCACGGGGACCACACCAGAGGTCCCAGGTTTTGAGCGATTCGGGAATTGGCTGGGATTTGGGAAATCCCTTGATCCGTTTCTGAGCATCCATGAACCAGAGACCCGCGCTCTTCCATGCTTCAATTTTGACAACATCATCGGCAACTCCGCCGGCGAGCATGCGTTTGAATTGTTCCGAGCCTCCGGAAGTGTGCCCTTGGTTTCCCATCTGGGTGACCACTTTGAACTTCTTCTCGGCACGCATGAGAATTGCGGCTTCCTCGAAGGTGTGGGTCAGGGGTTTTTCGACGTAGACGTGCTTTCCGAGAGACATCGCCTGAACAGCGGCCGCGAAATGCGTATGATCCGGAGTCCCCACAGAGACGGCATCAATATCCCCGGACATTTTGTCGAACATCTCCCGGAAGTCGTGGAAGCGTTTGGCATCGGGATAGGTCTTGAGCATCTTGGAGGCGCGATTGTGATCGACATCGCACAGAGCAACCGGAGTGGCATGGCCCTTATTGCAAAGACCGGAGATCACCGAAGCTCCCCTCCCCCCTGCCCCGATGCAGCCGAGGTTCAAGCGCTGGCTTGGGGGACGTTTGGGATTGTTTTGAGCGCGGGCGCTGGTGAGATAGGCTGGGATAAAGGTGAAGCCAAAGGCGGAAGCCGCGGAACCGGTGAGGAACTTACGGCGCGATGTTTTGGAGGTCGAAACTTCTGAATGATTCATGACGTGATTGGTGTGTTATTCGATATCAATACGCCCCCCGCCCCAAGAATCTATTGCCATAATATCGAATTATTATTTTCGGTCCTCCTTTGAGCAGGGCTTCGGTTTTCCTCTTTAGTATTCTGTGTGGCGGCATTTTGGCCGAAGCCTCAGAAAGTTTTTATCTTTTGGGGGGATTCTAACCGGAAGTGCACTGGTTGGTTTGAATCCAAGATCAACAAACCTCTGGCTCCGTTTTGCGGGTCCACTTCAGAAAGACCTGCGAAGCGGCGAATTCCACAATACCGTTTATAAAACGGAGGAGTCTTAATGGTTCGCTCTGTCGCTGGCGGGAGTGACCAAGACCGATTGCTTGACTACCGTTTGGTGACCCGGAGACGGAGAAATTGCCGCAGCGAGGAACCTCCGATTGGTGACCGCGCGCGCCAAGTGACAAAGCTCGTGCCATCACCATGGTAGCTTGCGAAACTTCGGAAAGGAGAGGAACTCCAAGTGTTCAGATCACTTGAGCTTTCCACGACAATTAATACGTCGTCCGCCCCGAGCTTCTGGCTGAATGAGATCGTGGAAAATGTGTCCTCCCCAGGCTTCACCTCCCCCAGAGTAAGGTCGGAGCCGGCGACATATTCAACAAGGTTGGAAATACCGTTTCCGTTGTCATCAGCCAATGGATCACCAGAAAAGGTGGACGTATCACTCCTCCCAGGAGACCCTCCGGGGAAGGCGCTGGGGCGCCAGTTGGACGGATCGGAGAGGTTGGGGGCATCTGCAGGACCGATCAGAGTGAGGCTGGGTCCGCCGCCGTCGGGGAAAGTAGTCCAAGGGCTGTCGTCGAGGTAGGAGCAGTCGAAAATCGTTTCTCCGAGATAATCTTCGAGGGAAATTCGTTCGCCGCCGTTGTCGAGCCCGGTGATGTTTTGGAAAATTCCCGCAATGTCGGTTTGTTCACCGGGAGTGAATGCCGCGGAGTCTTTAACGATCATGACCCGCCCACCTACTGGAAGAGTGGTGTTTTGGGCGAAGGTGAATTCAATTCCTGCAGAAAACGAAGCACCGCCGAGGTCGATGGTTTCATTCGAGATGTTCAGAAGCTCGATGAACTCCCGGCCTTCCTGTCCGTTAGGTGGATGGTAGTTTAATTCGGAGACGATGAGGTTTACCGAACTTGCAGGAGTCCCAACGATGAAGGGGGCTTCGGTAAGAGCCGACCATTCACCGGCATTCAGCGTGCGGGCTTTAACAGCGAGTGAGTGAGTGAGTTCGAGGGGAGTCGAGTAGGCGGTGCCGAGTGGCATGTCGGTCCAGGCTTCGCGTGGGTCGGTCCCGTCGGTGGTGTAGTAAATGGTGCCTGTTACGGAGCTGAGGTCTAGGTCAAATCCGGGTGCAACTTCTCCGCCGTGCTGCGAAAATTCAGGGGGATCGATGCTGGGATAGAGACCGTGGGAGCGAAGTTGAGAAATGACATGATTGGGGCGAGCGGGGAAGAATTCGGTGATGATACGATTGCGTTCAGTGGTCCACTCGCCATCGCGAGTGTATGGAGCGGAGCGGCGTTGATCTCCCCAGCGGGCAGACTCGCCGATGACAGCACTTTCGATTTCCTGAGCACGGGTTTCGAAGCGAGCGGTGGCATTGGCAGGAGTGAGGGCACCGCCGTTGAAGAGATGCTTGTATGCGAGGTCGGCGTAGCGAAGTCGAAATTCCGGGTTGTTGTCTTTGAGGCGAATGTAGACCGAGGCGATGCTGTCGGAGATGTCGTTATTTTTGTTTCGGGAGCTGGAATAGATCGGGAAGGGGTAGGAGTAGTCGCGGGTGCCCGTGGTATCGATCATGGAGTATTCCATGTCCCAGGCGTAGGCCTGCCATGGCCCAGCGGGATTGTTGCGACGAACGAGGCGCATGTTGTTGTGGCCGAAGTCATCCGGGCCGTCGCGCGTTTGCATGAATTGGTGAACGAGCATGTAGTCGATGAGGTTGTCGACATCGATGTAGTCACCGAGTTGTTCGTATTCCGCCTGAGTATCGAGGAGGTTGTTCGAGAAGGTGATCATCTCATCCCAATGAGTTTTTGTGCCTGATTGGACCTCAACACTGAAGCGTCGACTGACGGCATCGTAGTCGGTGTCATCGCCGCCGAAATGATCTTCGCCGAAGGAGCCGTCGGGACGCTCGGTCGGATTATAGAGTCCCCAATAGGTCCCGTTGAGGAAGAGATGAACGAAGGTCGATCCTGCGTTGGGCTGCCCCATCGCGCCTTGGGTGTCTTTGGCGAAGGAATCCTGAAGGAAGGTGGTTGATTTGCGGTCCTCGGAACGTGAGCTGGTCCAGCTGTTGGCACCTTGTGCACGGAGGACGATGGTGTTAAATTTCTGCGCGACGAAGTCTTCGCCAAACAAAGGGTAATTGAGTTTCTTCGATCCGTAATCGGCGCGGAACAAAAGACGAAGTGAATTCTTAGGACTGCCTCGTGAACCGTTGCCGTGCATCCGCAGACCCGCGTTGGTTTGAAGAGAGGCAGTGGGATCGCTTGGATCAATAAACTCAATGGACACGGGTCGCTCCCAGGAAAGGCCCCGACCGCCGGTGTTGGCGAGGATGCCGATGGAATTGTCATAGAGGTTGTCTGGGTTAGTGACGATGGAAAGAGTGCGCACTGACTGAAGTGCGGAGGCGATCTCGCCACTGTAAGCGGGATCATTGACAACATCGGGATCCATGTTCGATTGTTGAATGATGTCAGAGGTGAAGAGGTAAGTCTGCGTGTCGACATTGGTCGGGGTGAGTCCGGCTTTGAAAGCGGCGGTCCGTAGGACCGTGGTGCTGTTGATGAAAACGCTCGCGCCATCGAGAGAAGCGGTTCCGTTTGAGAGCGTGGGCTCTGTTCCGTCGGTGGTGTAAACGACAGTGGCTCCCGGAGTGGTGGTGACAATGTTGACGCTGAAGGAGGTGTCGTAAAAGCCACGGTCGACATCGAAGGAGGTGTCATCAACAAAGCCGCCAGAAGCCACGCCGTTGGTTTCGCCGGGAGTGGGTGGGGAGAAGTATCCGGCTGGCCCGTATGAAATGTCGGTGCGTTGAGAGGGATAATTGACGAATTCGTTAATCACGGTGCTGCCGTCCGGAGCAATCAGAGCGAGGTATCCCCCACTCGCTGAGATCTTAAAGTTGGTGCGTAGTTCAGGCAAACCACGGCTGGCTCCTGAGGCGAAAATGATGAGATAGGAATTCCCGTTGAGGTTAGTGCCTGCCGGGAAAGTCCATTCGGTGAGATTGGCGGAGTCGCTGGTGAGATGGGAGCCATCGAGGGCGATGGAGAAAGCGTTGGGGTTGTAGATTTCGATCCAGTCCGCAAAGTTGCCATCCTTATCGGCGAAGTCGCTGTCGTTGCTTGCGAGAAACTCGTTGAGGACAGGCGGAAGAAGGGGAACATCGACGCCAACCGTGACTTCGGAGGTGATCGAGCCGCCACCATTAGTCGCGGTGAGGGTGTATGTCGTCGTGGTAGTGGGACTCACCACGAGGTTGCCGGAGGTGGCATTGACTATGCCAATACCGTTGTCGATCTCAGTGCTGTCGGCGTCGGTGATTTTCCAATCCAAGGTGGTGGATTCACCACTGGCGAGCAAGGAAGGGGTTGCCGTGAATTCACTGACGACAGGCAGAGGAAAGGCACTCCGGATTTGGTATCCGTTCATGTGAACGTTGCCGAATCCATTCGCGGTGAGGCTGAGGGTTTGGCTGGGGCCATCGGCAATAAAAGCGCCAGTGGTGTATTGGCCAAAAGTTCCCGGAGCTCCTGCTGCCGTGACATCAACGGCATTCCCTTCCCCGTCGCCATAGGTCATGACGCGTCCGGAGCAGCAGGTTCGTAAATCGGTGAAGAAAATCTGGATGGAATAGCTTTGCCCGGTTACCAAAGCGCCACCTCCGACAGTGATGGAAGTCGCCGTCCCGCCTCCAAACTCAACGTTGTTGAGAAGCTCATTGAGCCCTTGATCGAGGGTGACCTGGCCAGACAGAGCGACACTGGCAGCAGTATTTGGGAGCAGTGAATCCGAGGGCGAAAAATTGACTCCATTGGCCGTGACTACTCCGGCGGCGGCGCTGCCGTTGATCGCTTCGACCAAGATACCGTCGGTGATGATGACGGTAGGACTAGCGGTGTCTGCGACTGGATCCCAGGTGATCGGGGCACCGCCACCGGGAGTAATCAGGGCTGCTCCAACAATTGGGGTCCAAGCCCAGCGGAGTTTTTTCATGAGAGAGTGACAAGCTTCGCAGATCTTTAGTTGGGCTCGACTCAAAAAAACTATTTATCGATGCCTCGCTGTCCCGCGGGAAGGGTGCCGTGATGGTTTCCTCGGCAGCGGAAGGGATCGAATCATCAATCCCAGAGTCGAAACGGGTGAGGTCAGTCGAGGAAAGAATGGCGTAGATTCTTCCTCGATTCGTACTCCAGGTGATGGTCACTTCGTTAGTGGCTGAATTGAATATCATCACGGCGATGTTTGGATCACTGAAAGTGCTTGGGCCCTCTCCAACGAGGATTACGTTGAAGTGTGAGCTACTGAATTCCACTCCACTTGGTGCAGGGAGTGGTCTTCAAAGGATCATCATCGAAGGAGACAAGATCGGTGTACTTGCCCTTTTGAGGGAGTCAGGCGGCATGCCACTGCTGCGCCAATAATGATATCCACTACGGAGCGATGTATTGATTCGTGGCGGTGAAGACGCGATTACCGCCGCGGCCAGGGAAGCTGACGACGATGGCGTAGGATTGGCCACTGGTGAGGCCGGAGGTTAAGAGATCAAAGTTGGCCACGATGGAAAATTGATCGGGAACGCCTGATTCATCAACGCGGGCGGCAGAGGTGGTGGTTCCTCCGCCGGTGATCTCACCCGTGTCCCAAGTGGCAGCGACTCCACCGATAGTGATGCGATTGGGGCGGACGATGTTACGGTTCATGTTGTTGATGAGAGGTGGAGCGCTGGCGGGAAGATCGATATTTATCGTGACGCCGGGCACGGAGGTGCCAGGGACGAGGGATTGATCTTTTGCGACGAGGGCGTTGTAGGCGGCTTCGTGTGCCTCACCGGGGCTGGGGGGCATGGTGAGGGCGGCGGATTCGACACCGTTGGCTCCGAGGAGATACATTTGGTAGATGGGTGTGTCGTCAGGATCGGTGACGTCTTGGATGGAGATGAGTTTGTAGTCCGGCCAAGTGTCGATGATGAGGGAGCGGCCATCGGTGGCGGGATCGAGGCCGAATTTTTCGGCGATGATGCAGCGGTCGGCGGTGTCGGTGCCGTTGAAGATGGGGGCAATCGAAGTAGAGTTGAGCTCGAGATTGGCGGGGATTCCCACACCGGTGAGGTCAAGGACAGTGGAGAAGAGATCAGCAACGTGGACGAGTTTATCGGTGGTGCCGGTCTGGGTAATGCCAGGTCCGATGGCGAAGAAGGGAACGTGAATTCCGCCTTCGCGGAGGGAACCTTTGGCTTCGGCAAGGCCACCAGCGGGAGCTTGATCAACTTGGCCGGGGGTGCCGTTATCTCCGATGATGATGATGTTGGTGTTGCTCATGTCGACGGAGGTGAGGAGGCGGGCGATTTCGGTATCGAGCGCTTCGAGCATGCGGATGTAGAGGTCTTTGTTCGCAGTGCCGGTGGTGGAGTATCCGCTTGTGGGGGCGAGGTTTGCGGGAGGGTCCTGGAAAGGAGTGTGGGGAGCATTGAAGCCCATCCAGACGACCCAGGGATCGGTGCCTTGGGCGGTGATAAAGGTGGCGGCTTCATCGACCTGAACGCTGGTGGCGTAGGTTGAGGAGTAGGTGCTGGGGACGAGGTCGACGATGGCGGTGCCATTGTCAGTGAGGATGCGGTTTTCGATTTTAACGCGGGTCCAAGCGTCGTAGTCGGGGACGCCGCCGACGAGGGTTCCGGTGAAGTTCGGCCAGCCGCCGGTGGCGAGGGGGCCGGTGCCCCCTGATCCGAGGTGCCATTTCCCGAAGGAAGCGAGTCCGTAGGCGGGGGCATTTTCGGAAATGAGTTCGGGGAAGGTTGTCTCGGACGCGGGAAGGGTGGAGTTGGCTTGAGGATTTCCGACGGTGTGCTGGTAGGGCTGGCGGCCGGTGAGGAGGGTGGCCCGGGTGGGTGAGCAGATGGGTTGGGCGTAGCCGCGGGTGAAGAGCAATCCGTTGTCGGCAAGGTTTTTCAGGGTCGGCATGTTGGCAAGTTGGATGCCTACGCCGGGGGTATTGTAAAGTTCCGAGGCGTCGATCCCCCAGTCATCGAGGATGAGAAGAAGAACGTTGCTGGGGCCGGAGACGGTGTAGCTTTCGACCGAATTGATGGAGCCATTGACGAGAGCGGGGTAGCTGCCGATAGCGAGGGAGGAATCATCGAAGTAGACTTCGGTGAGGCCAGTCTCGGGGTCATAGGCGGTGACGGTGGCGGAAATCCCTCCGACAGTGACGGAGCTGATCGATGCGGGAGGAAGCGTCGTGGTAGCGAGATTGAAGAGGAAGGTGACACTGGGGGCGAAGGTGAAATTTTGGATCCCGGTTTGATCGAAGTCAGCGAGGCTGTTGAGCTTGGCACGGTAGAACTTTTTGGGATCGGCAGCGGTGTTACTCGAGAGGGAGAGCTTTTCTAGAGTGGGTTCGGCATTGTTGGCCTCACGGGTCCAGGAACCGAGCTGGAGAGTGGTGGTGGAATCGATGGTGTATTGGCCGCCCTCAATGGCAGACCAGACTAGAGTGACTTCATCGGTGCTAGTTTCGGGGATGGAGTCGATGCGGATCGACTTTTTGGGTCCGCCTTCGAAATGGATGATGGCATTTGCGGGGACGGTATTGGGCGAAACTCCAGAAGGGGTGCCGTAGTAATAGCGGCCAATGTTATAAGGATAAACGGGGGTGCCATCGGGCTCGATGTTGGAGAAGTAGGCCCAGGTTCCGGAGGGGAATTCGGGGGTGACGCAGAAGCGGACGTTGTATTCGTTGAGGTCGAAACCGGTTCCGAAAGTGAGTCCGAGATCACCTTTGTAGGCGTAGTCCTCGAGGTAGTGACCGATGGGAATGGCATTCGAGATATTAGGGCCGTGGAAGGCGGCCGCGATGGTGGCGGAACCTCCTTCGTTTCGGACGACCCATTGGGGGAGGGTGGCGCGACCGGTGGTGGTGAGGTCGGTGGAGCCGTTCGAGCCGTCACGTTTTTGATAGCCGGAGATCATGCGGCGGACAGTGGAGGTGGCATCGTTTGGATCCGAGTATCCGTAGGGGCCATAGAGTGGGAGACCATCGCGGAACCAGCCGATGATGGGAGAGTGCAGATTGTTAAAATTCTCGATGTAAGTGTTGGTTACGGGGGCGTAATCGACGGAGTCGCCGAGGAAGTGACGAATGGCGGGAGAGTTGGAGTGGTAGTGTTGGTTGGAGCCGGCTTGGTGGGCGAAGGCATTGTCGAAGGTCACGCCTTCGTTGATGTAGGCGTCGCGGTTCCAGACGTCATCACCATTAATATTTCCTGCGGCGCCTGGGCCGTCATCGACCCCTTCTGAGGTGTCGTAGGAAAAGGCGTCGCGGGAATCGAAGAGCGCGATGCCATCGACCATGTAGCCGATGACGCCGAGTCCGGTGCCGGTTTTGGTGGTCGGGATGACAGGGTTTCGGGGGAAGCGGTAGATATCCGCTTGGTTTGCCGGGTAGTTAGGGAAGAGGTTGCCATCCCCGCCATACCAGGGGCCCATGATGTGGAGGCCGAGGTTGGAGGTGCGGAGGTAGACGTCAGTGGCGGTGTGGGAAATTTCGGTGATGCCGGCGTAGACGGGGTCAGCCTGGGTTCCCCGTCCCCTGCTCCAGGTGGTGACGGGGGCTTGGGCAGCCATCGCGGCGTTGTCTTCGTAAATCCGGGCGTATCGGCCGGAGAGATCGGTGAACCAGGAGGATATGAGAGGAGAGGCGGGAAGGGTCGCGGTGGAGAGGAGGAGGAACAAAAGAAATCTCATGGTGTGCGTGGCGGTGTGGTCTAAAAGTGGGTCAATCTCCTGCATTGGATAAACCCGCCAATGAATGGAGAGTTGTAACTCTATTCAAACTTCAACGGGATGGTGAAGGAAGCGAGAGGGCCAATGGATGAAAAACATCGTTAAACTTTGCCAGCCCGCGAAGTATTGGGTTAACGAAGTTACTTATGTCGCCAAAAATCTTTTTTCTTCTTTTGCTTCTCCCGTTCCTTTCACTGGGAGCAGATCGTCCTGATTGTTTGTGATGATCTCAATGATTATGTTGAAACACTTAGGGGCCATCCCTAGGCGAAGACGCCAAACATGAAGCGCCTGATGGATCGCGGGGTGTCGTTTACCCAGGCACATTCCAATATCCCGATCTGCAATCCTTCCGGGGCGAGTCTGGTCTTTGGCCTCTACCCGCATACCTCCCAGCTCTACGGATTTGAAAAATGGCAGGACAATGAAGGTCATCAAAAACTCCCGAACCTTCATGGATCACTTTCGCGAGAATGGTTATCACACCCTTGGAACGGGAAAGATCATGCACAACGGCGAACGCAAGGAGAGGTTCCAGGGGATGGCGTTGAGGAGGAAACTATCCGCAGATGGGCTCAGATTTTTTGCCGGTTGAGGGAAACACCGTCTGAAAGATTTCCGATCCACTGCAGAACACTCAGAGTTTTTCAGGATCAAGGGTGACGTGTTTAATACCCTCTCGATGGTAGGTGTATGTGATATGGACTTTCCCGTCTTTTGCCTGAATCACAGCCGGATAGGAATACTCAACAGACCGGCTGGGATTTGCCGACTTCGGAGTTTGCTCGAGAGTGACCACCGGTCTCCAATCCTTACCGTCATCGGAAATGGCCACGTTGAGCATGCGACGACCCGGGAGCGTCGTTTTAAGCGTGGTGTGATTGTAGACAAGAAGATGACGGCCGTCAGCGAGCGTGACGGCATCGGTCCCGGCACTGGGATTCGGAAGTTCGGTGGCAGTCATTTCCAGCCAAGTTTTACCCACATCCGTTGACCAACTTTGTGTGACAACTCCCTGACGGCTCCGACAGAGGATTTGGAGATCTCCGTTTTTATGGGTGAGGATGCTTGGCTGGATGGCATCGAATTCAATGCCGTCGTTGATGGGCCCAATCACTTCCCATGTCTTGCCAAGATCGCGGGTGATTTCGAAATGAACTCGCCATTTGTCATTCCCAGATTTGACATCAAGCTCGCTACTTGAGGGGCAAAGGATGGCTCCGTCGGAAAGCTGAACCGGTTTATTTTTCACCGGCCCTAACAAATGGCCGATCGCCTTGTCGTGACCAAGCTTGGTTGGCCAGGTCCAGCTCCTGCCACCGTCATGAGAGGTGGTGAGCATCCCCCACCAAGTGCTGGGGCTAGGGCCCACTTTGTAAAAGAGCAACAAGGGCCCCTCCTTGGGCTGAAACAGGACGGGATTCCAGCATGGGAAACGTTTGTTCTGGGACTGGACACCATTGACAACTTCAGCGGGAGCGGTCCACGAACCTTCGACATGACGGGACACCCAAATCCCGACATCTTTGTGTCTTTCATGGGTCCCGCCAAACCATGCCGCGACGAACCCCGATGGCGTTTCGACGATCGTCGAGGCATGGCATTCTTTTGTGGGTTTCTTCGCGATCTCAAAGATCTGCCCGGCCTCAATCAAGGGCCCCTCTCCTCCTTTCGCTACCGGTGGAATTTCAGATTCCGCGAACGCCGGGTTCACCAACAGAGGCGTAAGTGTCAGAAAGATCGTTTCAATTAATCGCTTCATCTGCCTTTTACTAAACCTCTTTGAGATCAATGAGGCGAGAGTCTTTGCGTTATTTTCATCTCCGCACTGAGCCAGACAGACCGAGTCTTCAAGGGCATGCGCATCACTTGGTTTGAACCACACACAACTTGCCCCCGCGGTAAGGAAAGAGCATTCTCCGGCCACCCCATGAAAAGGTTCCTTCCTATTTTCCTGCTGATCACCCAGGTGATCCCGTCCGCCCATTGTGACGAGGAAAAGCCTAACATCATCTACCTCATGCTTGATGAATGGGGATATTTCGAGTCCGGGCACATGGGACATCCCGATCTCCTCACCCCCAACATCGACCGGGTAGCAAGCGAGGGAATGCGATTCACAAACGCCTATGCAGGAGCACCCGTTTGCGGGCCCACCCGTTGCGTCCTGCTCACCGGACTACACTCGGGGCACACTTCGATGCGAAGTAACAATGGCTTCAATCCCATCCGGGCTGACGAAACGACGCTGGCAAAGATGCTGAAATCGAAAGGGTATGCCACCGGAGGATTTGGCAAATGGGGCATCGGCGGCCGTGGGACCAGTGGAGTTCCGGAAAAGCACGGCTTCGACGACTTTTTTGGCTACTACGATCAGGTCCATGCTCATACCTTTTATCCGCAATACCTCATACGAAACAGTGAGGAGGTCCCGCTTGAGGGAAATGAAGGAACCAGCTTTTACGAAGGTGAAACCCACGCCCAAACCGAGATCTTCAAAGAGTCGCTGGGATTCATCAGAAAGAATCACAAGCAGACCTTCTTTTGCTACCTGCCCTGGACCCCTCCTCATGGGCTCTGGGGAATCGACGAGAACGATCCATCGTGGCAACTCTTCAAGGATAAACCGTGGAAGGCCGGGCAGCGCACCGATCGCGATGCCAGAATTTATGCCGCCTTTATGCACATGGTCGACCGGCAACTTGGAGAGATTCTCGCCCTCCTGAAGGAACTCGAAATCGACGACAAGACCATCTTGTTTGTGTGCGGAGACAACGGTGGACAGGACTACTTCAAAACTCCCGAAAGGCCGCACGGATTCTTCGGTCCCAATCTCAACCCGGAAACCGGAGAGAGATTTCGCGCTGGAAAAGGATCCCTCTATGAAGGTGGTCTAAAGGTGCCCTTCCTGGTTCGTTGGCCTAAAAAAATCAAGTCCGATTCCGTCACCAACCACCTTTGCTACTTCCCGGACATCATGCCGACTCTCTCTGATATTTCCGGTGCCGAATGTCCCGAAACCGATGGCCTATCACTTGTCCCCACCTTGACCGGGAAAGGAGAACAAAAACAACACGACCATCTCTACTGGGAATACACCGGACAAACTGCCGTCCGTATGAAAAACTGGAAAGCCTACAAAGCCAAAAAGAGTGATTGGAAACTCTTCGATCTCTCCAAAGATATTGAGGAAAAAAACGACCTCGCGGCGAACCGACCTGAAATTCTCAAGAAGCTCATTGGTCTTGCCCAATCGTCACACCAGTCAATCAAACCGGGGGAGATCCATCACCGGGATTTGATCGAAAAAGATCGACGCCAGGCTCCCCACTCCAGAAACAAACCAAAAAAGTAACGCTGGCGACAAAGCGTCACTTTTTACGAATGCTCAGTGGTTGCGGACTCCGAAGATACGCAAAGAAATCGACAAGTTCTTGATCTCAAGAAAGCCAACCAGAGTTCGTCCTTCGCGCGTCTTCAGAGTGTAGTTTTCAAAGCCCTTCCGGATTTCCCCCGGCTTGGATGAATGATGGCAGGCAGAAGGGGCTGCAAATCTTCCCGCTGGTAGGAAGTCAGAGTTGATCCGATATTCCCCCTTCAGCGTGGAGCACATGAGAAGCGGCGCAACGGGCCGCAACGACCGTATGACCATTCCGGACATCTGATTTCCGGTTCTCGTCGAGGCAGAGCTTTACTCTCCCCTCTCAAAACTCCGCGGATTGTGAATCATCCGGGATCACTTCAACAACAAGGGTTTTTGTTCCGGTTTCGAAATCATCAAAACCCTCACGTTTATCGATTTTTAGATAGTCCATCCCCCACATTGCCGCCCATGATTGGAGACAAACCTTCTGTGGCTGAACGATTGCCTCCCGCTGCTTTCCGGTGAGACCGGACAGACGAGGGAGTTTGTCAAAAATTCTCCCTCCCCCGTTGTTGATCACAACCAGAACGCGACCGCTTTGCTCAACCTGTGAAAGCATCGCCGGGGCCGCAAGATCGTAAAGAGTCGTCAAGTCACCAAAGACCCCCCACGAATCCGGTGTTTCAGCCGTCGCTCCAAGCCAAGTCGAAAGCTGACCATCGATTCCATTTGCCCCTCTGTTGGCGAAGACACGAGCATACGGAGTGTCGCGTTGCCCGAAGTCATTCCATTCACGGATCGGAAGACTGTTCCCGACAAAAAGGCTTTCTCCCGTCGTCGCGTAGACCGAGAGAAGATTCACCAACCCCGGTTCGCTATCAGGAAGAGCCTCCAGCTTCTCATCAACCAGACCAAAGAAGGGGCGAGCTTTCAAAAAATCATCCCGCACATCCCCGATTTTTTCGGCAGGGCCCAGTCCTCGAATCACCCGACCGACCCCGGCTCGAATCACCTTTGATTCCCGTGCCAAACCCGGCAGACCATTGCGGCAAACCGAAAGCACTTCCGTGGAGGGGTGATCCTCCAGATCTCTCCAAAGTCTCCCCGCCGGCACTTCCCCCAACCGCAAAATTCGTCCAGGCAAATTCCCCGTGAAAGCCCCCTCGGCTACCAGCAAATCACCCAACGCCTCGCGGATCCCGCTATTCACATCCGCGATGACCGGAATCCCCAGCTCCCTCAAAAAGTAAAAGACATCCTCCCGATCCTCGGGTTCCAGTCCACCGACCATCGCAAGGATCCCGCGAAAGACCCCATCGTCCAGAAAGTCTCGTAAACTTCGTACTTCAAACGACAGCCGCGTCGGTAAAAACCCCTCCACCTCCGCCGTCCATTCCTCAAACTCCACCGTCACCTCCTCCAGCGGCACATTCAGGTGAAGCGGTCCGTGCCCGTCCCATTCTTGCAAACTCCGCGCCGCGTAGTTTCCAAAGATCCCTTCCTGTTCGATCACTTGTGGAGCACCCGAGCCCCGAAACTCCTCGGGGCGATCCGCCGACAGCACAATCAACGGCAAACACGTGTAATGTGCCTCGATCACCGCCGGCAAGCACTCCGCCACCGCCGTCCCACTCGTCGTCACCACCGCACACGGCCGCCCGTGATCCTTGGCCCGCCCCAGAGCAAAAAAAGCGGCCCCCCTCTCTTCAAAATGCTTCCAGACCTGCAGCCCCTCCGCTGCCTCCAACAAAGCCACCAATCCTGCATTCCGTGCCCCCCCGCACACCACAAAATCTCCGCAGCCCGCCTTCAGCAGCTCATTTATCATCTCACGTTCCGGACTCGTCATCTTGAGCGGCAAGATGGATCAATCCCCAAAAAATACCCGTCTTTTCTCCGGCAACAGCAGAAAGAACCCACGATTTTCAATCGCGACTCCAAGGACCAAAAAACCAGCCCTTGGTAAGCAGCTCCGGCCACCTAATGCCACGTAGTGTTTGAAAAGAGACGCATGCCGGAGTGCTGATCTGAAAATGCAAGGCATGACGATGGCGCGGTCTAATACCATGGAACCGGAGCGACTGGTGGATCGATCGGAGCCTTTCTGACTCCCGAGAGTCCTACAATTTATCCACCCCGAACCGGTAAAACACGTTGGGGCTTGGCCGATCATCATCAGTGACGGTGATCCGGGTCGCAGTCGGGCCGTCGTATCGGTAAATCTCGGTGTAGTTTGCCAGATCGTTCGAGCCGCCAACGGGTGTTCGCCCCCGCGGAGAAGTTCACCCCGAAAGTACATTCGATCTGACCCGTGGGATTCTCGACCAAGGTAGGATTTCCGGATCAGCATCAGAGATCAGCACCGTGCGGGAGTAGCGGCGAGCCAGGCCATGGTCCCTCTCGGCCCAGCGGGGCGAGGAGTGGGTCGATCGGGAGGACTGCGATCCCTCCTCCGAACTCGGCGGAGTTGCGGACGGTGAGGCGGGAAGCACCAAAATCCATGAAAACACCCCCTGACAATCTGAAGGGGCCTTCGGCAACCTGCTTTCGGTGTGAAATGGGATACCGGAGGTGCCCTGAAGACTAAAGGGGAGGCCTTACCCCGTTCCGGTCCTAGAACTTTTCCACCAGCAGCGAAGCATTGTGGCCACCAAAGCCGAAGGAATTGCTCAAGGCCACTCTCACTTCGACCTCCCGTGCGGTGTTCGCGCAGTAGTCGAGATCGCACTCGGGGTCCTGATTCTCGAGATTGATGGTCGGCGGAATGACCCCGTCGCGGATAGCGTTGATACAGGCTAGGATTTCCACACCGCCGGCGGCACCGAGGAGGTGACCGGTCATCGATTTGGTGGAGCTGACAACGAGGCCTTCTTTGGCCCAGCTCCCGAAGGTCTTTTTAATGGCTTTGCTTTCGCAAATGTCGCCCTGGGGAGTCGAAGTGCCATGGGCATTGACATATTCCACCTCTTCCGCATTGCGACCGGCATGCTTGAGGGCCATGTCCATGCAGCGGGCTGCGCCGAGGCCTTCGGGATGGGGAGAGGTGAGGTGGTAGGCATCGGCACTGAGTCCGTAGCCGGTGAGTTCGGCAAGAATGGTAGCGCCACGCTTCTTAGCGTGCTCGAGTTCCTCGATCACCACCACTCCGGCCCCTTCTCCCATGACAAATCCATCACGACCGGTATCGAACGGACGTGAAGCTGCCGTGGGGTCATCGTTACGGGTGCTCAGAGCCTTCATGTTCCCAAATCCCGAGAGGCCCATCGGCAAAATGGCGGCCTCGGATCCTCCGGCGACAAATGCCTCGGCATCTCCGAATTTAATCATGCGCCAAGCCTCCCCGATGCTGTGATTGGCGGTCGCGCAGGCAGTAACGATGGCCATGTTGGGACCGCCAAAACCATGCTCGATCGAGAAAACACCACTTGCGATGTTGGAGATCATCATGGGGATGGTGAAAGGAGAAACCCGGCTGGGGCTGCGATTCAAAAGTGCCGTGTGGTTTCTCTCCAAAGTTCCGAGGCCGCCGATCCCACTGCCAAGCATGACGCCAATACGGTCGCGATCCACCTCGCTCTCGATCAGGCCAGATTCAGCCAATGCCATTTGGGCGGCGGCGATAGAGAGGTGCGCGTAGCGGTCCATGCGACGGGCATCCTTGGGGTTGGAAAAATACGGGGTATGATCAAAGTCACGGACCTCGCCTCCAATTTTCACCGGATAATCGCTGGTGTCCATGGACTCAATGAGACGGATTCCACTCCGTCCCGCTTTCATGCTCTCCCAGGTTGAGGCGGCATCATTCCCCAGAGGGCTCACGGCCCCGATTCCAGTCACTACAACGCGTCGATTTTCCATTGCTACTTGAAAAGATTATAGTGTGGTTAGCCCGTCTCCTTTTGAAAAGCAAGACCGGTGTGCGAGAGAGTTCATCCGAGTTTCCGGTGTCCGCCTTGCACGTTGTGGGCGGAACACTCCGGACAGGTGGAGACTTTCACGCGGCGCCCTTCAGGATAGTGTTTACCGCAGAGGTGGCATTCACGCATCACTCTTTGGCGGCGACGGGCTTCACGACGTTCGCCGAGGCGCCCAAAAAGCCAATCCACACAGATCCACAAAAAAGGCAGAAGAACAACGGCCAGCAGAAGTTGGGTCAGGGAGACGATCATTCCGGGAGAGGGCGGTTGACTACGATCGCTTCAAATTTCCACCAGCGAAGAGGTCCCTGCTCGGGCAGAGTGTCAAAGTCCAACGCCCGGCACTTATTGATGATCTCAGCGGTGCGGGGGTCGTTCACCTTTATCGAAGTTTCAGCAACTACGACCCGTCCCTGCCAATCCACCGCAAGGAGAATGGTCCAAATTTCACCCTCGCTCATCGGCTGAGTATCCCCCCACTTGAACGAGAAAGGCTCAAGACCATTTGGCCCCTCAATTGGAGAGACCTCAACCCACCAGTTAACCGGGGGGGTGGCAAACACCACAGACTCAACAGGATACGGAGAAGGAAGAGCCCCAGCCTCATGATCGGGAAGAGTTCGCAAGTCTGGGGCAGGACCGGGAAGAAAGATTTCCCGGAGAGTTGGATCATAGGTCCGCGGAGAATTTTGGGAGAGTGCTTGCGCCACCGCGCTCTCAATAACGGCGGAATCCGAGACATCCCACCGTAGGTGAAATAGCGTTTCCCGATCAATAAGCTCGGCGAGCCAGCGATTCTCCTCTTTGTCGAGATCTACAATGGTGAGATCGATCTGCGCATCAACGGGAGGCGCGGATTCGGGCTCACGAATCTGGACATAGGCCAAAAGCGCTCCCCAAAACGAGGCCGAAACCACCGCCGCCAGCACGAGTCGGCGGGGCGATCCATGACCGCGTCTCCAGTCAAAGACGATACCGGCGGCACGGTCACGGAGGACTTTGCGATAGCGCCAAAACATAAGCTAGGAATCGTCCTTCGGGCTGAGTTTCCGTCGATTGCCCTCGAAAATACGAAAGCCCCCTTCCAGTCCGGTAATGATGTTGATGAGAACCTGTCTCTCGCTCATTGAAGCGTCCCGATCCACCTTGATCGCAACAGCCTTGGTCCCCCGTTTGTCTACCATCTCGAAGATGACAGCTGCCAAATCTTCCTCCGCCACCTTGGCTCCCCCAATGTAGTAGGTCGGTCCCTTGGAAGTGCTTTTGAGCAGGACTACGACAGGATTCTCATCCCCCAGACGCACTCCGCGAAATTCAGAGGGAGGCAACTTGATCTCCACAAAGCTTTCCTGAGCGACGACTCCGGTCAACATGACCAAAGCTAGCAACAATGCCACAAAATCGAACCCCGGGATGACAAAAATCCACCCTGGACGTTCCGGGAGTGACATTCTGAGCTTCATGATTCAGGACTCCTTGTTCTCAGCTTTAGGTTTTCCCTTTTCCGTGGACTTCGACTGGGCCTGTTGCTCGACCCCTTCGCGAAAGGAGACAATCCGGTCATGTTCACGGCTGTCGCAGACAATATTAACGGATTCGATCCCCGCGCGCTCCAGACGATGAATCATCCCCTGAGCCTTCCCATACAGGTAAAGATACACCAAATACGAGGGGATCGCCAAAGCCAGCCCCACCGCGGTGGAAACAAGGCTTTGAAACATCCCGTTGGCCAATGCCACCTGCGCGACCTTTGCGTCAGAAGCTCCGACTTTCATGAAAACCTCGATCAACCCCACAATGGTGCCAAACATCCCCAACATGGGAGCAAGCATGGCAACTCCCAGAAGAATACGCATGTTGCGCTCAATTCGGGGAACCTCAAGCTGGCCTGCTTCCTGTGCCACTTCACGGAGATTGGTGCGGTCGAGATGGTGGCGCATGAGGACCGAGTGAATCACGCGGGCCTCGGGCCCCCGGGCGCGGGATGCTTCGTGAAGAGCCTCCGCGTAGGCTTTTTTACGGACATGGTTGGCCACTCCGAGAAGGAGATCCGCAACATTGCTCCGGGCATGTTGGAAAAAGACCATGCGCTCCACCATGACCAACAATCCGACGAAACCGAGAACGACCTGAAGACCCAGGATCACCCCACCAGCTTCATTCGGAAAGTTCATGACAAGAAGCTAACAGAGCTTAAGAAAAGTGACCAGCGATTACCTTGCCATGCTGACTTTCTTCCGGTCCGGTGAAATGAATTCCTGCCAGGCCTGTTCGCTCGCTTGTTTTTGCAAGCCAAAAAGAGGTCGCCACTTTGGGACGCGGGGCTCGGCAAGCAAGCGCATCCCAAGCTCACGAGGATGCCGATTGGCTTTCCGGGTGTTGCAAGGAAAGCAAGAGCTGACGATATTTTTCCAGGTCATTTCCCCTCCTTTGTCCCGCGGGAGGACATGGTCGAGGTTGAGCTTGTGCTCAGGGAAGATCTTGGCGCAATACTGGCAGGTGTATTTGTCGCGAAGAAAAACATTCTGCCGGGTGAATTTCACCTCTTTGCGGGGGATACGGTCGTAGATTGCCAGAACGATAATTTTAGGCACCCTGAGAGCCACTTTGACCGAACGAATGAGTTCCGCCGCCGCCGAGGGCCGTTCCTCCCCCGAATACTCAACCCAGGAACCGATATCATGGGTCTGGTAAAGAGCCTCGCCTTCCGTCTGAACCACTTGGGCATGACCAAGACAAAGAAGTTTGAGGGCACGCCTGACCGAACATGTATGGACAGGCTGCCACAACCGGTTGAGGACTAAGACGGGACGCTCAAGCAATACTTTCATGGCGAAATAACATTAATTCAGCCAGATACAGATTCCTTGATGATAAAGCAATGCCAAAAGACATGCCCATCGATGTGAGAACCGCATGCCCATCGATGTGAGAACCTAGCGCGAAGTGGACGAGTTGTTGTTATGACTTCGCCCCTTCCAGCGTTAGGATCGACAACCACCTCGCAAATGCCACGAGGAAAAAATTGTCTCACTCCCCGCCCAGGCGGGCTTTTCGCGAGAAGATTCCCGATCTCGAAATGACCAGATCATGGCCAAGGCCGCCCAGCACCATCGTCCTCGACAGAAAGGACCTCGCTCTCAAGCTGCATGATCCCTTACCACTCCTGATGTGGAAGGTGCGGGAGAAAGGGTTCGATTTCTTGGCTTCAAGAAGCGTGGTTCCGTTTCGAACGAGCGACCACGAACCACTCAAAAAGCCATTAACGGAGGGGGTAAAGAACTCTGGCCGACGAATACCGACCGGGAATTTCCCCCCCGATGGCCACGACAGTGGAGAGCCCGTCGGCAAGCCATGCTTCGGCAGCCTCAACCGCGACTACTTTCTTGGGAGGGGGACTTTTCCCGGTTTTGGGGTGAATGAGATGATTCGCCGCCGAAGTTGCACTGAGCCGCTGTCCGCTGCCGCTTGAAACGGCAAGAGCCCGGGCCAGTTTGTGCGTCCTCCCCTTAACCTCAACGGGCCAGGAATGATCTCCAACGACTCGATACTCGCCAAAATTGACCAGCGCCGAGGTGGTTGAAAAATTCTCCACAAAAACATCGGTCAGGTAACCTTGCGCGATGGCATTGAAACTGAGCGACATTCCGGGGAGGAGGGAAATTTTCGTCTTTGAGAACTCTACCAGGTCAAAGTTGACCCGCTTGAGTCTCTCGCCAACCTCCGCTTCCTTCGGAGTACGACCGACTTCGTACTCGGACTTTGCCCATTCAAGAAACGAATGAATCGTTGGGTCAAAAGTGCCCCCGGTGGCCTCATGGAGTTCACGCGACTTTTGAAGGCAGTCGAGGAGAACATCGGGCGGATTCTCGAGCGAGCCACTTTCGTTTAAGCGGCTGAGCGAAGAATCCCCCGACCAAAGGGTTAGGACCTCTTCGGCATTCTTCACCGCCGCGAGGGCATTTTTAAATGAAGGTTTTCCGTGATATTTGACCGAAACCTCGGTCCCCATCGCGATCCCCTTCCAAAGCATCTCCTCAGGATCATTCCGGCAGGAAGCCAACCCCACCGCCGCCGCGCCGGTCGCAAGAAAATGACGTCGTTTCATGATTTGCGCTTTGGAAAAAGACGCAGTCCCAACAACGTGAGAATGATCAGAAAAACCGCAGACAAATCGGTCACGACCCATCCGGGCCAACCAAAAAGACGACCGGAGTGAGCATCGGTAATGACCCGCCACAGCGGCATTCCCCGGCGGGTGCGGATCGCCTCAGTAAGGGAATCCTTTTCTTCGGGTGAGAGCTCCCTGGGTTCAATCGCGACGAGTTCAGCCGAAACCTGATCCGCGGAAAAAAAATCCTCGCTAAGAACAAACGTCTGATCGGCGATCTTGAGGTGGAGTTTGTCATCCACCGCCTCCAGCGCCTGGACCGGTGTTCCTGGAAGGCTCAAATTATCGAGTTCCAGGAGCAGTTCGTCGGCCCCGTCAAAGACTCCAATCTTGTCGGGAGTGGCAATCAGGAGCCGGCCTTTGTGAGCCACCGCTCCTACAAGTTCGCCTTCAAGTGGGATGGACTCCTCATCGAGGAAAAGCTCATTCCCCCACCCCGTGATCAGCCGGTCACCAACCTCGAAGGCATACGGCTCGCCTTCGGGGAGCTGGTTGTAGTGCTGCAAAATCCAACCGCTAGTCACCATCCGGTCGTTCAGCCCCAAACGCTGGGCATGATTGAGCATGATCCCGCTGATCGCCAGCCAAAGAATCGGCACCGCCGCGACAAGCCCAAGCCAGCGATGCCATTTTCGAGCAATGTGGCGGCGAAGTTTTGTGGGTTGATGACTCATTTCTGGCTGTCGAGAAACAATGCCAAACGAGCGAGTTTGGTCAATGCCCGCACCGAAAGGGTGGCACCGGCAATGTTGCGGGGTGATCTTGAAATCTGCCCGTTCGATTTGAGCGACGTTCCCTGAAACTGATTCGTAAACGCACTACGCGCCACCTCCCAACCGTGTGATTCACGATAGACAAGCACTTTGACCGTCTCAATTTTCCGGTTTTTCACCACCACTCCAGTTGTGATGGCTTCCGTCTTTCCGATCTCCTCGAGAATGAAGACGGACTTACCATTTCTCGCCCAGTAACGAATGGCCTTGGTCTTGTAATTCTTCCCAAGAATCGCACGGACCTGCCGTTGCTGGGTGGCGGTGAGAGTGATGGCATGGGTAGTTGGAATCGCCCCAAGGGAGGATTTGATAAAATCAGATGGCTTTTGATGGACCTTGGGACCAGCAAAAGCACTCCCCCCGGCGAGGAGGAGTGACATCATGAAAAAGATCCGAACCAGCCTAAAAGCTGTATCCGACACCAAAATTGAAGGTTTTATTGTTCTCTGCACCGTCTTGTTCGATTTGGGTAAAGTCAATTTTCAGGGCGACGTTCGGAATGGGCCAGTAATTCACGCCAATGGTATATTCGTCAAACTCTCCGCCCCGGGCATATTCATAGTGACTGTATCGACCAAAGAGACCGATCGCTTGATCCCCGCTCTTCAAGACTCACCCCATGTGCGGTGGAGCACGCAAGAACGGTCATTGAGCCAAGAAGGGCTTGTTTGATCATCATGTCAGGACGCTTTTATTGCGACTGCGTCTCATTATCAAGGAATATCTTAATGAATCCCAAGATCCATCCTCACATTTTCGGCCTTTCGCTCGCGCGAGTTCGGGACCAACCTCCCACACACCTCATGGAATTCTCCCTCCAAGATCTCTTCTACAAAGGCGGCGGCTTCATGTGGCCCCTCCTCATTCTCTCAATCATCACTGTGGTGATTGTTCTGGAACGCCTCATCTATTACACCATTCGGCAATACCGCGTTTCCCGCACCATCCGGAAATTGCAGGAAATGGCCCCACTCAAATATTCCACCAATCCCCTCATGCGGGTGGGGAGCGTCTTCGTCAAAGAAGCCTCCGGCGGCGAAGAACACACCCTCAATGTCACCGAACGGGAAGCCTCCCGCGTCATCCTCCAACACGAACGCGGACTCCGCATCCTCGCCCTCATCGCGGCAATCTCTCCCCTCATCGGCCTTCTTGGCACCGTCTGGGGAATGGTCATCGCCTTCTCAAAGATCGCCAAACTCGGGGAAACCGTCACCCCAGCCGACTTTGCCGATGGCATCTGGACCGGCCTTCTTACCACCGTCGCCGGCCTCCTCGTTGCCATCCCCGCCATGGCTATGGCCAGGATTTTCGAAGCTCGCGTCGACAGGCTCGTCCACGACCTCAACGAACTCACCTCGCACCTCCGCGAGCGCTTTTTCTCCTCTCCGCAAAGCTGAGCCATGCTCATCACCCGCAAACGCCGCATTGACGCCGGGATCGACATGACCCCGCTCATCGACGTGGTCTTCCAACTCCTCATCTTTCTCATGGTGAGCAGCCAATTCATCAAACCCGACCGCCAGGTCGAGCTCCCCGCCGGCCCCATGGAATCGGCCCCCGGTAATCCCGACGATCCCCACCTCTCCCTCGTCATCACCGCAGACAACACCATCCTCCTCGAAGGCGAGGAAACCACCCAAGAGGAACTCGGCAACAAGCTGCGCGACGTCATCAAACACACCGACATCGACGCCCTTGTCATTCGCAGCGACAAATCAGCACAAGTCGGAACCTTGCTTCCCGTGATCGAAATCGCGCGAGAAAGTGGTATTATGTCTTTGGCATACGACAAAAAAAATGAACTCACGGAGTAGCCAGCCCCTCATTTGGAGCACCGTCCTCCTCCTCACCGCGGCGCTCTATGCGAGTGCCTTAAAGTGGGGTAAGGTCACTTTTGTCTTCTCCGAAAAACCTCCCGAAAGAGTCGCCCTTGTTGACCTCACTTTCATCGAATTCATCGAACCGGCTCCAGAACCCGTCAAAGCGTCGACCCCTCCCGCACCTCAACCCTCTCCTCCGCCTCCAGAACCCGAACCAGTCGAGCCCCCTCCCCCACCCAAAATTGATCCCACCCCACCTCCCAAACCGGAACCGAAAGCCGATCCTGCCATTCTTCGGAATGAACGTAAGGCCAAGGCGACCCGTGAGCGGGAACTCAAACGTCAACGCGAGATTGCCAAAAAACGAATCGAAGAGAAACGACGCCAAAAGCTCGCCGCCCAAAAATCCGCGGCCGCCAAAAAGAAAATCGAAGACGCCAAACGTCGCGCCGATTCCGCCCGCGCTGCCGCCGCCAAACGCATTGGCAGCAAGCCTTCCATCATCAGCCGCCCCAAACCCAAATACCCCTCCTCCGCAAAACGCGCCGGCCATCAAGGCACCGTCACCTTATCATTCACCGTCAGCAGCTCTGGCAAAGTCACCTCCGTCCGTGTCTCCAAATCCAGCGGCCACTCCTCCCTCGACAACGCCGCGGTCTCAGCCATCCGCCGCTGGCGTTTCAAGCCCGCCCGTAACGGCCTCGGCCAAGCCACCCGCTATCAATATTCCCTCCCGATTCCCTTCATCTTGAAATGAGTGCTCCCCGCTATCAGCCTCCAGTGGTTCAGGAAGAAACGCCTCCCCCTAGTGGCTGAAAAATCGTCCGAGACCTAAATCTTGCCGCTCTCCTTTTCTCTCTGTTTGAAAAGATCGCCTTTGCCTGGCTCTCAAACCGAGAGATCGCCGAAAAAGCAATAGAGGCTTCGCCCGATTCCATCGGCAAACCATGTTTCCAGTTCTCTCTCGATCATTATGCTTCTCATTCTCGTCACCCTTATCTCTGCCCTCGGCTCCACCATTCACCTCGCTTTCCTCAAAAAATCCACCTCGTAGATTTCTCTCTTCACCATTCGCTCCTCACCGTTCAGTATTTCCCTCATGAGTAAGCTCAAAGTTCACAACGCCATGTGGCCCGGCCTCGTCGGGAAAGAAGAAGGCACCGACCATCCTCCCATCTCCCTCGAGCGCATGCTCGAACTCACCGCCAACTCCGAAGTCAACGGGCAAAAATACGACGGCGTCGATTACTTCCTCTTCCACCCTCACACCGATCCCGACGCCTCCGAGGACGACTTGAAAAAGATCGCCGACCTCATCGCCTCGAAAAATCTCAAAGTCGGCACCCTCGTTGCCCCCATCTGGGAAGGCACCGTCGGCGGCCCCGCCTTCGGCTCACAAACCGATCGCGACAACTTCGTCCTCGCTGTCGAAAAAGCCTGCCGCGTCGCCAACATCTTCAAAGCCCACGGCGTCCGCGAATATGGAGCCATCCGCATCGATACCGCCGGAGGCGTCGAAGATTGGGCCAAGGACCCTGCAGGCAACACCGCCCTCGCCGCCGACACCATCAAGCGCGCCGCCGCCGTCGCGGCCGACAATGGCGAACGCCTCGCCATGGAAGGCGAAATCTGCTGGGGCGGTATCCATTCCTGGAAGGACGCGCTCGACCTCCTCGAAGCCATCGGCCTCCCCAAAACCGTCGGCTTCCAATCCGACCTCGCCCACACCTACCTCTACCTCCTCGGCTATAACGCACCCGAACATGCCTTGGTCAAAGAAGACCACACCGACGACGAATTTTGGCCCGCCTACCGCTCCATGGTCGACAAACTCCGCCCCTGGACCATCGACTTCCACGTCGCTCAAAACGACGGATCCGTCCACGGAAGCGGCGCGCACGACAAAACCGGCAACCACTGCCGAGCCGACGATCCCAAGGGCAAACTCGACATCGTCAAATGCTCCTCCGAGTGGCTCAAAGATCACGCCGACCGCAAAATCGAGCACATCTGCTGGGACGGCTGCATGTTCTCCAACGAACTCCTCGAAGAGCAGCAAACCTGGAACACCATCCTCGACACCATGCTGCAGGTCCGCGACGCCCAATAAAGAGAGAACACTTTCAACAGAGCGGGTAGGATGCCCACTCCCCATCCTCCCGTAATGCCCGACTCCCCCTTCCACACCCTCGACTGGATCGTCCTCGTTCTCTACTTCGGCGGCACCATGGCGATGGGCTTCTATTTCTATCGCCGCACCCGCTCGGTCGAAGGCTACACCACCGGCAACCGATCCATCCCCGGCTGGGTCTGCGGCCTCTCCATCCTCGCCACCTACGTCAGCTCCATCAGCTACCTCGCCCTCCCCGGCAAATCCTTCGCCGGCAACTGGAACGCCTTCGCTTTCTCCCTCTCCATCCCCTTCGTCGCCATCATCGCGGTGAAATACTTCCTCCCTTACTACCGAAAAAGCGGAGCCATTTCCGCCTACGAGCTCCTCGAAAACCGCTTCGGCCCCTGGGCCCGCATCTTCACCAGCTCCTTCTACCTCCTCTTCCACATCGCCCGCATCGCCGTCGTCCTCTACCTCATGGCCCTCCCCATGCAGATCATCTTCGACTGGAACATCTCCACCATCCTCCTCCTCACCGGCCTCTGCGTCACCCTCTACTCCCTCGTCGGCGGCCTCACCGCCGTCATCTGGACCGATGCCATCCAAGCCCTCGTCCTCATGGGCGGCGCCATCATCTGCCTCATCATCCTCCTCAATGGCGCCCCCGGTGGCCCCTCCGGTGTCATCGAAACCGCCACCGCCAATGACAAATTCTCCCTCGGCTCCTTCTCGCTCACTGATTTCGCCTCCACCACCTTCTGGGTCATCTTCCTCTTCGGCCTCGTCGATAACCTCCGAAACTTCGGCATCGATCAATCCTATATCCAGCGCTACCTCGCTTCCAAAACCGACGCCGAAGCGCGACGCTCCGTCTGGATGGGCAGCCTCCTCTACATTCCCGTCAGCGCCCTCTTCTTCCTCATCGGCACCACCCTCTTCTCCTACTACGGAGCAGATCAAGTCGACCCCTCTCAGCCCGTCGCCAGCGCAACCATCAACTCGCCCGGCGACCTCAACGCCGTCTACGATGTCGTCACCCACCAAAAACTTTCCCAACAAAACCTCCCCCCAGATTCCCCCGCAGCCTCCGAAATAAAGAGCACCCTCACCCTCACCGAGGTCGGCGACCGCGTCTTCCCACACTTCATCTCCGACAAACTCCCCCCCGGCCTCACCGGACTCCTCGTCGCCGCCATCTTCGCCGCCGCCATGAGCACCGTCTCCACCAGCCTCAACTCCTCTGCCACCCTCATCATGAATGATTTCTACAAGCGCTTCCTCAACCCAAACGCTTCAGAAAAATCAGCCATGAAATCCCTCTACCTCGGCACCATCCTCTGGGGAATCCTCGGCACCACCCTCGCCCTCTACCTCGTCAAAGTCACCCACAGCGCCCTCGACATCTGGTGGACTCTCTCCGGCATCATCGGCGGAGCCATGACCGGCCTCTTCCTCCTCGGCATGGTTAATAAATTCGCCACCAGCCGCACCGCCATCATCGCCACCCTCGCCGGAGTCATCTCCATCATCTCAATCTCCGCCTCCTCCTTCCTCAACGCCCAAATGGCCCCCGTCATCGGCGTCCTCGTCACCCTCATCGCAGGAGCCCTCTGCACTACCATTCTTAAATCAAAACGTTCATGACTCTCAAAGGCATCATCGTCCCCCTTCTCCTCGTCTCACCTCTCGCCGCCGAGGAACATGACCTCAAGCGGCTCAAATACAACAACCCGGGCCTCGCCGTCGACCTCGGCGTCGGCCTCTGGGCCTGGCCCCTCCCCATGGATTGGGACAACGATGGTGACCTCGACCTCATCGTCTCCTGCCCCGACAAGCCCTACAACGGCACCTACCTCTTCGAAAACCCCGGCGATTCAAAGATGCCCGTCTTCAAAAAAGCGGTCAAAATCGGCGAGGGCTTCACCAACATCCGAGTCTCATCTCCCGAGGGTAAGGCAATCGTCCTCACCCCCGGTCGCCATTGGAAAAACTTCCCCGGCAAGGGAGCCATCGAAAGCGAAGCCATCCACCACGACAAACTTACCAAGAAAAAAGGCAACCTCCGCGCCCGCCAATGGCAAGCTGCCGACTACGACAACGACGGCGCCCTCGACCTCATCGTGGGCGAAGGATTCTGGGGCGACTACGGCTGGGACAACGCCTACGACAAAAATGGCACCTGGACCAACGGCCCCCTCCACGGCTGGGTCTATCTCCTCCGCAACTCCGGCACTACCGCCGCCCCCAAGTACGAAGAACCTCGTAGAATCCAGGCCGCCGAAAAAGATATCGACGTCTACGGCATGCCCTCCCCCAACCTCGTCGACTTCGACAACGATGGCGACCTCGACCTCCTCTGCGGTGAATTCCTCGACGGCTTCACCTACTTCCAAAACACCGGCACCGCCAAAGTTCCCATCTACTCTGCTGGAAAACGCCTCCCCCACCGCATGCACGTCCAAATGATCACCCCCACCGCCATCGACTGGGATCACGACGGCGACCAAGACCTCATCGTCGGTGACGAAGACGGCCGCGTCGCCTTCCTCGAACACACCGGACAACTTGACAAAAACGGCACCCCAAAATTCCTCTCACCAAAATACTTCCAGCAAGAAGCCGACGACCTCAAATTCGGCGCCCTCGCCACCCCCGTCGGCTACGACTGGGACCACGACGGAGACGAAGACATCCTCTCCGGAAACACCGCCGGAAACATCGCCTTCTTCGAAAATCTCGACGGCAAACCCGCTCCCAAATGGGCCGCCCCCGTCCTCCTCAAATCCGACAACAAAACCATCCACATCCAAGCCGGACCAAACGGCTCCATCCAAGGCCCCTGCGAAGCCAAATGGGGCTACACCACCCTCTCCATCGGCGACTGGAACCACGACGAACTCCCCGACATCATGATCAACTCCATCTGGGGGAAAATTCTCTGGTATCAAAACATCGGCACCCTCACCCAACCCAAGCTCGGCCCCGCCCAACCCGTCACCGTCGCCTGGCCTGACGAAACCCCAAAACCCTCCTGGAACTGGTGGACACCCGAAGACAAAAACCTCGTCACCCAATGGCGCACCACACCCATCATCGTCGATTGGAACAAGGATAAGATCAACGACCTCATCGTCCTCGATCACGAAGGCTACCTCGCCTTCTTCGAGCGTAAAAAAACCACCGACGGCACCCTCATCCTCCTTCCCGGCAAGCGGATCTTCATTAACGAAGATGGTCGCTTCATCGCCCTCAACACCAGCCACGCCGGCAAAAGCGGCCGCCGCAAAATCAATATCGTCGACTGGGACCGCGACGGAGATCTCGACCTCATCGTCAACTCCATCAATGCCGAACTCTACCGCAACGAAGGTCAACTCAAGGGCAAGACCGTCTTCAAAAAGACCGGCAACCTCGCCAAGCGTAAAGTCTCCGGCCACAGCTCCAGCCCCAGCACCATCGACCTCAATGGCGACGGAAAACGCGAGCTCCTCGTCGGAGCCGAAGACGGCCGTTTCTACCACAAAAAGTAAGCTCTTTCTGCCCATGCCAATAGCCTCCCTCGGCTCAAAAAAATCAACCGCTGTCGGGAAATTAACGTGACGGGATGAAATCGGAGTCGCCTTCCGGTTGTTTCACAAAATAGCCAGATCGTGAAATAACGATCGCTCACGAGGGATCGTTATCATGGGAATCAACAATAACCGTGAGGAAAAGACTCCTTATTATTCAAACCTCCTTTCTTTTATAAGAAGAAGACGACCTCAGATTCTTATTTCCCTCCTGAAGAATAAAAAAGTCGGGGTCCTGAATCAGCTCAGCGGGATCAGGGCGCTCGCCAGCCATACTACCGCAAAACCCACCACGCCCATCAGCGATAACATCACCGAGAAGGTCTTGAGCGTTTCGGTTTCGTCCATCCCCGACATTTTAGAGACAATCCAAAACCCACTGTCATTCATCCAGGGCAAGGGTTTCGAGCCACAACCGATCGCCAGCGCGACATAGACCCGGTGAAATCCAAGATCGGCCTCCAGCACCATCGGAGCCACAATGGCCACCGCGGTAATCATCGCCACTGTCGCTGATCCCTGCGCAAAACGAACGAGCGCCGTCAGACCAAAGGCCAACAGAAGCACACCGCCGCCATCTCCAACCATCCCCGAAAGCTCCCCGCCAATTCCGGTGTCCTTCAACACCGCCCCAAAGGCCGCCCCCGCCGCTGTGATTAGAATGATCACGCCCCCGCTCGACAGCGCCTCGTGAACCACTTTCTTCAACTCGCAGAATCGCGAGGCCAAAATCATGGCCATCCCCGCTCCGAGCGCCAGCGCCACGTTCTTGTCACTCAGAGTGACCAGCCAGTCCGGCACATCTCCCTTCATCTTCACAAAGGTTCCCAAACTGATCAATCCGAGTGGCAGTAAAATAGGCAGCAAGGACCAACCCAAACCGGGAAGTTCCTTTTTCTCAAAACTCTCAATCTCGGGAGCATCGATCTCTCGATAGGTAATTCCAAATCGTCCGTTCGCCCAGTGGGCATAGGCGTATCCCACCGAAATCGTCACCAACCCCAACATCAATCCCGCCGGAATCAAAACTCCCAAACTCACCTCAAGACGAGCCGCCACCAACAAGGGTCCCGGCGTTGGTGGCACCAGGGAATGCGCCATGCTGGCACCCGCCACCACGCTGAGAAGAGCCAGAAGATAAACCTTGGGATTCGCGCGCGCGAAAGCCCGCACGATCGGAAGCATGAGATAAAACACGGTGTCGAAAAATACCGGAATCCCGAGAACAAATCCGCTCCCAAGAAAAGCGAGGGGCGCTCGTTTCACGCCAAAGAACGAGAGCAACCCCCGCACGATCCGCTCCGCCGCCCCGCTTACCAAAAGGCACTGCCCGATGATCGCCGCCAGCGCGATCAGGATCCCTATTTTGCGGCACCCCTCCCCAAACCCCGCCGCAACCTGACCCATCGCCTCCGTTCCCACTCCGGGTGTCAATACCGACACCACGAATGCTCCCAGAAGCAATCCCAGAAAAGCATGCAGCCGCAGCAGCAAAATCGACACGATCACTACCGCCAAGCCCACCAAGCAAATTTCAAGAGCACCCATCCCTCAACCTTCTCTGATCAACCACACCGGAACCATCCAAAAATTCCTCTCTTTCCCTCGCCATCTCTTTCCTCCAATCTGCACTAACACCATGAGTCGCCTCACACCCGATCAACTCCGCTCTTACCGCTTCTTTGGCCCCGACGATCTTCGATCTTTCGGCCATCGCTCCCGCCACAAACAACTCGGCATCAATCAAGAGGAATACGAAGGCAAACCCGTCATCGCCATCCTCAACACCTGGAACGACCTCCTCCCCTGCCACTCCCATTTTCGCCAACGTGCCGAGGAAATCAAACGCGGCATTTGGCAGGCCGGCGGATACCCCGTCGAAATGCCCGTGATGGGTCTCAGCGAGACCTTCATGAAGCCCACCTCGATGTTCTACCGCAACCTCCTTGCCATGGAAGTCGAGGAAACCCTCCGCAGCCACCCCATCGATGGCGCGGTTCTCATGGGAGGATGCGACAAAACCGTCCCCGCCCTCCTCATGGGAGCGATCATGGTCGACATTCCCGTCATCTTCATGCCAGGCGGCGCGATGATGCGGGCCTCCTGGCGCGGCGAAGCCCTCGCCTCGGGATCCGATGTCTGGAAGTACTGGGCCGAACGCGGAGCCGGAAATCTCTCCTGCGACGACTGGCAGGATTTCGAAGATCACATCACGCCCGGCCCCGGACACTGCATGACGATGGGAACGGCCTCCACCATGACCTCCATCACCGAGACCCTCGGCCTGACCCTTCCCGGAGCTTCTTCCATTCCCGCCGTCCACGCCGCGCACTCACGCATGGCCGCCGCGTGTGGACTCCGCATCGTCGACATGGTTTGGGAGGATCTCAAACCCTCCCGTTACCTCACCCGCGAATCCTTCGAAAACGCCATCACCGCCGACATGGCGATCGGTGGCTCGACCAACGCCATCATCCACATCACCGCCATGGCCAAACGTGCAGGTGTCGACCTGCCACTCGAACTCTTCGACGAAATCTCCAGAAAGACCCCGGTCCTCGCCAACCTCCGACCATCCGGCGAATTCGTCATGGCCGACTTCTTCGATGCCGGTGGCCTCCCCGCTCTCCTCAACCGCGTCCGCCACCTTCTCAACCTCGACGCCCCCACTGTCTTTGGAAAGACCCTCGGCGAATGCCTCGACGGATCGGAAGTCTACAACGATGACGTCATCCGCCCTCTCGACAATCCGATCGCAAAGCAAGGAGGAACCGCCATCCTCCGCGGAAACCTCGCGCCCGACAGCGCCGTCATTAAAACCTCGGCAGCCACTCCCGAATTTCTACAACACAAAGGCCCCGCCATCGTCTTCAAAGACTACCCCGATGTCCAAAAACGCATCCACGATCCGGCCCTCGGCATTACCGAGAATCACGTTCTCGTCATGCAAAATGCCGGGCCGATCGGTGCCCCCGGCATCCCTGAATCCGGCATGCTTCCCATTCCGAAATACCTCCTCGAAAAAGGAGTCCGCGACATCCTCCGCATCTCCGATGCCCGCATGTCTGGAACCTCCTACGGAACCTGTGTCCTTCACGTCTCACCCGAAGCCTCCGTCGGCGGGCCACTCGCCCTCGTGCAAGATGGTGACCTCATCGAACTCGATGTCGCCAACCGCGCCATCACTCTTCACGTCAGCGAAGAAGAACTCGCCACCCGACGCGCCGCCTGGACCCCGCCCGAAAAACGCTACTCCCGTGGATACGGCAAGCTCTTCGAAGACGAAGTCACCCAAGCTCACGAAGGCTGCGACTTCCGCTTCCTCCACTGCGACGGTTCCAAAACCCCCGATCCCGGGATTCACTAAACAGATTTCACCACCATGCAAACTTCACCAGTCACACCCGAGCAACTCAACGCCTCTGTCATCGCGGTGCCTCCCTTGGCCCGCGATTCTGAGCTAAAACTCAACCGCGAAGAGAACGCCAAAGTCATCCGCCACATCGAGGCCGGTGGTGTCTCCACCCTCCTCTATGGCGGTAACGCAAACTTCTATCACATCGCTCCCAGCGAATACGCCGAAGCTCTCGATATCATCGCGACCGAGAGTGCTGAAAACACCCTTGTCGTTCCATCCGTCGGCCCCGCTTACGGCACCATGATGGATCAAACAGCAGTCCTCAAAGACTTCGACTTCCCCACCGTAATGGTCCTCCCCATGCAAGGCCTCATCACCGACGCGGGCGTCGCCACCGGCTTCCGAAAATTCGTCGAAGCCCTCGGAAAACCCGCCGTCCTTTATATCAAGTTCGAAGGCTACCTCGAGCCCGAAACCGTCGCCACCCTCGTCAACGACGGATTCGTCTCCTGGATCAAATACGCCATCGTCCGCGACGACCCCGCGCAGGACGATTACCTCTCCCGCCTCATCAAACTCGTCGATCCCCGCCTCATCGTCAGCGGCATCGGAGAACAGCCCGCCATCGCCCACCTCACCAAATTCCAAATCAACGGCTTCACCTCAGGCTGCGTGTGCGTCCGCCCCGACCTCTCCCAATCCATGCTGGGTGCCATCAACGAAGGCCATCTCCACCTCGCTGAAAACATCCGCAGCCTCTTCCAACCTCTCGAAGACCTCCGCAACGAAATCAATCCGATCCGCGTCCTGCATCAAGCCGTCTCCCTCTCCGGGATCGCCAACACCGGGCCCATCCTCCCCCTCCTCAGCCCGCTCGGAACCGCCGAAGCCCAGCGCGTCCAGCAAGCCGCTCAAACTCTCCTCTCCCAGTCTCATCCAGCCTAAATCGCTAAAAGGCGCACCTTCATGAACCAAGGGAAGAAAGAAACGAACCCCTGATAAAATATCATCATCATGCCTTCAGGGTGGGGAGAGTGAGGCGAGCCAATGCCACGTAACCTATTTTAGGTCGCATAAAGAATCCGGTCAAACCGGAGAAGCATTTCGACCAGGTCCGGCATTGGGGGTCGATGTGGTTGAGTCGCTACGAGCGGATTTCTAACCGGCTCACTTTTGAAAAGCCCTGAGGTTTCTTTGTTCGAACCCTTCTCACTGCGCAATGGAGCTTTCCCCTAACACGGTTTTACGTTCCGCTCCGTTCCCCCTTAGGTTTGCCGTCAGCCGCAAATGACGGCAGACTGCGGGATGCCCTATTTGATCCGATCGCTCGTGTTCTCCTGCTCCCTTTTTTTGTGCTGCTCATTTTCCTGCGGGCAGAACAAGCCGCCGGTCGAGTATCCGGAGCCGACCGCGTCGTACTTGAAACGGATCCAACAGGGCGACCAGTCGTTCGGTTTCGACGGCTCGAAGGAAGTCGTCGCCTGGCAAAAAAATGCCCGCGCTGCCTTGGTCGAGCTGCTGGGGCTCGGGAGGATGGCGGCGCAACTTGGCGATTTCGATTCCACCGTCATCTTGGGTGAAACAGAGGAGGTCGATGGGAAAATTACTCGCACGCTCGGTTCGATCGAGGTCGAACCCGGAATCAGGATCCCATTCTACCTGCTCGTCCCGAAAAGTGGTAAGGCGGGCGAGCGTTTCCCCCTCTTGATCTGCCCGCACGGTCATGACGTGCTTGGGCATCATTCTTACGCGGGGGCATTTAGGAACGACGCGCACCGCAAAAAGATTCTCGAGCGCGGCGGCAACATTGCCGAGCAGGCAGCGCGGCGTGGGTTCATCGCCATCGCACCGGCGACGCGCGGGCTGGCGAAGGAACTGACGGTCCCGGACCTGAACGGCCGCCACGGTAATCGCGCTTGTCGCGCGCAGTTGATGCATTGTCTGATCGGCGGGCGGACGCCGATTGGCGAGCGTGTGTGGGACATGCAGCGGCTGCTCGACTGGGCTGAGAAACACCCGCAAGTGGACAAGGATCGGATCGTGATGACTGGCAACTCCGGCGGTGGCGTGACGACGGCGTACACCGCGGCGATCGACCTGCGCATCCGCGTGGCGATCCCGAGTTGCTCGTTCACCTCGGCGACGAGCGAGGGTGGTTACATCTTCCACTGTGACTGCTGCCTGGTCCCGGGATTGAGGAACTGGGGTGACTGGGCGGAGATCGGCGGGCTGGTGGCGCCGCGGCGTCTACTGATTGTCCACGGGGTGAAGGATGGTCTGCACCGGGCTGCGGATGTTGAAAAGAACGCAGCGGCGGTGGCAGAGATCTACAGGGCCGCTGGTGTTGCACATCAGGTCTCCCTGCAGTGGGGGAAGGGCGGGCACCGCTTCTATCCGGAGCTGATGTGGCCGTTCATCGATGCGCCCTTGAAGTAGCATTCGTGTCCGGCGACCAGCTCCACCGTCGAGGGATACCCCAAGTCTCCGCTCACTCCATCTCCCGAGATCATGATCGGCTCCGACCAGGTCGTCCCCCCATCTTCGCTCAGACGAGCTTGATTCCCAAAGGGCTTGCGGCGGTAGCCGTAGCTCATGAGGAGACGGCCGTCCCGGAGACGCAACACCCCCCTTTGCTCCGGTCCAAAGACGGCTTCAAAGCCCTCCCGCCAAAAGCAAATTCCTAGCAGTAGTAAGATTAAAGTAATTGGTTATACCTCAGGAGGTCCTCATCATTGGTATTCTAATGGTGAAAAATGGCTTAACGGTATTGCAGGAGATCCTGAAAATAAAAGTGATTTCAGTTCACCAGAAAACATGGAATATTTTATGAAACATCATCGCTTATTTTTTGAAGAAATAAAAGCAACCCCCTTTGCTCCGGTCCAAAGACAGCTTCAAAGCCCTCCCGCCAAAAGAAAATTCCTAGCAGTAGTCAGTTTCTGTCCTCAGCAATGCCCAAGCCACAACCGTCACCTTGCACATCTACTTGGACTGCGATCGGTCGTCTTCCAGGGTACAGCCACTTCATAAGTGGTCTGCTCATCATTCTATTTGTCGTGCCGTTTGTGCGGGCCGACAGTGTCGTTACCTTCAATGAGATTCAATACCATCCGGCCAATGAGGAAGAGGCGGAATGGATCGAGTTGACGAATCAGATGGCGGTCAACGTTGATGTGTCCGAATGGAAAATTCGTGGCGGAGTTGATTTCGACTTTCCTGAGGGGACAGTGATTGAGGCTGGTGGGTTTCTGGTGATCGCTTCAGATCCCGCCGCAGTTGCTGAAGCTGCTGGATTGGAGAACGTGTTAGGTCCATGGAGTGGCCGCCTTTCGAACGCCGGTGAACAACTGCGACTGCTCAACAACTCCGGGCGACTGATGGGCGAGATTCGCTTCGAGGATCGGGGCGACTGGCCAATTGGTGCGGATGGTTCCGGTGCCTCCCTCACCAAGAGTGATCCCGATACGGCGTCGCCGATTGCCTCGAATTGGGTTGCGAGTCGCGAGATCGGTGGGACGCCCGGAGCACGCAATTTTTTTCGTGCGACGGATCCGGTGGTTCTCACTGACGTTGCGCTTCTCGATTGGGGAGCGAATTGGCGCTACAATGAATCGGACGATCTTGCATCGGGCTGGGCCGATGCCGATCATCCTGTCAGTGGAAACTGGAAGGCCGGCCCAGGGCCGCTTGGATTTGACACCAGCGCGCTGCCAGTTCCGATCGCAACGGAGGTCACGCGACCGGCCAACAATGACCCCAAAGTGGTCACGCGCTACTTTGAACGGGAATTCGAGCTAGCGCCCGATCAATTCGAAGGTCTCGCTACATTTGAGCTGATGCATCTCATCGATGATGGTGCTGTTTTTTACATCAACGGAGTAGAAGTTTATCGCTATGAGATGCCTGCTGGTGAGGTCGGTTCAGAAACGCTTGCAACTTCAGGTGGTGATGCCGAAATCGTGGGCCCCATCGGTTTGCCGGTTGCAGGTGCCATTGCCGGATCCAACAGGATCTCGGTTGAGGTTCACCAGAACACGGCTGGTAGTTCAGATATTGCCTTTGGATTAACGCTGGGCGCAAAGGTTCGACCCCCTGTTCCGGCAGCCGAATCCGTGCGTTTGATCTTCAGTGAAATGGAGTCGCTGGATACTTTCAAGATCGAGCTAGCCAACATCGGCTCAGGATCGGCTGATCTCACGGGCGTCTCTATTGGATCGCCGGACCTCACGTTTCAGGTTCCCCCACAAATGCTGCAGCAGGGCGAATTCGTCGTTTTTGATCAGGCGGTGTTAGGGATCTTACCCGAGTTTGAGGATTTGCTTCTGCTCCTCGGAGAAAATGGAACGGTGTTGCACGATGCGCAGCGCGCCCCCAATGGGCTACGTGGCGCATCTTCAGATTATCCTGGCAAGTGGCTTCTTCCGTCAGAGGCTACATTTGGTGCTCAAAACAGTTTCTCGTTTCAGGAGGACGTTGTGATCAACGAAATCATGTACCATTTTCGCGAGGATCCTGGGACACCACCAATGGAACCAGAGCTACGCGAAACCACGGTAATTCCGATCGATGCAAACTGGCGCTACAATGAGACCGGAACTAATTTGGGTGAGAACTGGGCGCAATCTGTGCATGTAGTCGATGCCGTGAACTGGAAGCAGGGTGCGGCATTGTTAGGGGCGGAGACAAATCCTGCAACTTTGCCGGAACCTCTGCGCACGGTGTTCGCAAATCCGTTGACAAACTCCATCATCACCTACTACGCAGAAACGGACTTCGAGTTAACTCAAGACCAGCTCAGCTCGATTTCCGGCCTGCAGCTGATGCACATCATCGACGATGGAGCAATCTTCTATCTCAATGGCACTGAAGTGCTGCGTTTCAATCTCGATGCCGGAGCGGTTTCTGCATCCACGCCAGCCAACGCGAGCGTTGGAAATGCCGAATTTTCCGATTTTATGGCATTGCCTGAAGAAGCGTTGGTTCCAGGACTCAATCGTCTGTCGGTTGAGATTCATCAACGTTCGGCAACCAGCAGTGACGTCATTTTTGGTGCTGAGTTGATGATCAGCGAGATGGTTGGAGAGGGCTCCCTTGGAACGGCCATTGTTGAACGGGATGAAGAATGGCTCGAGTTGTTCAATAAAGGCGACGATACGGTAGATGTGTCGGGCTGGACACTGGAAGGTGGGATACGCTACGACTTGCCTCAAGGAACATCGATTGCTCCCGGTGGCTACCTGGTGATCGCAAGAGATTCACAATCTCTGCGAAACAAGTACCCTGAAAGATCAACAACCATCATCGGGGATTTCAACGGACGTCTGAACAATACGCGTGACACGATTCGCCTGCGAGACGCAATCGGTAACCCGGCAGACGAGGTCACCTACTTTGAAGGGGGCCGCTGGTCGAAACTCGCCGATGGGAATGGATCGAGCCTCGAACTTAGGGACTCGGCGGCGGACAATAGTCGACCGGAAGCGTGGGCTGCCAGCGATGAATCGACAAAGATGCCTTGGCAAACCGTGCGCTATCGTATGGATGGAAATCAGCGCTACGGACTGACAATCTTTCGAGAGTTTCGCATCGGCATGCTGCGCGCCGGAGAGGTGCTGCTCGATGATGTGAGTGTCGTGCGTGATCCGGATGGTGTGGCCGAAGAGCTGATTCAGAACGGATCTTTTGATGGTGTGGCCGGGGACGATACATGGAGAATTCTTGGGAATCATCGGCATAGTGAAGTCGTGCCTGACCCAGGAAACGGCGGCAATCAAGTGCTTCACCTGATCGCAACCGGTTCGACGGACACGCGCCACAATCACCTCGAAACCACTTTTGTGGATAATACCGCACTGAACGCATCCCAGACCTACGAGGTTTCCTATCGGGCGCGCTGGCTGGCCGGAGCGAATCAACTCAACACCCGTGGTTACTACCAGAGAATTGCCCGCACGACGGCACTCGATCGCTCGGAACAGAGCGGAACTCCAGGTGCAAGGAACTCGCAAGCGGTAGAAAATATCGGCCCGACATTTGCCAGCCTTCGACACGATCCCGTGATTCCCGGAGAGAACCAACCGGTGACCATCCATGCCGATGTCAGCGACCCGGATGGGCTTGGCGATGTTGTGCTGCGTGCTCGCGTGGACGGTGAAGACACGGCTGCGACGTATTCTTTTGTCATCGGTGCAGACGGTCACGGGCAAGGAAGTGTGCCCGGTCAGTCCGAGGGAACCGTAGTCCAGTTCTGGATCGAGGCTGATGATGCACTTGGCGCGACATCGACGTTTCCATTGAACGGCCCGGATGCGCGAGCTCTTTTCCAGGTAGAAGATGGCAGAGGCAATGACCTCCCCGCGCAGGAGTTGCGGGTGATCATGCTCGATGCTGACAGCGATTTTATGCACAGCCGGTTTAATTTGATGAGCAACGAACAGCTCGGCGGGACAGCGATCTACAATGGAGCTGAAGTCTTCTACGACGCGGGCGTGCGGCTGCGCGGTAGCGGTGCCGGGCGTGCTCGTGATGGCAACGATTTTCGCGGTTTCCGGGTTTCCTTTCCAGCGGATCATTTGTTTCGTGGTGTCCATGGCAGCGTCGGACTAGACCGATCCGGGCGCGCGCCTGCTTCAAAGCGACAGGATGAAATTTATGTTAAACACATGTTCAACCGTGCCGGGATTCCCTGCATGTATGATGATCTCGTTTACTTTATTCCTCCCACCAGGGTTCATACCGGCACGTCGATTCTGCAACTGGCGTCCTACGGCCCCGTGTTTACGGAGTCGCAATTCGAGAACGGCGGCAGCGGCAGTGTGTTCAATTACGATATCACCTATGATCCGTCATCTTCGACTGGTGGACGGGAAGGGCTGAAGCCGCCGGTTCCATTTCAGCACATCGGCACGGATCTGCGTGACCTCGGGGACGGCAAAGAACAATACCGCGCGCCGTTCGAACTGCGCACAGGACGACGTCGAGATGATTTCTCCGGTTGGATCAATTTCTGCCAGATGCTGAGCCTGCCTGCCGATGAATTGGAGCAGCAAATCGACGAGTGGATGGATGTCGATGAATGGATGCGCTACTCGGCGCTGATGACTCTGTGTGGCATCGGTGATACCTACATTCTGGGAGGCCTGCAGCACAATATCCGCTTCTACGTTCCCAAGGATGGTCGCGGAGTGGTCGCGCTGCCTTGGGACATGGATTTTGTTTTCAGTAGCTCTGCTGGTGGATCGGCACGTCCGAGCGCTTCCGGCAATGTCCGTAAAGTGTTTAACATTCCTCGTAACCAGCGACTTTACTGGGGACACATTCAGGATTTGATTAACACCACCTTCAATCAGGACTACATGACCCCGTGGATGACCCACTACGGGAGTGTTGTTGGGCAAAATTTCTCTTCCCAGAGAAGCTATATTCGCTCTCGAGGCATTGCCGCCGGTCGCCAACTGCCTGACGAGGTTCCTTTTGAGATTACGACCAATGGAGGGAACAGTTTTGAAGTAGATGGATCCACTGCAACGCTTGAGGGCAAAGGCTGGATCAATATTCGTGAATTTCGGCTGGCTGGCTCTACGGATGTGCTGCCAGTCGAATGGGTGGATGATGAATCATGGCGCGTAGGGATTCCTCTTCGGCCTGGAGCTAATGAGGTGACGCTGGAATCCTACGATTTCCGAGGTGCGCTCCTGGATTCCCACGCATTGGCCATTACAAATCTTTCGACTGATCCAACGCCGGTTGAGTTTCTTCGAATCACCGAGATTCACTACAATCCCGCCGGATCGGACGACCCCGAGTTCATCGAACTGCGCAACATCGGCACCGAGCCGCTCGACATCAGCGGTGTTGTCTTCACTAACGGGATAGGTTTCACGTTTCCCGAAGGAACCGTGCTTGGCGCTGGCGAGTATGTTGTCGTGGTACGTGATCGCACTGCCTTCGAGCAAGTTTACGGTCAGGGGCTTCCTGTTGCGGGAGACTTCATTTCCGGAGGCCTTAGCAACAGTGGAGAACGTATCGAACTTCGCGACAATGCCGGCATCGTCATTCTCGAATTCAGGTTCGACGACTCATGGCTGGCGGCCACCGACGGCGGTGGCGCATCGCTCACCACTGTTGATGACGCCGCCTCGCCCGACACCTGGGAGACCGCCTCCCAGTGGCGTGTCAGCTCTGTTCCGAACGGAACACCGGGTGCGGCGGATCCCGGAGGTGCGGCCGTGTCCTACGAGACTTGGCTGACTCAACACTTCAGCGAAGCGGAGATAGCAGATCCCACAATCACTGGCACTGACATTGTCCTCAACAGCGCCACGCCCAACCTGCTGAAATTTGCATTCGGCCTTGATCCCAAAGCGCCCAACCCACCAGGTAGTCTCCCTCGTGCCACTGTCGTGGGCGACAAACTGCGCCTGTCCTACCTGCGAAACCGCAGCGCCTCGGTTCGTTTTTCAGTTGAGAAGTCATCCGATCTCATCGCTTGGAATACTGTCGATCCAACCCCCGTCAGCGTTGAACCATTCGGTGTCGGAGTAGATGTGATCACGGTTGAAATAGTCGCAGATGCCCCGGTGTTCCTTCGTTTGCGTCTGACGGTTGTTTCGCTTCAGTAGACCAACACCACCCTCCAGGACGCCTTCCGCACCCGCCTCGGACTCCCCCTCGGTCGCATCGGGGCCATTGCCGGAGTCCACACCTTCGGCGACTACCTCATCTACCACCTCCATGTCCTTGCCGCCGACGGACTCTTCACTCCCGACGGCCGCTTCCACTGCATGCCCGCCCAAGATCTCGGTCCCACCATCGAACTCTTCCGCCACCGCTTCCTTCACGCTCTCCGCGACGCCAAACTCATCAGCCCGCAAAAACTCGCCAACCTCCTCGCCTGGAAACACTCCGGCTTCAATATCCACCATGGCGGCGAACAACCCATTCCCGCCCCCGGTCGCAAGCGCAACTTCGAGATCTTCATCGCCGCCGCTCTGCTCCACCTCCCACCGAAAAGCCAGAAAACCGTCCGCTACTACGGCCCTCTACTCCAACAAATCCCGCGGCCAAACCTCCCCCATCCCGGACCTCATCATCCGGCCAGCCAAACCCGAGACTCCCCCCGAAAAACCACCGCCCGCCCAGATCCTCCTCATCCCCGCGCCGCCCAAAAGCACGGTTTCCCACCATCAGCCGCAGCTCGCGATCCTTCGCAAAATAAAGCGTATCAGGCAAATAGTC
>JAPKDJ010000025.1 GCA_026421245.1 Akkermansiaceae bacterium | reverse complement strand
AAAGTACGCAGACTGGGACTCGAACCCAGGACCAATTGGTTAAAAGCCAACTGCTCTACCAACTGAGCTATCTGCGCTTTAGGTTGGATTTGTTGCACTGACCCAGAGGGCTAGCGCGGCGGAGCTTTAGGACGATCTAGGATTATTGACAAGTGAATCTTTACACTTTTTTTGATGAAGGACTCCGTTGCACTGTGCTAATCCCGTGGTTATAGCCTTCCGCGTGAGCTCCGGATCTTCCAAGAACCTGTGGCAGGGCATGGCCCTGTCGACATGGGACGGCATGCCCACGACACAGCAATTTCCCAAGATTTTGGGAACGTGTGACCTTGCTGCAGAGGGATACCTCATCTCGGCGCTCTTAAGCCAATGTAAGGATTCAAAACAAGGTCGGGTCTGGGTATTCACCCCCCATGCTCGGCGGCGTGACCAATTGACTGAAGAATTTGCCTTTTGGAAGTGCCCCACCCTCGTTCTGGCAGACCCAACGGTCATCATCGAGGAAGAGTTAGCCGATCCCGACCGGGAGGCAGAGCGCCTATCCACCCTCCATCGTATTGCGCAGACTCCGCACACCCCGGTTGTTTTATCCCGGGCATCGTGGGAAGCACCCGCTCCCTCGTTGGACTCCATTGACGAAACCGAACTCACACTCGAAGTCGGCCAGGAAATTGACCCAATAGAACTGGTGGCCTGGCTGGAGGAGCGCGACTACGAAGAACAACCTCAGATTTTTCAACGCGGACAATTTGCCAGACGTGGAGGCATCCTCGACTTCTATCCACCACAACTTCCAAGCCCGGTAAGAGTGGAGTTCTTTGGTGACGAAATCGAATCGCTCCGTGAATTCAGCGTAGAGACGCAGACAACCACACGACGACTCGAAAAAATCGCGGTGAGCAAGGAAGCCGAAAATCTCGGCGCTCCTCTCTCCACCTGGCTGAAACCCAATGACATCATCGTTGCAGTGGACGAAGATGACCACCACATTGCGCACGTCCTCATCAGCAATGGTCCCACCGAGCACTGGAACGCCGACCTTTACCCTTCCCCTGCCGCCGGGTTTGAAGCCGGAGATTTCGTCGTTGCCGATTCAAGCCGCGGGCTGTTTCTGGAACAACTGGGCGAATGGAAAAAACTGGGCTGGGAGATCGGTCTGGTCGCGCCAAGCAAGGCGGAGCGGCATCGCTTTCTCGAAATCCTCGAGCACGACGAGTCAGACTTCACCTGTGTGGAAGGACGCCTGGCAAAAGGTTTTGTCGCTCCAAATCAGAAACTTGTCGTCCTTTCGACCCTGGAAATTTTTGGTCGCCAGCATCTTCCCGGAACCCGCGGAAAGGAAACGCTGACCCATCAACGAAACGCGGCCGCCATCGTAGGAGTCCACGAACTCAACGAAGGAGAGTTTGTGGTGCACGCAGACTATGGCATTGGCGAATTCATCGGCCTGATTGATGGCGAAGATGGCCAGGAGGAGTTGGGAATCGAATACCAGGACGGCGCGACACTGCACGTGCCCATTGATCAAAGTCATCTCGTTTCCCGCTATGTGGGCATCGGAGGAGGAAAACCAAAATCAAACAAGCTGGGCGACCGAAAGTGGAAGAAGGCCCGTATCACTGCCGAGGCTGCGGTGCTGGACTATGCGGCCCAGCTCTTGAGACTACAGGCCGAACGTGATGCCAAATCAGGCCACTCCCACGCACCGGACGGCCAGTGGATGCAGGAATTTGAAGCCTCATTCCCCTTCACCGAGACCCCTGACCAAAGGAAAGCCATAGAAGATACCAAGATCGACATGGAATCCCCCCGCCCCATGGACCGGTTGATCTGTGGAGATGTAGGATTTGGGAAAACCGAGGTGGCGATCCGGGGCGCATTCAAGGCGGTCACGGGCGGCAAGCAGGTCGCGATACTGGCACCCACCACGGTCCTTGCTGAACAACATTGGCGAACGTTCAAGGCTCGCATGAGCGACTATCCGGTGGAGATCAAACTCCTGAGCCGATTGCAATCGCCCGCAGAAGCACGGGAAACACTAGAGGGCCTCCGCGAAGGGCGAGTGGATATTGTCATTGGAACTCATCGACTCCTCTCAGCCGGAGTGGAGTATCAAAAAATAGGCCTTCTCGTCGTTGATGAAGAACAACGCTTCGGGGTACGCCACAAGGAGATCCTCAAGGAGCGATTTCGCCTCATTGACGTTCTCACCCTTTCCGCCACGCCAATCCCCAGGACACTCTATCTCTCTCTGATGGGAGCTCGGGATATGTCCACGATTGACACTCCCCCGCCCAACCGGCTTCCGGTGCAGACGTCAATCTGCGCCTATGATGAGAGACTGATTCGAAACGCCATCCGCAGAGAGTTGACGCGCGGCGGGCAGGTCTTCTTCCTGCACAACCGGGTTGGCACAATCGAAGGAATGAAGGAGCGGATCGAAAAATTGGTTCCCGAAGCGACGGTGGTCATCGGTCACGGCCAGATGGGTCGAGAAGATCTGGAAAGGGTCATGCATCAGTTTGTTGAGGGAAAGGCCGATGTCCTCCTCGCCACCACGATCATCGAAAGCGGTATCGATATCCCGAATGCCAACACTATTTTGATCGACCGCGCGGATCGCTTTGGCCTCGCGGATCTGTATCAGCTTCGGGGACGGGTGGGTCGGGCGGGTCGGCGTGCCTACGCCCTTCTCCTCCTCCCGGGTGATCTCATTGCAGGCGGCGATGCCAAAAAACGACTCAGCGCGATCAAGCAATACACGGAACTGGGATCGGGCTTTAAAATTGCGATGCGTGACCTCGAGATCCGCGGAGCTGGCAGCCTTCTTGGAACGAAACAATCGGGACACATCACCGCCGTCGGTTTTGAACTCTACTGTCAACTCCTCCAACAATCGGTTGAGCAACTTCAGGGAAAGAACCCGATGCAACGCGCCGACGCGCAAGTGCGAGTGGACTTTCTTGTCTATTCCGAAAGTGGCTGGGATGGTGGGAAGTCAAAGCTCCCCGCCTTTTTCCCACGTAGCTATGGCCCTGACCCTGACATGCGTGTCGCAGCCTACCGCCAATTGGCATCGGCTCGCAGCGAAAAGGAGATTAAGAGAATCGAGAAAGACTGGCGGGACCGCTTTGGGCGCTTCCCTCATCCAGTGAAAAATCTTTTGGAAATGAACCGACTGAGGGTTATCGCTTCCTCCAAGGGCGTGCAAGTGGTTGAAATCAACAACGACCGTCTAATGCTCCAAAGAAACGGCGAATACATTCTCCCTCCGGGCGGCAAGTTTCCTCGCTTGAGTTCGCGTAAAACCGAAGATAAACTTTCCGAAGCGGTTCGTCTCCTCAAAACCCTCTAAAAAAATCCCCACTTTTACATGAAACTTCGTTGCCCAACGCCCCTTGTTATAGGGATTCTCTCTCTCGCGGCGATTCTTCCCGCGACTTCCCAGAAAGAACCAAGAGCACTTCCCAAACAACAGACCAAGGCAAAAACTGGACCCATTCGGGTGAACGGATTTGCAGCCACCGTGAATGGAGATGTGATCACCCTCAATGAATTAATAATCAAAGTTGCTCCATTACAATCGCAACTCATGGCCCAATTCCCTCGTCGCGGACCAAACTATGAGACGCTATTAAAGGAGCTGAAGTCCAAGATCTTGGATGAATTGGTAGATCGAACAATCATTTTCACGGAATTCAAGGACCGCGTGAAGGATTTTCCTGATCATGAAATTGAGGCTGAGGTCAAACGGATTGTTCAAAATGTCTATCAAGGTGATGAGGCACTTTTTCGGAAATATCTCAAGGCGACCAATCTGACCCGCGATCAGTTTAAAGAACAGCAGCGCAAGGAGCTCTTGGTGCAGAATGTCCGGGCTCAGCACTTTGGTGATGTGCCCCCGCCCAAAGAGCCTGAATTGAGAGCAGAATACAAAAAGTGGGCCGTTGATAACCGAGACCGAACCAAGGATGTGGGAACCTACAAGCGAATTTACATCCGTAAGGACCTGGGCGACGGGCCAGATGCCCAGCTTAAGCTGGCCGATGAACTCACGAAGAAGCTCGAAAACGGGGGCGATTTTGCAGTCTTGGCCAAGGAGTATTCCAATGATTCCAAGGCCCAGGAAGGTGGACTTTGGAAAGATGTCCCTCGCACCGACCTCAACAGTGTCTTCGGCTCAATCCTTTTTGAAAATAAAGGAAACGGAGTAATGAAGCCGATTGATGATGGCTATGGTTTCAACATCATTCAGGTCATCGAACGTAAACTCGGACCCGCCAAATCCCTTGCCTCTGTGCGCGAAGGAATGAAGCGCCGTGTGATCTCGGAGAAAAAAAAGGACAACTTCGAGAAATGGATGAAGAAAATGCGCGCTCGCGCCGCCATCGAAAAAATGCTGTAAATGCTTATGCAGACAGCGGTTTACGCGGGAAGTTTTGATCCCCCCACCAACGGTCATCTCTGGATGATCCGTCAGGGTTTGGAGCTGTTTGATCGGCTGGTGGTGGCGATTGGACAGAACCCCTCAAAGAGCTACAATTTTCCAACCAAAAAGCGGATCGAGCTCCTACAGGCCTCCATTCCTTCCTGTGAGCGTCTTACCATCACAAATTTCGACAACCGCTACCTCGTGGATTACACCAAAGAAGTTGACGCTGAGTTCATTCTCCGTGGAATCCGTTCACCCCACGATTATGAATACGAGCGTGTCATGCGCCACATCAACGGTGATATGGCCCCGGACATTAACACCGTTTTCCTAATGCCTCCTCGCGACATTGCCGAGCTCTCTTCCAGCATGGTGATGGGGCTTATTGGTCCCGATGGTTGGGAAAAAACTGTCCGGCGTTACGTTCCGGCTCCGGTATTTGAGGCTCTTGAATCAAAGCACTCCCACTAGAATCCCATGAGCACTCTCGCGATTGCCCTCGCTGCCTTTGTCTTGTATCTGGTCGCCTACCATTCTTATGGAAAATGGCTGGGCCAAAAACTCTTCAAACTCAACCCGAAGGCCTCAGTCCCCTCGATCGAACTCGAGGATGGAAATGACTACGTTCCGACTGATAAGGGAATTGTCTTTGGACATCACTTCACTTCCATCGCGGGCACCGGTCCCATTGTTGGCCCCGCCCTTGCGGTAATCTGGGGTTGGGTCCCCGCTCTCTTATGGGTCGTATTTGGATCTATTCTCATTGGTGCGGTGCATGATTTCGGAGCACTCGTGATCTCCCTTAGAAACAAAGGCCAAACCGTGGGCGACATTGCCGGGCGGGTGATCACAAAACGCACCAGAATCCTTTTCCTAACCATCCTCTTTCTCGCTCTCACCATCGTCCTCGCCATCTTCGGCCTTGTCATCGCAAGCGTCTTCAAAGCGTATCCCCAGGCCATCTTCCCCTGCCTGATACAGATTCCTTTGGCGGTGATCATTGGATTAACTCTCCACCGTAAAGGAGCCAGCATCCTGATCCCGTCGCTCATTTCCCTCGCGATCATGTATCTTACCGTCGCTTACGGCAATGATGGCTTTCTGGGATCCTTCAATGAACTCCTCGGCGGTGATCCTGGAAATCCCGAGAGCAACGGGCTCACGGTAATTCAATGGGTGATCTTTCTTCTGGGTTATTCATACGTTGCATCTGTTCTCCCAGTCTGGACGCTCTTGCAACCTCGCGACTACATCAACAGCCTTCAACTCCTCTCGGCTCTTGGCCTCGTCGTAATTGGATTGATCGCAGCCGCCTTCTTCGGCGGCGCCAGCCCCCCGATTGGAGGAGAACGACCGGCTCTGGAAATTGTCGCTCCCGCCTTCAATCTGGCCCCGGATGGAGCCCCTCCGATCTTCCCCTTCCTGTTTATCACCATTGCCTGTGGAGCAATCTCAGGTTTCCACTGCCTCGTGTCGTCAGGAACCTCATCGAAGCAACTGAAGTGTGAAACCGATGCCCAGTTTGTCGGATACGGATCAATGCTGACCGAAGGATTCCTCGCCGTTTTGGTCATCCTCGCTTGTATCGCCGGACTAGGGCTTGGAACAGGAGCTGGAGACGAATTCCTATCCGGGTCTGCTGCCTACGAGGCTCGGTATTCCTCGTGGGATGCCGCAAAAGGACTTGGCTCCAAAGTCGGAGCTTTTGTGGAAGGAAGCGCGAACTTTCTCAAAGCTCTGGGACTACCCGCGGAATTCGCGATTGCCCTCATGGGAGTCTTCGTCGCCTCATTTGCTGCCACAACTCTCGATACGGCCTGCCGTCTGCAGCGTTACGTTGTTCAGGAACTCGCAGGAACTCTTGCCCCCCGGCACCGTGTCGACGGAACCAGAGTAGGCGAATACGTCGTTGGTAATCCACTCTTCTGGCTCACCAACCGCCACGCGGCAACGATCTTCGCCATTGTCATCGCCTTTTTCATAGCCCGCATGCCCGGTGGCATCGGGAAGGATCCCGGTACCGGAGGACTCCTTCTCTGGCCCCTTTTTGGTGCGATCAATCAACTCCTTGCAGGTCTGGCATTCCTTGTGATCACCTTCTGGTTGCGGCGACGAGGACTCCCCTTCGCCCTGGCGATCATTCCTGGGATCCTTATGCTGGTTCTTCCAGCCATCGCAATGACGATGAATATCCGAAATTATGCCGATCAACACGAGTGGCTCCTCTTCGGATTCGGATTTGCAACGATCCTCATCGAGGTTTGGATGATTGTCGAAGCGATTTCAGTTTGGAAGAAATCAAAAGGAGTGCTTGAAAGGCCCGACGATATTCAGGGAGAAAACACTAACGCGGGCGGGCGTTCGTGTTAATTATTACGTTGGTAATTCCGGTCACTCCTTGACCACGGTCAAAGGCCTTTTTATTTTGCGTCAATTCGTGATGGAGAAACTTCGCTTCATCTTCCTCTTCATCTGCTGCCTTCCGGGAGCAGTTGGCCACTGAATTTTCTACAGGTGGTGGCGTGGGGAAACATGATTCACGACCGCTCTGAAGACCGATCCATTGTCGAAGCAGCGGACATGACTTTCTTTCGAAACATTGCGCTGCACGTGCACAAGGCAATCATACGGCACCGCTTTTCCAGAGACTTCAACCGCAGGGAGCGCACTTGATCTACCGCACTGCCACATCATACTTGAACCATCACCTTTCATTGGCTCTCGGAGCAGCGACCAGACTTAATGAACGGTCTCCAAACCTCTCCATTCAAACCCTCCTTTCCTGGCGCTTTTGATACGCCACAAAAAAGAGCGGTTCCTCGTGAAGAAGAACCACTCTGAAAATAAAGTCACTTGTCTCTAGCCGAAGATAGATTCAATAGGCTTGCCGAGCTCGGCTTCGGCTCCACCCATGCGGAACGGCCGACCGCTCGGCGAGCTCACAACCTGTGCGTGATCGATTCCAAGAGCGTGACCAATGGTCGCATTGAAATCCTGAACTGTGACAGGATCCTTGGCGACCCGGGCACCGTTCTCATCACTCTCACCATACTTCTGTCCTCCGGCGATGCCGCCTCCAGCCATGACAACCGAGAAACAGGCCGGGTGGTGGTCACGACCCGAGTTGTGCTCTGCCACGATGCTAGGCGTCCGACCAAATTCGGTGGCGATCACAACGAGGGTCGATTCGAGAAGACCACGCTTCTCGAGGTCGGCAACGAGGGTTGAGAAGGCCTGATCGAGAGTCTTGGCCCGATTCTCAACATTGGTGAAGTTATCGTAGTGGGTGTCCCAACCTCCATGGGAAACCTCAACGAAGCGGACGCCGGATTCCACGAGACGACGGGCAAGAAGACAGCCTTGGCCAAAACGGTTCTTTCCGTAGGCGTTCTGAACGTTGCCGGGCTCCTTATTGATATCGAATGCCGCGAGATCCTTACTTTTCATGAGTTTCACGGCTTCCTCATAGAGGCTATCGTAAGCTTTCACGGCAGGAGTCTGATACTTTTCGCGGAAGGTTTTGTTGAGTGCATCAGCAATCGCAAGGCGACGCTTGAAGTCCTCCTCCGTGACCGAACCCGCCCTCCTCGAATTCTTCAAACCTTCGTCCGGGCGACCAAGTGGCACACCGCCAAACTCAGCGCCAAAGAATCCAGGCGAGGAAACGCCAGGACTGGTGTTGGTAGTCACAAATCCAGGAAGGGTGGTATTCTTACGACCCTTCTGACGAACAACCCAAGCACCCATGGCCGGGTGAACGATGGTTCCACGAGGCGAGTAACTGCGATGCAGGAGATACTGCCCCTGACTATGAGCACCCTGCTTGGATGTCATCGAATTAATCACACAAAGGTGATTACCAATCTTGGCGGTATCGGGAAGATACTGGGAGATCTGAAAATCGCCCGATGTGTCAATGGACTCAACCGGCCCTTGCACCTCTTTGTTGCGGGGCTTGGTGTCAAAGGTATCGAGATGGCTCATGCCTCCCCCCATATTCAGGAAGATGACATGCTCGGCTTTTGCTCCACCGACATGCTTCTGTCCAAAAGCAGATCCGGCAAGGCCGGCCCCAAGCATGGGGGCCAAACTGACCCCGAGATAACTACGAGCAGCATTGATCATGAACTGGCGGCGGCCAGGTTCGTCGGCTTTCATAAAGGGATTTTTATCCATGGTTTTAAAGAAGTTGGAGTTGAAAGAATTACGGTGATTATTGAACGAACATAAATTCGTGGGTCTGCACGAGAGCAGAAACAAGGTTTTGATAGCTCTCTCTGCTACCGTCGATGACATCACGCATGAGCATGTTCATTTCAGCATCGCCGGGAGGGCGGCTCAGAATGGCATAGTAGATATAGCGGGCTTTGTCCGCTTCGGTCGTTCCCTTCTTAAGCGCGTCGTAAACCGAGGCGCCTTTATTGGCGACAACCATCTTTTCCACATGACCATTCATGATCTCGAGGATCTGCGCCACGTTTGCTTCCGTCGTGGAAGCCCCGATGAGCTCGCGGTCTGATTGGCCAAATTCGCGGAGGAAGTGTCCTGCTGGAGCTGGAGCTGGGAGCTCGGAAGCTCGGGCGATGCCCTTGGCAGGTCCTGGACGAGAGCGGGAAGCCATCATCATCATGTCCTTGTCACCGGAACCACTGCCACCAGATTTAAATTCCTGAAGGAGATTCTCGGCATACTCGCGGTATTTTTGGGGGTCCTTGATTGCCACCACTTCTGTGGCTAGGTCAGCCATAGATTTTTGGCCGACGAGAACTGGCTTATTGTTGTAGTAAATGTGATTACTGAACTTTCGCTTAGCGAGCTTGTCCGGACTTTCGGCAACCAAGGTCACCAGCGAATCCCACATTTGTTCGGCAGTCATCCGCTCAAGCTGACGTCCATTAAAGGCCTGAGGAACTCCAGCTTCGAAAGCCTTGGGGTTCGCGGCAAACTGGAATGTCTTTGTCAAAAAGAGCACATTCTGGAAGGCCTTCAAATCGTAATCGAGATCCACCATGAGTCTGGTCAAGTAGTTCACGAGAGCTGGCGAGGTCGTCTTTTCAGGATCCACATACTCGTCAACAGGATACGTCAACGGACTTCCCATCACTCGCTCCCACATGCGATTCACGGCGATATAGTCAAAATTGGGGTTATCTTTCGTCATCCAGGCAGCGAACTCTTCGCGGGATTTGCCACTGTCACGACGGTCCGAGGAACGGATTCGTTTTCCGAACTGAGTCCGCCCGCCAACCATTTCACCCGGATCACCGTCCTTATATTGGTAGTCACTGGGAAGTTTGATCCGTCCCGCACCTTGGTCACCGAGCGTGCCGTAGTGAATGTTGTCACGAAGCCAGTAGAAGAGTCGTCCGATGTCAGAACGACGAAAGTCTTCATCGTCATAGCCACGCATCGCTTTGTTCCAAACTCCACCATTTATCTCACCCTGCCCGTGGGTAAATGCTGCGAGCTCATAAAAATCCATGCGCTCCCACTTATTAGTCGGGCTGTCGTGGCACTGGGCGCATTCAAGACGCTCCCCAGTGAAAATCTGCATGGTGATAGAGAGATTGTCCAAGGGCATTCCCTTGTCCCGGATGTAATACCCGACAGCTCCGTTCCCCTCTTCCCAGGCGATTCCTTTCGCTGACACAAGATTGAGGGCAAATTGATTCCACGGAACATTGTTCCCAACACTCTCCGAGATGAAGTTCATGTAGGGAGCCGAATAAGCCTGACCACCGTTTCGATTGTCGTCCTTGGCACGGAGGAGATCGAAGACATAGTTCTGCATGTGACTGCGGTAGCCATCGCTCTGCAGGAGGTAACCTGTCAGCATTTCACGCTTCGCGGCATCATCGATCTCCAAAAAACTGGAAGCTTCTTCCAAGGTTGGAATCCGTCCGGCGGCAACCAAAAAACTCCGGCGAAGGAAGGCCGGATCGTCGATAACCTGGGGAACAGGCAGCTTCTTTTTACGAAAAATTTCGGCGACATACTTATCGACTTTGTAAGCAGATTTTTTCAGAGCGGCGGGGCTATTCAGTTCTTTGGAAGACTGCGCAGAAAGCGGCGCAGCGAGGCTTCCAAGAAGCAGTGTACAGAGAAATCTACTCGTCATCTTAACAGGGAACGTTTTGGTGGAATCTTTTCTTAGCGAAATTATTGAGAATACTAGGAAAAATCACCCATGTTGTCAAATCAGGAGATTCCGAAAGCCGCCCACCCAATAACGCAACCTTTTCAGCCTCACTACGGACCAAAAACCCCTTCAATCGAGCGGAAATAGGCCAACCAAAGCTGCCACCCTCCAAAAACCCAAGAGAGCGCCCCTAATGCGAGAAAAGGCCCGTATGGTAAGGGCTTTCCAAACCCCACCCGGGCAACGATGGCAGCTGTGATCGCATAGATACAACTCGCAAAAATCACAAGAATGACCGAGGGCCATCCCAAAAAGGCTCCGATCATGCCGAGAAGATGCGGATCCCCCATCCCCATCGCTTCCCGTGGAATGGACACATTGCTCGCCTTTCCTGCGAGTGATTTCAGATCGCCAATGGCCCATTTTTGATCCCCAATGGAGAAATCATCTCTCCGGATCGTAATCTGTTTCGCCGGTTGACGCTTTCCATTCACCCTGAGCCCATGTCCGATGATCACCAACTCGTCGGCCGAACGAAAGAAAAGATCATCCCAAGAATGAGCCTCTTCGCCTATGATCCAATGGAGCTGCGGGCTATCTCCATGCCCCTCCTGAAGCTTCCAAAGCACCGGCTCATCGAAGCTCATCTTGAGCCGACCCCAAATCAACTTACCCAATAAAACCACTCCCCACAGCGAACCAAACCCGACCAACCAGCCAATCACGGAAGCCTTAGGTCCAGCCCACATTGAGTCACTGGGCTGAAAAATCTCTCCCGTTAAATCCAGAAGCCTGGGTAAAAAGAAACTTCCCGCCACCGCGATCACCACACCCGCCCTTGTCCACGAAGTGGGAATGAGCTGATGCTCGGCATCAATAAAGGAAACCGTGACAAGAATGGTGAACAATGCGATCGCCAGAATCGCGCTTACCATCGGGAAAAAATACCAGGCGGCAAAGTAAAGCACGCCTGTCAGAACCTCCACCAGGAGATACCTCACCGCAATCGGTGCCGAGCAGGTCCGACATTTCCCTCCTTGAATAATCCACGTAACAATCGGGAGGTTTTGCCAGGCGGGCAGGGTGGTTTTACAATGCGGGCAGAAGGAACGCTTGGGGTCATTCACCGACAGGCCACGAGGTAGGCGGTGAATCGCAACATTCAAAAATGAACCGACACACAGCCCGATGAAAACAATGCCGACACCCATCACTGTGCTATTCCAAATTTCAAACACGGGTACAAACTAGGCACGATCCATGTCACGATCAAGCCCCAGCCCATTCTCACAAAAGACAAACTCCCGCCTGTCCTCCTGCCTCGATATAGAGAAGACTCCCCCCCACTAGCCGATGAAACCTCCTCCCAGCATTTTTAACGATGTCCTTGGCCCCGTCATGCGCGGCCCGAGTAGCTCGCATAGCGCCGCCGCCAACCGGATTGGCAGAATTGTAAAAGCGCTCACCGGAGAGCCCATTCAAAAGCTCGTCGTGAGATACGATCCCAACGGCTCCCTCGTCACAACCCATAAGGATCAAGGGAGCGACCTCGGACTCCACGGGGGACTCCTCGGTTGGACACCCGATGACCCCCGCCTTCCCGGCTACGAATTGGCCTTGAAAGAAGCAGGCATTGAAATCGAGCTTCACTATGAAAGTTACGACGCCCCCCACCCCAACTTCTACCGGCTTGAAGCACACGGAGAATCGGGCACAGTCTACAAACTCGACGCCATCTCAACAGGTGGCGGCATGATTGAAACCGTCGCCCTCGATGGCGTCCCATTCTCTTCAGCAGGTGATTACCACCATCTCCTCCTTTGGATATCCTCCTTCCCAGAAAATCACGAGAAGCTGCCGATCTCATTTGAGGATTGTTCATGGCATGCCATTTCAGAAGACAGCGGAATTCTGAATTTCAGTCTCCGGACCCCCCCAAATCAGGAGGTCTTGGAAAATCTCACAAGTTTCCTCAATCCAAAAAGAGTCAGACTCCTTCCCGCCGTCCTCCCTGTCCTCGCCCGCAAGGAAATCAAAGTCCCCTTCTCCCGCTCCGGCGAAATGCTTGAAGCCGCAAACGCCAACACTGTCCCGCTCTGGAAAATGGCCCTCCGCTACGAAGCGGAACGCGGCGGCATTGGCGAAGACCAGGTGATGGCCCAGATGGATAAGATCCGCGGCATCATGGAAGCCGCCATCGCAACCGGTCTCGGTGGAACCTCATACGAAGACCGTATTCTCCCTTCTCAATCTCCCGGTTTCAAAATCGCAGAAGACGAAGGCCGCCTCATTCCAGCCGGCATTCAAAATGCCATCATTCGCTCGGTTTCCGCCATCATGGAAGTAAAGTCATCGATGGGTGTCATCGTGGCGGCTCCCACCGCCGGTTCCTGTGGTGCCATGCCCGGGGCCGTTCTTGCCGTTGCTAATGCCCTCGGAAAAACAAACGAAGAAAAAAATGCGGCGCTGCTCCTCTCCGGGATGATCGGAGTTTTCATCACTCTTGATGCCACCTTCGCGGCTGAAGAAGGCGGTTGCATGGCGGAATGCGGATCCGCTTCTGCCATGGCTGCCGCTGCCATCACCTGGTTCGGAGGCGGAACCAACGAACAACAAATGGCCGCCGCCTCACTCGCCCTGCAAAACTCCTTTGGCATGGTCTGCGACCCCATCGCAAATCGCGTTGAAGCTCCCTGTCTGGGAAAAAACGTCATGGCCGCGACCAATGCTCTCTCCTGTTCCAACATGGCTCTCGGCGGTTACGACCATCTCGTCCCATTCGACGAAGTCGTTGTCGCCATGAACAAAGTGGCCCATCAAATCCCGCGCGAACTACGCTGCACCAATCTAGGAGGACTTTCCATCACTCCCACCGCCGACCGTATCGCTGAAAAGCTCGCTGCAAAATCCGGCGGCGGATGCGGCAAGGTCAGTTGCTAATAATAGCGCTTCAGCATCCAGTAGCAAATCGGTCCGGTCACGGCAACAAACAGCCAGAGCGGAAAGATCTTCCGTGCAAGCTTGCGATGCTTTTCAAAATTCCTCGTCCAGGCATGGACAAAGGTCATCAAAATCATCGGAAAACTCACGGCGGCCGCCACGATATGCGCGATCAAGATTCCAAGGTAAACATGACGCACCGCCCCCACATTTGCCACCTCATCCGGTGCTAGTTTACCGTCCTGATCAAGGTCCCCGAACTTGGTCTCGGGCATCGTAAAGTGGTAGACCACGTAACACACAAGAAAGAGCGACGAGAGGATGAGCGCCAAAGTCATAAACCGTTGATGAGCACGGTATTTCTTTCGAAGGATGCACCAAAGCCCACTCAAAAGACTCGCCGCAACCAGAGTATTGATGAGTGCCACCACTCCGGGCAGTTTCTTGATCCAAAGCTCCACCTCCCAGGAGACCGGGATTTTATAAGGGGATCGCATTGCCACTACGAGCCCCAGCACCACAACGCTGACGACCCAAACAACGATCTTCAACTTCCTGGCCCGCTCCGTCAGAACCGGCTGATTTAACATCGAATTATCATTCATAACTCTATGGTTTCGGCTCCTCTGGCTCCGGCTTTCCGAGCTTTCCCAAAGCTTCCCTGACTTCGTCGGCGAGCTGTTCGGGAGGAAGCCCTTCATGCCACTTGTGAACCAGAGTATCACCCCGGTAGAGATGAATTCCCATGTCGTGAGCCCAGCGCCCCTTGGCCGCGATTTCAACCTCCTCAAAACGTTCACGAATTCCCGTGAAAAACATCACATCCGTCATGTAATCCCAGAGCATTTTTTGCTCCCCTTTCAAAAACCACCAATTCTTCTTATCGGCCTTCAAGCGATCTCGCACGTCCAACAACTTCTCCTTGGTGTCGGCTTCCGGGTCAACCGAGAGACACACCACGACAAAATCATCTTCGCTGCGGAATTGCTTATAAACTTCCAGGAGGAAATTGGTATTACGAGCCGCACACATCGGGCAGGATTCGTAATATTGCACAGCCAGCCAAACCTTATCGTGAAGGTCTGAGATCCTGGCCTTGGAACCATCCTGTCTCTCCAATTCGATGTCCCCTCCCAGCACCGCCAATTCATCGACATTCTCCTTTCCAACGTCCGTCGCCGGCGGAGAATTATCGCGTTTCTCCTTCTTCAAAGTCGTCAAAAAGAACGACATCCCGAGGATCATCAGCGAGATCACAGCGACTCCCACATAGATGAGAGTGATTTTCTTTTTATCGGTCATTCTTGTCCTTTCTCGTTCGGGTTGGCGTAGAGGTATTCGATCGATTCGATGAGAATTTCGCGAAGCTTCGGAGTCGTCATTGGCAGAGGCCGCAGCTCTTCATCCGGAGATTTGGCTTTGGCCTTTTCAAATTTCTTTTCCATTTCCACGACGGTTTCAAAATCCCAGCCATCGGTCTCGCCGGGCACCCCGCGGACAAACAAATGTTGGTCCAGAAGAACGAGTCGAGTGTCGTAGTCAAAAACGCCCTCTTTCTCCGTCGGAACACGGTTAAAGCGCATCTTGGTCTTGGAAAACGAACGCAGCGAAGTTTTCGCGTCGTCATCGGCCACCACACGCCAGACCTCGGGCTCCTGGCCATATTCCGAAAGAACTCCGGACATTTTCTCCGGCTCGGCATTTGAACCATCGAGAACAAAGATAAGAATGGTCGGCTTCTCCGGAGCATCCTTGAAGGCATCCATCACCTCGCGAAGAGCCTCCAGGGTCGGCTTGGATTCGGGATTAGGAACTGAGGGCATGGTAAGCACCATCGTCACTCTTCCTTTCAGATCCTGGATATTTCGAGCGACCCCGTCGGCAGTCAGAAGCTCGACCTCGGGTTCGGTGATTCTCGTTTCAATACTCGGACGCTTACTGTCGGCAGTCCTCTCCCGATACTTACTGTAGGCATAATTTAAAAAAAATCCGCTGATCACCATGAAAATGACGATCTTAAATGCGGTCGCCCGCAATTTCTTGGGGTCCCGCTCGGCAGGCTCTAACTGGCTGACATCCACTTCGGGCGAAAACTAGCTCAACTCCACACAAAGGCAAGGCCGAGCAACACTACGGGCAGATAAAGCAGAGTTCCCAGAAAGGCCTTTCTCATCGGAGCCCTCTCACCGGAAGCCCGGTAGCTCAAGATCGGGCGCATGAGATAGATCACCAACACGGTGTGCCCCAAAGCCACCCCCCAGGGGAAAAGTCCCGTCATCGCTCCGGAAACCACTAGGGACATCAGACAGATTGAAAACACAATGAACAAAGTCGCCGTTTTCCCGCCTGAAACATCACCATTAGACCACATTTGATAACCGGCTTCCTCATATTCCTCCCGACAAAGCCAGCTGATGGCGACGAAATGAGGGAGTTGCCAGAAAAACAGCAGACTGAATAAAAACCATCCTCCCCAGACCGACCAATCCCCTCCGGCCCCAACCCAACCGATCAGCGGAGGAATGGCTCCTGGAATCGCCCCCACCAAGGTATTGGTCGAATGCCACTTCTTCATTGGTGTGTAGACAAAGACGTAAACCGCAATCGTGACTGCGGCCAATATCGCGGCCTCGGCATTCACCTTGGCCGCCAAATGGATCACCCCAAAGGCTGCCAACCCCCAGCCAATCCCGAAGGCCTTCATCACGCTCATTCGCCGTGAAGGGAGTGGACGGTCCGAGGTCCGCTTCATTCGGGCGTCATCCTCGATCTCCATCAGTTGATTAAAAGCCGCCGAACCAAAGGCCGCAGCCGCCGTTCCCATCAAAGTGTGCAAGAGCAACCACCACTTCCCAGACATCCCGCCCAGCCCCTTTGCGGCGAGATAAAAGCCAAAGAGCGTGGTAATCAGAACGAAGGTATTCAACCGAACTTTCGTGAGGACCTGAAGATCCTTCGAAAGGGTCGGTGTTTCAGGAGATGACTCGTGCGTGGACAACGCCGTGAGTGTGCCCTCACTCACCCCTCCCCGCAATCCCGAGTGTCGAAGAAACAGCATTTTTCCTTTTCGGACTGCCTCCAATTCACAAGACTTACTCTACACATGAGTAATAAGGACCCATACCAGCGGGAACTGGACGTGATCGAAGAAGTGAAGGACAAAGGCCCCGTCGGTAAATTCTTCGGATACGCCAAGATCTCCGGCCCCGGTTGGTTGCAGGGAGCCATCACCCTCGGTGGAGGTTCGTTAGTCGGCGCTCTCTATTTGGGAACGATCTCCGGAAACGGCCTCCTCTGGGTCCAGCCCCTGGCCATGATCTGCGGAATCATCATGCTCTCCGCAATCGCCTACGTCACCCTCTCAACCGGGCAACGCCCCCTGCGCCTGATCAATCAGCACCTCAATCCCCTCCTCGGTTGGTCTTGGCTCATCGCAACCATCATGGCCAACATCGTCTGGACCATGCCGCAGTTCTCGCTCGGCACCGCCGCCATTCAACAAAACCTGTTCGGGTGGGAGGACAAGGAAAAGGGGCTCTGGCCAATCATCGCCGTTCTCTTCGCAACCGGCCTTTACGTCAACTACCTCTACCAAGCCGGCGGAGGCGGAGCAAAGCTCTTCGATCGCATCATCAAGGTCATGGTGGCCATCATTGTCCTCTCCTTCACCGCCGTGGTGGTCAGCCTCGCGGGCACTCTTCCCTGGGGTGAGGTCATCGGAGGTTACTTCCCCGACTTCTCCCTCCTCACCACTCCGGCCGAAGCCTACCAGCCGCTTATTGAAAAATCCTCCAATCCCGAGTGGTGGAAAACAAAGATTCTCGGCACTCAAAAGGACGTCATCTTCACCGCCTTCGGCACGGCGGTGGGAATCAACATGACTTTCCTCCTCCCCTACACCCTTCTCAAGAAGAAGTGGGGGCCACGCCATCGCGGTCTCTCCATCACCGACCTTTCCATCGGACTTTTTGTCCCGTTCTTCCTCGCAACCTCCTGCGTGGTCATCGCGGCCGCCGCGTCCTTCCACGGCAAAGTGGACATGGAAAAGCTCAGCATCGGTGACAAAACAATGCTGAGCGTGCCCGCCATCGAGAAATCACTTTCGGAGTTTGAGGGGACTGGTGAAGAAAAGGTGGCATTTCAAAAAACCACCCTCACCGAGTTCAATGAAAACGACCGCATGATCGCCGCAATGCTGGTCAAGCGTGACGCGGGAGCGCTCGCAGGAACGCTTGAACCATTCACCGGAAAAGTGATCGCACAAAAGGTCTTCGGCATCGGAGTCCTCGGCATGGCAATTTCCACCATCATCATACTGATGCTCATTAACGGCCTCGCTTTCCAGGAAATCTTCGCCGGTAAAAAAACCACCAATCAGGATTCCGCCGCTGCCCTCTCGCTCAAAGGCCCCTACTTTTTGGGATGCCTTGTCTCAGGTATCATCGGGTGTTGTTTCCCCTTCATTTGGAATAATAACGACGCCAGAGCTGCCCTCGCTGTGCCCACCTCGGTGATCGGCGGGGCGCTCCTCCCGATCGCCTACTTTACGTTCCTCCTTCTCATGAACTCGAAAAAGGTCCTCGGTGACAAACGGCCTGAAGGCACCTCCCGCATCATCTGGAATGTCCTCATGATCTTCGCCACCACAATGGCGACGATTGGTTCCTACTGGGCCACCTCCGGGAAGACCTTCGGCGACTTCCCGGCAGGTATGGTAGGCATGATCTTCCTCGCTGTCCTCTTTGTGGTCGGAACCCTGTCATTTCTGGCTAAAGAAAAACGAGTCTAGATCGTTCCGGATAAGATGTCCGAAGAGCCAAACCCCTACCAAGCTCCGCGCGAAGGGGATTCGGACCAAAGCGATCTCCAGCCTTTTCATGGCTGGACTGATCGTTGGATGGTTGGCCTTTTCTTTCTGCCCTCTCTTGCACTGATTGGACTGATCGGACTCATGGTTCTCCTCGGAAAAGCGGGCTCGCCTCTCGTGTCGAGAGTCGGCGCGAGTGAGCTCATGACCTGTTTCGCCCTCCTTGGAATCGGGGTCTCAGTCTTTAGTGCCTACGTGAACAAATGCCGTCAGAAAAGTGGTTGGGCGGGAATGGCCCTAATGATCGTCGTTTATCTCATCGCTCAAATTTTCGCTCTCTTCCTGACAGTTGTGATCATCATGACAGCATCACAGATCCTCTAAATGGCCCGCCTTGGCCGCCAACAGGAACAACGTCTCGACGTTCCCAACCGCGAACTGGTTTTTCATTGGCTCTTTTTGTCGTTCATCGCTTCAATAAGACAATGTCAAACGGTTACGAAATGCCATGCTCCGCTCGAAATAACCTTGAGGGAATCGTTTATTTTCCCCGCATGTGCGACAAGATTCGCAAGCTCAACGCCGGAACTCTCCACCCGGAATTCCTCACCAACCTTGGCCTCGGCATGGATCTCTGGACCTGCCAGTTCCTTGGGGTCGACTATCATGATCTTAAACGCACGATCCTCGCCGGAGCCACCGACGAACAAGCCCTCACCTGGGCCCGCGAACACGGCGTATCCCGTCCCGACTACGAGAAGGCTTGGTTTAAGGCCTACATCAAAACCCGGGGCTTCCGCGATGATCTCTCAGATCGACTCGCCGCGCGTAAAAAGGAAGATCCAAAAACCGACCGCGACGACATTCTCACCTTCATGGACTACATTGAAGTCGATGAAGGCCGCAGCATTTAACCCACCCCAAAACCATGAGTAAATTCCACTACCAGGAGCCCTTCCCCCTTGGCGCCGATCCTACCCAGTATGAGAAAATTTCGTCAGAGTACGTCTCAACCGAACAAGTCGGAGACCGGGAGATTCTCAAAGTCGACCCACAAGCTCTCACCCTTCTTGCGAACGAGGCCATTAAAGCGATCTCTTTCAAACTCCGCACCTCGCATTTGAAGCAAGTTGCCTCTATCCTCGACGATCCCGAAGCCACCGAAAACGACCGCATGGTCGCACTCATGCTTTTGAAAAATGCCGAGATCGCTTCGCATGGTATTCTCCCCGGCTGCCAGGACACCGGCACCGCCATCGTCATGGGCAAGAAAGGCGAGGCTGTCTGGACCAACACCAACGATGCCGAAGCTCTTTCGGCCGGAATTCACAAAACCTACCAGGAAGAAAACCTCCGCTACTCACAAGTCTCGCCCAAAACAATGTTCGAGGAGGTCAACACCAAGACCAACCTCCCCGCCCAAATCGATCTCTACGCGACTCCCGGTTCGGAATACAAATTTCTCTTCATGACCAAGGGCGGCGGCTCCGCCAACAAGTCCTTCCTTTTTCAAGAAACCAAGGCCCTTCTTAATCCTGAGCGCCTCATGGAATTCTGCATTGAAAAAATGCGGAACATCGGCACCTCAGCTTGTCCGCCCTACCACCTCGCCTTCGTCATCGGCGGCACCTCGGCTGAAGCCTGTCTTAAAACGGTCAAACTCGCCTCGGCTCGCTACCTCGACGAACTTCCCACTGAAGGGAACGAACACGGCCAGGCTTTCCGAGACATCGAGCTCGAAGGCAAGCTCCTCGAAGCCGCACGAAAGATTGGCATCGGCGCGCAATTCGGCGGCAAGTATTTCGCCCACGATGTCCGTGTCATCCGCCTCCCTCGCCACGGCGCTTCCTGCCCCGTCGGACTCGGCGTCTCCTGTTCCGCCGATCGGCAAGCCAAGGCCACGATCACCAAAGACGGTATCTTCCTAGAAAAACTCGAAGAAAACCCGGGGCAATTCATTCCCGATAAATTCCGTGACTGGAAATTCAAAGGCGTCGAAATCGATCTCGATAAAGGCATGGAATCCACCCTTGCCACTTTGAGCAAGTATCCCGTCACAACCGCGATCTCACTCACCGGCTACATCATCGTCGCCCGCGACATCGCCCACGCCAAACTCAAGGAAATCCTTGAAGCCAAAGGCGATTTCCCGGAGTACTTCAAAAAGTATCCCGTCTACTACGCCGGTCCGGCCAAGAAACCCGAAGGGATGGCCTCAGGTTCCTTCGGCCCCACCACTGCTGGCCGCATGGATCCTTACGTCGATCTCTTCCAGGCCAACGGCGCCTCCATGGTCATGTTGGCAAAAGGAAACCGTTCCCAGCAAGTCACCGACGCCTGTCAGAAACACGGTGGATTCTACCTCGGCTCGGCCGGTGGCCCCGCCGCCCTCCTTGCCAAAGAACACATCAAGAGCCAGGAAGTCGTCGACTTCCCAGAACTCGGCATGGAAGCGGTCTGGAAAATCAAAGTGGAAAACTTCCCCGCCTTCATTCTCGTCGACGACAAGGGTAACGACTTCTTCACGCAAATCAGCCAGTGCCCCGTGCACTAGGCCATGACGACCTAGCGACCCGCCCCCTCATTCTCTGGCTCATTTGGGCGGCTCTGGTCGTTTCCATCGTGGGCTCTCTTTGGAGAGGCTATTGGTCGGCCGTCATGATTTCATCGCTGACTCTTTTTCTCACCTGGCTCCCAATCTCCTTTGCCGACCGTTTGGGAATCCTCATACAAATCAAAAAAACCCCGACGTGCTTTCGCACATCGGGGCTTTGAAGTTGTTAAGGTGATTTTTACTCGCCTGAAGCTTCCGCTTTGGGAATATCACCACCCTCGTCTTCCTTCTCTTCAACGACGGGCTCGGGCTCCTCGACAGTCATTTCGAAGTCGGAGTTCTTGTGAACTGGGAAGCCGGTTCCAGCAGGAATGAGGTGTCCGAGAATAACGTTTTCCTTGAAGCCACGAAGGGTATCGATCTTTCCAAGGGTTGCCGCATCCGTCAGAACCCGGGTGGTGTCCTGGAAGGAGGCTGCCGAAATGAACGACTCGGTCTCGATCGAGGCTTTGGTGATTCCAAGAAGGACGGGCTCGGCCTCGGCGGGCTTACCACCCTCGGCAGAAACACGGTCGTTCTCGGCCTTGAAGGTGTTCTTCTCGATCTGGTCTCCCCAGAGGAACTCGGTATCACCGGGCTCGGTGATCTTCACCTTACGAAGCATCTGGCGGATAATGATCTCAATGTGCTTGTCATTGATCTCCACACCCTGCGAACGGTAAACCGTCTGGACCTCGTTGTTGAGGTGCTCCTGCAGAGCCTGGGGGCCACAAGCCTCGAGGAGATCCTCAGGAGCCACGGGGCCTTCGGTAATTTGATCACCACGAACCACCATGTCACCTTCACCGACAATCATGTGCTTGCCCATTGGGACAAGGTGATCAGCGGTTTCGGATGACTCGGAATGGGTGACAATGACCTTACGCTTGCCGCGAACAGTGCCTCCGAAGGAGATTTCACCATCAAGCTTGGCGATAACGCAGGCATCCTTGGGTCGACGAGCTTCGAAGAGCTCGGCCACCCGGGGAAGACCACCAGTGATATCACCAGTCTTGGCAACCTTACGCGGCGTCCGCGCCAGTTGAACACCACCAGCGATCTTGCTGTTCTCCTTAACAGAGAGGTGAGCACCGACCGGGATGGAGTAGCTACTGAGAACTTCCTTAGACTTAGGATTAATGATGACAATCTGAGGATGGAGATCCTCTTTGTGCTCGGTCACGGTCAATCCTTTCTTGCCGGTCGCCTTATCGGTCTCGGACTGAATGGTGATACCAGTGATCATGTCGCGGAACTCAACCTTACCACCGGATCCGGCAATAATGGGGACGGAGTGGGGATCCCAGGTCAAGATGGACTGGTTCTTCTTCACGTCTCCTCCGTCAGGGACAGAGATGACCGAACCAATAACCACATTGTAGGATTCCAGCTCAAGCCCATCCTTATCGCGGACGGAAAGTGAACCGTTCTTGTTAAGAATCACGAAGTTTCCATCGACGTCCTCCACTGTGCGGAGGTCCTTATAGAAGGCCACACCTTTGTTCTTGGCTTTGATCTCAGGCTGCTTTGTTGCACCAAGGGCCACACCACCGGAGTGGAATGTACGCATGGTCAACTGCGTTCCGGGCTCACCGATGGACTGCGCGGCAATGATGCCGACGGCTTCACCAATCTTACCAAGGTTACCCGTGGCGAGGTTGAGACCGTAGCAAGACTGACAACATCCACGCTCGGACTCACAAGTGAGCGGGCTGCGGATCTTGAGACGCTCGTGACCGACGTTTTCTACGGAAATCGAGGTCTCTTCGCCCATGAGCTCTCCGGTTTTGACAATGGTCTTGCCGGAGACAGGATCTTTGACGGTTTCACAAGAGGTCCGGCCATAAATGCGGGATTGCAAGGAAGCGGCTTCCTCGTCACCCGAGTAGATGGCGTGGACGGTGATTCCTTTGACCGTTCCGCAATCGGGCTCGGTGAGAATCACATCCTGGGAAACATCCACCAACTTACGGGTCATGTATCCCGAGTCAGCGGTCTTAAGCGCGGTATCGGCAAGACCTTTACGCGCGCCGTGGGTGGAGATGAAATATTCCAGCACGGAGAGACCTTCTCGGAAGTTCGAGGTAATGGGTCGCTCGATAATCTCACCGGAAGGTTTGGCCATCAATCCACGCATTCCAGAGAGTTGCTTAATCTGGTTCTTGTTACCACGGGCACCGGAGTCAACCATCATGAAGAGTGGGTTGGCCTTCTCCTTGCCTTCGTTGTATTCGAGCTTGCGGTAGAGCGCATTGGCGATGTTATCGCCTGCACGAGTCCAGATATCGACAACCTTTTGATAGCGCTCACCGTTGGTGATGACACCGTTGCGGTATTGCTTGTTGACGGTCTCGACATCGGCGTAAGCCTTTTCAAGTTCCGCCGGCTTCTCCTCGGGAATCACCATATCGACGATCCCAATGGAACAACCGGACCGGGTGGCCTCTTTGAAGCCGAGTTCCTTAAGATTATCCATCGTGGTGACAGTGGCCTCACCTCCGGCTTGCTGATAACAGCGCCAAATGATGTCTCCGATCTGTCCCTTGCCAACGTTGTTGTTGTAGAATCCAACGCCGTCAGGCCAGATTTCATTGAAGCGAACGCGTCCCGGAGTGGTCTCGATGATCTTTGCCTCCTTGTTGCCAAAGACGGTGTCCTTGCCAAAATCAGGGTTGCGCAGGCGGATATACTGGTGGTAATCGAGCTTGCGGTTTGCGATGGCAAATTCGACCTCGGTGGTGTTCTCGAAGAGAGGCAGGTGCCCCTGTTTATCGATCACCTTCTGAGTGCGAACCTTGGCCCAGGTGAGGTAGTAGGTTCCCAAAATGATGTCCTGGGAAGGAGTGATCACGGGACGCCCGGATGCCGGAGAGAAGATGTTGTTTGTCGCAAGCATGAGCTGGCGAGTTTCCAGCTGGGCTTCCACAGAAAGTGGAACGTGCACCGCCATTTGGTCACCGTCGAAATCAGCATTGTAAGCACCACACGTGAGCGGATGCAGACGAATGGCCGAGCCCTCGATCAGAACAGGCTCGAAAGCCTGAATCGAAAGACGGTGGAGAGTCGGAGCGCGGTTGAGCATCACCGGGTGTCCGTTGGTCACTTCGGCGAGGATGTCCCAGACCTCGGTGGTCTTGCGGTCGATCATCTTCTTAGCCGAACGAACAGTGTGGCAGTAGCCGAGTTCCTTCAGGCGACGGATGATGAAGGGCTCGAAGAGAGTCAGGGCCATCTTCTTGGGAAGACCACACTGGTTCAGTTTGAGCTCCGGTCCGATCACGATGACGGAACGACCTGAGTAATCAACTCGCTTACCGAGAAGGTTCTGACGAAAACGTCCACCTTTACCCTTGAGCATGTCCGAGAGGGACTTGAGGGCACGGTTTCCAGCGCCAGTGACGGCACGGCCGTGACGACCGTTGTCAAAGAGAGCATCGACAGCTTCCTGAAGCATACGCTTCTCGTTGCGAATGATGACCTCAGGGGTCTTCAACTGCATGAGGTTGCGGAGACGATTGTTCCGGTTGATGACGCGACGGTAGAGGTCGTTCAAGTCGGAGGTCGCAAAGCGGCCACCTTCCAAAGGAACAAGCGGGCGAAGGTCGGGAGGAATGACAGGAAGAACTGTCATGATCATCCATTCAGGGCGTGAGTTGGACTGCAAGAAGCCACGGGAAAGCTTGAGACGCTTGGCGAGTTTCTTGCGATTCTGCTTTGAGCGGGTTGACTCCATGGCCTCTTCGAGCTCAACGATGAGCTCTTCGAGATTCACTTGGGAAAGAAGGTCGCGGATCGCCTCGGCACCCATTCCGGCGCGGAACGCTTCTTCACCGTAGTCGTCCTCGGCATCACGCAGCTCACCTTCGGTGAGAAGCTGGCCACGCTCAAGAGCGGTTTTGCCAGGTTCGGTGACGAGATAGTCTTCATAGTAAATGACACGCTCCAGCTCGCGGGCGGTCATGTCGAGAACAAGACCAATGCGTGATGGCATGCACTTATAGAACCAGATGTGGGTGACAGGAACAGCAAGGTCAATGTGGCCCATGCGCTCGCGACGAACACGGCTTAGGGTCACTTCCACGCCGCAACGGTCACAAACGGTGCCCTTGTGCTTAATGCGCTTGTATTTTCCGCAAGCACACTCCCAATCACGGGTCGGTCCAAAGATGCGCTCACAGAAGAGGCCACCTTTCTCAGGCTTGAAGGTCCGGTAGTTGATGGTCTCAGGATTGAGAACTTCACCTGTGGACCAAGTGCGGATGATTTCAGGATTTGCGACGGTGATGGAGACCTGATCAAAAGGTTCGGGTTTTTGATCGACCCCATAGAGTTCGCGAAGATTGGTTTCAACACTCATAGTATTTGTAGTTGGTAGTTTTGTTTTTGTGTTGAGATTTAAAGGGTAAGATCATCGAGGGAGAAGTCGTCGCTGGGTTTGGCACCAGCCTCGGATCCGGAACGTCCGGGTCGGACATCAAGACCAAGTGACTGCATCTCTTTGATGAGAACGTTGAAACTTTCGGGAGTCCCTGCTTCGAGCTGATTGTCCCCTTTCACGATGGCTTCGTAAATGCGGGTTCGGCCTTGCACGTCGTCGGACTTCACGGTGAGAAGTTCCTGGAGCGTATATGCCGCGCCGTAGGCTTCGAGTGCCCAGACCTCCATCTCTCCGAAACGCTGGCCACCATACTGGGCCTTACCACCAAGCGGCTGCTGGGTGACAAGTGAGTATGGACCAACGGCACGGGCGTGGATCTTGTCGGCCACGAGGTGACCAAGCTTCAGCATGTAAATAATGCCGACCACAACAGGTTGGTGAATCGCATCTCCACTCCGTCCGTCATAGAGGGTGGACTTACCGGCGATCGTCCCATCCTTACCGTCACCGATCCAGGTAAAGCCATCGACCTTTTTGGCCGCTGACATATACTCCCAAATCTTGGATTCATGGATACCGTCGAAAATCGGAGTAGCCACTTTAAAGCCAAGTGCTTTCGCGGCGACTCCGAGGTGGGTCTCCAAAACCTGTCCCACGTTCATGCGGGATGGCACACCAAGAGGGTTGAGGCAGATGTCAACCGGCGTTCCGTCGGAAAGGTAAGGCATGTCTTCTTCCGGCACGATGACCGAAACAACACCTTTGTTTCCGTGGCGTCCGGCCATCTTGTCGCCAACGCTCAGCTTGCGCTTTGCGGCAACGAAGACCTTCACCTCCTTGACAACACCGGGATCGATCTCGTCACCACTCTCGATCTGGTCGAGGCGGCGTTCACGGTCTCCGTCGAGCTCGGTAAAGCGACCCTCGAAGCTGGAAATGATCTCAAGGATCTTGTTCCGGATCGGGGAAGGATCGATCTCGATGTGATCGTATACCGCAGCGAGCTTACGTAGGAGCGTCTTGGTGATCTTGCGGTTGGCCGGGATGATAATTTCACCGGATTGTGCGTTCACGACGTCGAGAGGAATCTTCTCTCCAAGAAGGATGTCGGAAAGCTTCTCAGTGAGCTGGTCAGTGAGCTGATCTTTCTTTTTCTTGTAGTCGTCGTTGATCTTCTTGAGCTGCTTCTTGAGCTTGGCGGGATCGCCTTCGATTTCCTTACGACGTGCCATCCCGTGGGTGGCAATACGGATATCTTGGACAATACCGGTGCAACCCGAGGGAATACGAAGCGAGGTGTCCTTCACATCAGCAGCCTTCTCACCAAAGATCGCACGTAGGAGGCGCTCCTCGGGAGCAAGCTCGGTCTCCGATTTTGGAGTGATCTTACCGACGAGAATATCGCCGGGCCCCACTTCGGCACCGATGCGGATGATTCCGTCGTGGTCGAGGTTCTTGAGAGCCTCTTCACCGACGTTAGGAATATCACGGGTAATTTCTTCAGGTCCAAGTTTGGTGTCACGGGCGGCACATTCGAACTCACTAATGTGAATCGAAGTGTAAATGTCGTCCTTCACCATGCGCTCGGAAATCACGATGGCATCCTCGAAGTTATATCCGTTCCATGGCATAAAGGCCACGAGAACGTTGGCTCCGAGAGCAAGCTCGCCATACTGGGTATTCGGACCATCAGCGAGGATATCGCCGTTCTTGATCTTCTGACCACTGTTAACGAGCGGCTTCTGGTTAATACAGGAACCGGAGTTCGAACGCATGAACTTACGAAGAGGATAGACGAAGGTTCCCTTTTCAGGATTCGACTTGATCGACTCGGGCTCGGAGAGGAATCGCTCTTCCGAAACAGGAAGCTTTCCGTCCTTGGTCGTAATAATGTATTCCGCGGACGAAGCAGCGACAATTCCATCTGCTTCAGCCACAATAACGGCACGGGAATCGCGGGCGGCCTTTTCCTCAAGTCCGGTGCCAATATAAGGCGAGTCGGAAACAAGAAGTGGCACTCCCTGGCGCTGCATGTTCGATCCCATGAGTGCGCGGTTCGCATCATCGTGCTCAAGGAACGGGATGAGACCGGCCGCAACCGAAACGAGCTGTTTCGGAGAAACGTCCATATAGTCAACGCGGTCGGGAACGACTTCGAGGAATTCTCCACGCTCACGGGCAGTGATGCGCTTGTTGAGGAATCCACCCTTTTTGTCGATGGCGTTGTTGGCCTGGGCGATGAGGTAACCCTCTTCCTGGTCAGCAGTGAGATACTCAATGGTGTTGGTCACTTTGCCTTTTTTCACCACACGGTAGGGAGTCTCAATGAATCCAAACTCGTTGATGCGGGCATAGGTACACATCGAGTTGATGAGGCCAATGTTTGGACCTTCCGGAGTCTCAATCGGGCAAATCCGTCCGTAGTGAGAGGTGTGGACGTCTCGAACTTCGAAACCAGCACGGTCACGGTTGAGTCCACCCGGTCCAAGAGCCGAGAGACGGCGCTTGTGAGTGAGCTCGGCGAGCGGGTTGGTTTGGTCCATGAACTGCGAGAGCTGGGACCGGCCAAAGAAGTCGCGAACGACAGCACTGAGGGCCTTCGGATTGATGAGCTTCTGTGGAGTCATGCCCTCGATGTTAACATCGAAGAGAGTCATGCGCTCCTTGACCAGACGCTCGGTGCGGGCGAGACCCACGCGGCACTGGTTGGCGAGAAGCTCGCCAACAGCACGGACACGACGGGAACCGAGGTGGTCGATATCATCGAGGACACCCTCCCCTTTCTTAAGTCCTAGGAGATACTTGGTCGCGGCGAGGAAGTCTGCACCGACCATGATTCGCTCATTGGAGTCAACCCCGATACGAAGCTTCTGGTTAATCTTGTAACGACCAACGCGAGTGAGGTCGTATTTTTTGGGATCAAAGAAGAGACGCTTAAGAAGCGCGCGAGCGTTCGCTGCGGTTGGAGGATCGCCGGGCCGAAGCTTCCGGTAGATGTCCTTGAGAGCGGACTCTTCGTCGTGAGCAGGATCCTTTTTGAGGGATTTCACGAGAATTTCGTCTTCGCTGGAATCGATGACCTCAATAGTTTTCTGCCCAAGTGCAACAAGCTGACGTATCACACCGATCGACAGCGGCTCGTAGGCACGGGCCACGACAACTTCGCCGTCAAGGATGTCCTCGAAAGCCATCAAAGAAGCGAGTGACTCTTCGTCTATCTTCTCGCTGATCTTAAGCTTCTGAATGTTATAGAAGTTTGAGACGAGATCACGCTCGGTCGGATATCCGAGAGCGCGGAGGAAAGTGGTGACGAGGAACTTACGACGGCGACGGCGACGGTCGAGATAAACGTAGGCGAGATCATTCGTGTCGAACTGAACCTCAAGCCATGATCCGCGATCGGGAATGATGCGAAAACTGTGGAGAATCTTACCGTTGAGGTGAACCGATTTCTCAAAGCAAATACCAGGGGAACGGTGGAGCTGGGAAACGATCACGCGCTCGGCTCCATTGATCACGAAGGTGCCACGACGGGTCATCATGGGGAGTTCCCCCATATAAACTCGCTCTTTTTTGGTCCCGGTGTCGTCCTTCAGATTGAAGGTGACATAAAGGGCCGCCGAGAACGTCTCGCCGGTCCGGAGGGAATCAAGAGCACTCGCCTTCGAGTCCTCAATGTCGTAAGAAACAAAACCAAGTTCAATGGTTTCGTCATAGGATTTGATTGGGAAGACTTCTTGAAAAACGGCCTGAAGACCGGTTTCCATGCGCTTGGAAGACAGCACGTCTTTTTGCAGGAAATCCTCATAGGATTTAGACTGCACCTCAATCAGGTTTGGTGGCTCGATGACCTCCTCGATGGTTCCAAAGTATTCTCGCTTCAACATAATATTAGGATCCGGATGAGATTTTACGCCAAGCCCACACGGTCAACTCGACCGTTTGAGATATGGCGTGATTTCTGGGTCTGGAATTGCAATTCCGTCAATGACTACGTGTAATGGTGGGCACGAACGGAGGGAAAGCACTATCGACGAAAAATCCCAAATGTGAAATTTGGGTCGAAACGGGGATGATTTTGCTTTTCCTCCGGCCGGGCCCAACTCCGACTCGGAAGCCGGAGTTGGGTGAAATCCGGAGATTGTTACTTGAGCTCGATCTTGGCTCCAGCTTCCTCGAGCTTGGCCTTGGCGGCTTCGGCATCGTCTTTGCTGACTCCTTCGAGAACAGGTGTGGGTGCGCTTTCAACAAGCTTCTTGGCGTCCGCAAGTCCGAGTCCGGAAGCGACTTCACGCACGGCCTTAATGACGGAGATCTTGTTACCTCCGACTTCAGCGATGATGACGTCGAATTCGGTTTGCGCCTCAGCAGGGGCAGCATCGGCGGCAGGACCGGCGACAGCGACTCCAGCGGCAGGTGCAGCGCTCACGCCCCACTCTTCCTCGAGATGTTTAACCAATTCGGCGGCTTCCAGGACGGTAAGCTTGCCGAGCTCTTCTGCAATTTTTGTAATGTCTGACATTGTTTTAGTTGGGTCGGTATCGTCGCGCTTGGGGCTATCCAATCATTTCAGTCTCACTACCGTAAGACCGACGAGGAACCAGTTTTGTTTTCCAAGCCTCCCCTATTCTACAAAGCAGATCAGGTCGGGCCATCCGTTCAAATTTTTTCTCTTAGTCGAATTTTGCTTTGATGACACGAGCGATACTCGCGGCGGGTTCGTTGACAACGCGCACCAGCTGGGTTGCAGGAGCGTTGATAGTTGCCAGAAGCTGGGAGAGCAGGACTTTGCGTGGCGGAAGCGCAGCAAGTCCCTTGACCTGGCCGGCACTCAGCACAGCCCCATCGAGAATTCCAGCCTTGATCTCAGGCTTCTTGAATTCCTTTTCAAAATTGGCGACTACCTTGGCAACCGCACAAACATCGGCTTCACCGGTCACGAAAGCAGTCTGGCCGACGAGGTCTTCGCCAAGATCGGGAAGACCGGATTCCGAAAGAACACGTTTCATGAAGGAGTTCTTGGCGACGTGGCACTCGGCTCCTTGCTCAAGAAGGCGGGCGCGAAGCTCACTAAACTCGGGAACAGTTGTTCCGGTATAGTCCACCACAAGGACGAAAGCGGATTCGTCAACGCGGCCCTTGATTTCGTCGAGAATAAATTTCTTATCTGGGTTCATGGTCTGCGGTGTTAGGCGGTGTAAGAAGAGATATCGAGCGAGATTCCCGGAAGCATGGAAGCGGTGAGTGTGAAGCTCTGGATGTAGTTACCCTTGGCGGAGGCGGGCTTGGCTTTTACGATACTATCAACGAGAGAGCCAAGATTTTCAAGAAGCTGTGCCTCAGAGAAGGAGGCCTTTCCGCATGCTGCGGCGATGTTGGAGCTTTTGTCGATCTTATAGTCGATGCGACCAGCCTTAACGGCATTCACGGCCGTCGCGGTGTCGTCGGTGACAGTTCCAGTCTTGGGATTGGGCATGAGGCCACGTGGTCCGAGGACACGAGCAATCTTACGAACCTCCGTCATGGCGTCGGGTGTGGCGATGGCAGCGTCGAAGTCAGTGTATCCACCCTGAACCTTCTTAATGAGCTCTTCGAAGCCGACTTCGTCGGCACCTGCTTCGGTGGCTGCCTTGGCGGCATCACCAGTGGCGAAAACAATCACCTTAACCTTCTTACCCGTTCCGTGAGGAAGGGCGACTGATCCACGAACCATCTGGTCGCTTTTCCGGGGATCCACTCCGAGGTGGGCCGAAAGCGTGACGGTGGCGTCAAACTTGGGCGCAGGAAATTTTTTCAGAAGAGCAACGGCGTCTTCGAGGGAATAACCTTTCCCCTCTTCGACGAGTGCCGCGGCCTTCTCGTATCTTTTGCTTCTTTTGCTACTCATTGTTTTGCTTGCAGTGCGGTCGGAGAGACATTTGACACCTCACCTCCTGCGGTTGAAATTTTCACCACTCGATTTCGAGGCCCATCTGCATGGCCGTTCCGGCGAGAATCTTGGCAGCTTGCTCAGGATCGCTGGTGTTAAGGTCAGGCATCTTACGCTCGACAACTTCCATAAGCTTGGCTTTCGAAAGTGTTCCGACCTTGACTTTGTTTGGCTCACCAGAACCAGAGGCAAGACCAGCGGCTTTCTTTAAAAGAACCGCGGCAGGGGGCTGCTTAGTGATAAAGGTAAAGCTTGCGTCTTTATAGACGGTGATAACAGTCGGAAGGAGATCACCGGAAGAACCCTGGGTCGTGGCATTAAACTCCTTACAAAATCCCATGATGTTCACTCCGGCCTGACCAAGAGCTGGTCCGACGGGGGGTGAAGGGTTCGCTTGTCCAGCTAGAATCTGGAGTTTGAGGACTGATTTTACTTCCTTGGCCATGATAATTGAGTGATGCCGCGATCGGCGAGGGGTTGTGTGGGACGAAATTTCGAAAAAAGTCAAGATGAAACCGGTTCTTAAACAGTTTTACTCCTTCTCAACCTGCCAATATTCCAATTCAACCGGAGTGGAACGACCAAAAATGGTGACTGCCACGCGCATTTTCCCGCGCTCAGGGTCGATTTCCTCGACAATACCGTTCTGGGATTCAAACGGCCCATCGGAAACCTTGACTGTATCCCCCACCTCAAATTCGATGGAGGGGCGAACGCTGCCTTCGCGCTCTTCGATCTGACTCAGCATGCTTGCGACCTCCTTGGGGCGCATCGGAATAGGCTTATTTTTGGCTCCCGCGAAACCAATCGAACCATCAAGCTGTTGCATGAAAGACCAGGTATCCTCGACGACATCGTTGTGCTCGTCGAGAAGGTGCATATTGATGATGACGTAACCGGGGAAGAATTTCTTCTTCTGCTCGGTCTTCTTACCCGCGCGGACTTCTGAAACCAGCTCGGTGGGAACGAGAATGTTGAAAATCTTATCGCCAAGCTCTTCGGACTCCACGAGGCGCTCGATGCGAGCCTTCACTTTACCCTCCTGGCCGGAGAGAACATGAACGACATACCACTGGTCTTTGGGATCGGGAATACGGGGCATTTGATAGAAAGGTTGTTTCGAAGCTACGATTGAAACGGAAAATGAAGGGAGAAATGCCGCCTTTAGCTGGCCAGACCTCCCAGAAAGGATACCGCCTGGGTGTGAATGAGATCCCACAGAGCCACATACGCGGCGAGTAAGAGGATGGCGACGAGAACAACGACAGTAGAATCGATGAGTTCTTTGTATTTCTTAAATCCACGAATCTTAGGATCCGATTCCCAGGGCCACGATGCTTTGCGGAGCTCGGTCTTAACCTCGCCAATGAATTTAAAGAGTTTTTGGAACATTTTAGAATGTGTTGAAAAGTGGCAGGACAGACAGGACTTGAACCTGCAACCCTCGGTTTTGGAAACCGATGCTCTACCAATTGAGCTACTGTCCTAGATACTTTGGAGAGAGTTTGTATTTTGAGGCGACTGAGGGGCACTCCCTTTGAGGAGTGCCCCTGTGAAACCAGCCAACAAGTCGTCTTTCCCGCTGGAAAAGTCAACCTGTCTATAAATCAAGATTACTTGATGATGTCACCGACGCGGCCCGCGCCAACGGTACGACCACCTTCGCGAATCGCGAATCGCATGGCCTTCTCCATGGCGACAGGTGTGATGAGTTCAACCGTCAGGCTGACGTTGTCACCAGGCATGACCATCTCGACGCCGTCGGGAAGGGTCATGGAACCAGTCACGTCAGTCGTCCGGAAATAGAACTGTGGGCGATAGTTGGAGAAGAAAGGAGTGTGACGCCCACCTTCGTCCTTGGAGAGGACATACACCTCCGCAGTGAAGGTTGTATGAGGATTCACAGAACCAGGCTTCACGATACACTGACCGCGCTCAAGGTCGTCCTTCTTAAGTCCGCGGACAAGAAGACCGACGTTGTCGCCTGCACGACCTTCATCAAGAAGTTTACGGAACATCTCGATGTCGGTGATGACAGTCTTCTGGGTGTCGCGGATTCCCACGATCTCAACTTCACCCATCTTCTTGATGACGCCACGCTCGATACGACCGGTCGCAACGGTTCCACGTCCTTCAATCGAGAACACGTCCTCGATAGGCATGAGGAAGTCTTGGTCGACAGGACGCTCAGGCAAGGGGATGTAGGTATCAACAGCTTCCATGAGCTTGAGGATGGCCTCTTTTTGACCAGGGTCACCTTCGAGAGCCTTGAGAGCAGAACCTTTGACAATAGGAATGTCGTCACCAGGATATTCATACATGGAGAGAAGCTCGCGCACCTCCATCTCGACGAGCTCAAGAAGCTCATCGTCGTCGACCTGATCGGTCTTGTTCAGGAAAACTACAAGCGCGGGCACACCTACCTGACGGGCAAGCAGGATGTGCTCACGGGTCTGGGGCATGGGGCCGTCTGCGGCGGAAACCACGAGGATACCTCCGTCCATTTGAGCGGCACCGGTGATCATGTTTTTGACGTAATCGGCGTGGCCGGGGCAGTCAACGTGGGCATAGTGACGAATTTCGGTCTCATACTCAACGTGAGCAGTGGAGATCGTGATACCACGCTCTTTCTCCTCGGGAGCGGCGTCGATTTCGTCATAAGCTTTCGCTTCACCACCACTTGCCTCGGCAAGGATAGTCGTGATAGCGGCGGTTAGGGTTGTCTTACCGTGGTCAACGTGACCGATGGTGCCGACGTTGACGTGAGGCTTGTTCCGTTCGAACTGTTCTTTAGCCATTGTATTGGTTGATTAGGTTTTAGCTGGTTTTGGGTCGTCTCACACATCTCTCTGGAGCTTTTGGCGGGAATTGAACCCGCGACCTCGTCCTTACCAAGGACGCGCTCTACCCCTGAGCTACAAAAGCAGAACCAGAAAGTTGTTTGTGAGTGCCTTCAGAAGTGAGTTGAGGGGAGGAAGAAACGCTGGTTTTAAGTGCGCCTCTCATTCTTCCCTCGCCTCGCTGCTGAGAGCGGCGGCAAACTAGCAAAGTCGGCCACTCTGTCAAAAGTTTTTTCAAAAGAAAGTTTTTTTCGCCCAAAGCCTTTATTTCAGGGGATTGGAAGCGCTTGTGAGACAAGCCAAAACACCTCCACAAATCTACTTGGGAGAACTTTCATCCTCAATCAGTCTGGAAAACCTAGAGATCGATGTTGCCTTTCCCGTTTCCTCTTCAATATCAACGATGACACCGCACAGGCGAACCGGTCCTTTTGCCACTGGAAATCTCGTTGGCAATCCCGTTCGAAAGCGCCAAACCACCGAGTCCACTTCCCTTCCTAACACCGACACTTCCGGCCCGCACATCCCCGCGTCCGTCAGATAGGCAGTTCCGCCGGGAAAAATCGACTCATCCGCAGTCTGGACGTGCGTGTGAGTCCCGACCACTAGAGAAACCTTTCCATCCAGCGCCCGTCCCATCGCAATTTTCTCGCTCGTGGCCTCGGCATGAAAATCGACCACCATCATCTTTACCCCCTCCTCCTGCAGTCGCAAGATCTCGGCCTCCAAAAGGGTAATCGGATTCTCGAGTGGAGGATTCATAAAGGTTCGTCCCATCGCATTCAAAACCGCAACCTTTCCCTTTGCGGTCTCTAGAACCACCGATCCAGCGCCGGGGGCATCAACAAAGTTAATCGGTCTCAGCAACCTTGGCTCGGTCGGAAAGTAGTCCAGCACCTCCCGCTGATCCCAAACATGATCTCCGGTTGTTACCACCGCAGCTCCGGCTCGTAACAGATCGATGCAAATTTTTGGCGTGATCCCCCTTCCTCCGGCGGAGTTCTCTCCATTGATAATGATGAAATCCACCTCATGCTCCTTCTTGATCTCCGCCAGATTCGAAATCACCGCATTCCGCCCCGGCGAACCCACCACGTCTCCTAAAAATAAAATCCTCATCATGTCTGCCTTCGACCTTTCTAAATCGACTCTTCTCCTCTGAAAAGCCCAGAAACGGAATGACGCATCATCCCTCCCCCTACTTCTTCTCTCGAACCTCTATCAATTCCTTGTCAATCTCAGCGAGAACCTTGGAGATGTAACGACAATTCATCTCGACTCCCTTCTCGATAAGGACTCCGTAACTTTAGTAGAGACTTTATCCACCTGACTTCGCCTCATAGCGAAACCAAGCCTTATCCTTCCGTTCTTCTTTGGCAAAAGTCAGCTGACAAACCAGTAGAAGAGCAATCAGCGACATCAGGAGTCGTTTAAAAAACTCTTCACTCCGAAATCTTATCTCCCGGGACAAACGATCACAATAACCCACTCCTGCCCGGCTTCGAGATTGCGGACTTCTCCATAAGAATCGACACTCCTTCAAATGGAAAGGGAACTGATGATAAAAATGAAACACTGGTTCCTCGTTTTGGCCCCTCTCCTGTTTATCGTAATCCTCGTTTTTAAACGCCCTTCCGATCCCGTCCCCCCCCCTGCTCCACCAGCCCAAAACGTTCTCGCCGAACTCGGGCTCCCTCCCGATTGGTCAAAACTCGAACGCTTCCAGGAAACAATCTCCCGTGAAACCTTCCTCACTCGCCTCGAAACGATCTACACCAAGGATGATTCCTGGAAAGAATGGATCCTCATCGACGAAGAAAGCAACCTTGCCGCCATAGGAGAATTCGTTCTTCGCTTCTCTCGATCCGATCAGCCTTCCCCTGGCGCGATCTTCGATTGGAAGGCCCGCTCCGCTCTTTCACCAACCCGCGCCCTTCCACTGGAAGGGCTTCACATCGCACTCGACCCCGGACACATTGGTGGAGACTACGCCGCCATTGAGAACCGGGAGATCAAATGGGGTGACGTTGTCATCCGCGAAGGAACCATGACCCTTCGCACCGCCGAACTCCTCCGCCCGATGCTCGAAGAACTCGGCGCCAGTGTCACTCTCGTCCGCACCAAACTCGAACCAGTCACTCTGAAAACCGCTTCCGATTTCTCCGACGCCAGACTCTTCTACCGCACTTCTGAGATCCGAGCCCGCGCTAGACTCATCAACGAATCAATCAAACCTGACCTCGTGATCTGCCTCCATTTTAACGGCACCGCTTCCAAAACTCCCGAGCTCTTCCAACACTTCCACATCATCCTCAATGGCACCTACACCGCCGGCGAACTCGCCCATGAAGACGAGCGCTTCCAAATGCTCCAACGCCTCCTGTCCGGCACCATCGAAGAAGAAATCCCACTCGCCCGCGTAGTCGCAGGTTCATTCAACCAATCAATCAAGCTCCCACCCTATCGCTACCCCGAGGAATCTCGTGCTTCCCAAAATATCACCAACCATCCCAACCTCTGGGCGAGGAACCTCCTCGCCAACCGCCTTTACCAATGCCCGGTCATTTTCATGGAGCCCTACGTCATGAACAGCCTCGCGTTCATCACCCGGTTCAATGACAGTTCGGAAGAAATCTTTCGGGAATACGCCCGGGCCGTTGCCGATGGTCTCGCTCAATACTACTCAAAACAATGAAACCTCTCCTTCTCATCGCAGGGGCCGGATATCTCGGCTCTGAGATCGCTCGCCAGGCCTCCTCTTACGACGTTATCACCCTTACAAAATCCGGAGGCGATTCCCACGAAGCCTGCGACCTCTCGTCTTCCGGGCAAGTCGACATCCTCGCTCAAAAACATCCTCAACCCTCCGTCATCATCCACTGCGCCTCCTCCGGTCGCGGCGGCCCCGACGCCTACCGCGAGGTCTTTGTCAAAGGGTCGCAAAATCTCCTTCGCTCCTTCCCCAAATCCCACCTCATTCTCACCTCCAGCACCTCAGTCTATCACCAGACTGATGGTTCCGACGTTGACGAAACCTCCCCCACCGAACCCATTCGTGAAACCTCACAACTCCTCCTCGAAGCCGAGAAAATCATCCTCGCTTCCGGTGGCACCGTTGCACGCCTTACCGGACTCTATGGCCCCGACCGAAGTATCGTTCTCCGCAAGTTCCGAGAGGGTTCCGCCGTCATTGAAGAATCCGGCCAACGCATCCTTAATCAAATCCACGTCGAAGATGCCGCTGCCGCAACCCTCCACCTGGCCTCGCTGAAATCCCCCGGCATCTTCAACGTCTCGGACAGTAGCCCAATCTCCCAACTCGAATGCTATCGAGGCCTCGCTCAATACTTCAACCGCCCCCTCCCTCCTGTTGGAGAAAAGAAAACCTCCCGCAAACGCGCCTGGACTCACAAAAGGGTCCTCAACAATAAAATACGATCCACTGGGTGGTCACCGGCCTTCCCTTCCTACTTCGATGCCCTCGACACCCTCATTCCTTCGTCGTAGATTCTTAAAATGAGATCGGTCCTCCTCATTCTAAATGTCGTAGCGGGCTACGCCCTTCTTCGTGGATACCCCGATTTCTGGCACCCCATCATTCGCGTTTGCCTTGCCGTATCAGCTCTCGTCATCGCCTTTGGTCTCTGGGGTCGCGCAGCCAAACCCACGTCCATCCTCGCCAGCCCCGCCCGCAATCCTCACCTGCTTGACTACCTCACCGTGGGGATCGCAGTCCTCTTGGTGGAGTGCTTCTTCCTCGTCTTTCTTTCTTTGGCCCCCTCGAAGAGTGAAGAACTGGCGACCTCTCTGGACAAGACTCTTCACGAGAAGTTATACGGTGAGCTCACCAAAAATCCGGGCGAGATCGACGCACCCGGTATTCCAGGAATCCCCGGCACTTCCGGTTCCTACATCTCTGGCTGGCTTGGCTCCGGCCTTGGGCCACGTTCCCTCAACAAAAACGACAAGGTTCGCCCTTCAAACCGCCCGGAAGTTTACCTTTTCCCAAAATCTCCTGCCGACGCACAACAACTCCTCGCCACCGAACGTTTCCTCCGAAACGTCACCCTTGCCACCTATAAAGGAGGCACTTGGTTTCCCCTAGCCACCATCCCCCGCACACTTTCAGCCGAAAATAGCTTAATCAAAGTCTCCCGTCCGCATCCCGGCAAATCCATCACCTACGAAATCTCCCATCAGACAAACTCCAACGGCCAAACTCTCGCCGTCACTATTCCCGACTTCACCTCCATCAAGCAACCAACTCTCCGCGAAACCGCCCCCGATACCTTCCGCCTTCCTGCCGCCTCCGCCGAGAGCAATTCCTTTCGCTATCAAGCAACTTCCCTTCCATTCTCCTTTGACAAAATTTCCACTCCCGTCACCGCAGGTTCTTCACCCGCGCCTGAATACCTCACTCTCCCCGAGGAGCCAATCCTCCGCGCAAAAATCCAGAACCTTGCAACCTCCTTCGGACTACCTTCCCGAAACTCACTCCTCAAGCTCCGTCAAACCCTCCGCACCCGCTTTCAATATTCCCTCGAAATCAGTCTCCCCGACGAAGCCGATCCTCTCGACAGCTTCCTTTTTAAAAACCGCATTGGCTATTGCACCCACTTCGCCACCGCCACCGCAATACTCACCCGGGCCATGGGATTCCCTTCCCGTATCGCCTTCGGATGGTCCGGAGGTCGCTACTTCAAAGGTCCAAACCTTTTCGTCTTTCGTGCCCGCGAAGCCCATGCTTGGGCCGAGATTTACCTCAAAGATCACGGCTGGGTCATTTTCGAAACCACCCCCCCAAGCCGGGACGAGGGGACTGCCTCCGTCGCCGATCCCGACGAACTCCCTCCTCTCGAAGATTTCAAAAACGGAATGACTCCTAGTGACTCAAAAAGCGATCTTGAACCTCTTTTGAAAGGGGCCACCTGGCTTGGCATCGCTGCTGCCATTGCTCTCATTGTGGCCCTCATTCTTCGCCGACCTGCCATCGCCACAAGCGCCCAGTCCCCCGCCCTGAACTTCCTTCCCGATCCCCCCCATTACCTTTCCGCCTTCCGCCAAGCCTGCCAAGCTCATGGCTTACCAATGCCTCCGGGACGAACCCTGAGGGCCCATCTACAAGCGATCACCGCGCCCGGATTCACCCAGGAACTCCTCCACTATCACTACGCCGTGCAATACAACGACGAACCTCGTAACCGCTCCACCGAGAAAAAGCTCCTCAATCAACTCCGCACTTGGGAAAAAGAAATCTCATGAACCACAGAAATATCCTCAACACAATCGCCGCCGCCAGCCTTCCCGCCCCCCACAGTCGCCTCAATAAAGGGGGCACTCCTACCAGGATGGGAGTGCTTTATCAGGAGGCGGGAATCTAGCCGGCTTCAGCCTCCCATTTAGAAAAATTACATTTTTTCATTTTTCATCGAATATCAACGACTTCGCTTCGTCTCAAGATTGTAGCGAATCACAACGCATCCCCCCCAAAAAAAGCCTGACTTCCTTTCAATATGAAGGGGGTCGGGCTTTCTCTTGCCACCTCTCTTCCATCAGACAAACATTCACCATGAAACTTCGGGAGCTTCTTACCACCACTATCGCCGCCCTTCTAGCCGCCTGCAGCGCCGGTCAAGCTCCCCCCGTCCAGCCTCCCGTTGCGGCCCAGCCGGTCGTCGTTCGCCCCAACGTCGTTCGCCCTCCTCTGCCGTCGGTCAATGCCCCCTCGATTCAAGCCGAGAGCGCCGTAGTCATCGACACCATTACCGGTCGGATTCTCTACCAAAAAAGTTCCCGCACCCCCCGTGCCGTCGCCAGCACTCAAAAACTCCTCACAGCCCTCTGCGTTGTCAAAGCCGGGCCTCTCGCCGACCCAGTCACCGTGCAAGCTGCCGACACCGCCGTTGAACCCTCGAAACTCTATATTAAGGCAGGCGAGGTCTACACCCGACGCACCCTCGTCAAAGCTCTTCTCGTCAAAAGCGGGAACGACGTTGCCAAAGCTCTGGCCCGCGACGTCTCCGGCACCGAAGCCGCCTTCATCAATCTGATGAATAACACCGCCAAATCAATTGGCATGACGCAGTCTCACTTTAAAAACCCTCACGGGCTCACCGAAGAGGGCCAATTCTCCACCGCTCTCGACCTCGCCATCCTAGCCCGTGAAGTCACCAAAACTCCCTACTTCCGCGAGTGCATGAAGACCAAGGCATACGTGTTCCAATACCCCGACGGCCGGACCCGAACCCTCACCAATACCAATAAAATTCTCTCCAGACTCACCTACTGTACCGGCATGAAAACCGGAACCACCCGCGCCTCCGGCCGCTGCCTCGTTTCCTCCGGCGTCCTCAATGGCAAAGCGGTCATCGCCGTCGCCCTCAGCTCGTCATCCGCCGAGATTTGGAACGATTCCGAGAAGCTCTTGAAGTGGGCCCTGGAGTAGAAATCCTACTTCCGCTTCGCCTGATATCGTCCCTCGACATGAAGCACGTCACCTTTCAGAACGTGTTGATACCCTCCTTCAAGAGTCACTGAATTTGGCGTCGCTGCTTGTGCACGCTTCGTCCAAATGACTTCCTCGCCATTCCGAAGAACACAACGACCATCCGCAAAAAACTCCCGCGTGTGGTTCCCCTGATACGCCCAAACTCCCAACAGAGCATGCCCTTTCAGAATCACCGGCTTGGGGGCTGGCGGAGGAGTCCCCACCTCAACCTCGAGTTTGGTCTCAAAGGGAGGAAGCACCCGCAGCCGAACATTCTTGAATTCGATCGGTGCGCCCTCTGACTCAAGGCAGAGGAATCCAGCTGCCGGACTGATTCCATCGCCACCCGATACCTCTTCCCCGTTCACCCAAAGCCCAACCACTCCATCAAGGGCCCTCACGTAATAGTGGTTCCACTCATTGATCCCCAAGGTGGTCTCCTTTGAAGGAAAACTACGGCGTCCATTCGGAGCCACCGGGGGAAACGGGCTCATCTTAATCGGCCCCACCGGGAAGACATCTCCATGACTCGTAAACCAATCGCCCTTTTTCTTGTATTGCGCTTCGTAAATCTCCTTATACCCAAGATCCAACACCTGCACTTCGATGCCCTGGGGAAGTCTTCCCTTTCCTTGCATCAGCCGGTTGATCGACTGAGGTGTCGCCCAGACAAACACCCCGGAATTTCCGCCCTTCTTTTTGTGCATCCACTCACAGGAAAATTCAAAATTTGTGAGTGGCTTGTGATAGCGAATCACTCCGGTCGGTTTCCCGGTGCACCAAGTATGACTCCCCTCCCACTTCCAGGTATCGGCGTGGCAGTTCACATTGACAAAATCATCTCCCGTCAACTCCACCCATCCCGGCCCAACTCCGCGGCTAAACTCAGGTTCCAATTTCGCAATCAGCCCGCTGTCTACTTCGCCCGCAATGTCGCTCATCAGGTAGGCCGCAACATCCCGGACGTCCTGATCACTGAGACCCATCGCAGAGGCCGAAGGCATCCAGGAATGATCCTTTAAATAGTCAATCGTCGCACTAGGGCGACGATGTGGAACCTTAAGCGTCACCCCACCCATCGTCTTCACCCGGATCGCCCCGGCATGCCAGCTGTATCCACGAGAGACCCCTTCAAGACGATGCCCCTTCTGGGTCACGACTAAGGGTTTGTCATAGCCATGCGCAAGCTCCGCCGACGGGTCGACAAGAGCCCGAACCACCGTCGCCACATCCCTTACTTGGCCCCAGTTGGTGAGATCCGGTCCAAAAGCAATACCATTTCCTCCGATCTCATGACACATCATACAAAGCGCAGCCTTACTCCTCCCGTTGTCGACGTTCGGCTTCAACACCGAGATCTTCTCAAGGGACCCCAACTTGGTTGGAATGCCAAATTTCTTTGGGAAAATGTAACTCTGCGTCAACGCAACCGGGTCAGGATCATTGATGTCCTTCTCCAAAAACTCCGCAATGGTCACCTGGTCCTCTTCGCCACCAAACCCCTCATGCTTTTGAAAACGTTGCATGATATCCAGATTCCTCTTTCGCTCTTCGTCCGAGTAGCAAAGCCCATAGGTGTAGGCCAGTTTTCGGAAGGTGGCCGCGTCAACATTTTGAGCAATCATACAATCCGCCAAATCAGCCAGGGCCTCGCTCGATCGCAATCGCCACGCCAGATTCTTTTGCCGATCGTTCCACTTCCCTGGATCAGGCTGCAAAGGCTTCACTAATTCCCGGTAAACTTCGGCTTTGTCATCATCACAAACCGTCCCCAAGGCTTCGAGATACCAGCGATTCTTTCCATCATAACCAGCAATGAGGTCAAGCAACGGCTCCCGAATGTCTGCCAACGTCATTCCCCGCATCACCACCAAAATCTCTCTTCGCACCGCCGGAGAAGGATCATCCGCCATCTCTTTGACCAAGGGCAGGAGAGATTCTCTCCCCGCCATGCGCATAGCTCGAATTGCCACAATCCGCCATTGCTCGTCTTCCGACGTTAACATCGTTTTCACCAACGCCGGCCCCTTGTCCTCCTTCAGCTGAGCCATCACGAAAAGCGCCCGCGCCTGATAGAAGGGATTGTCTGCATGCGCCCTGCTGAATTCCAATAGCTCGTCAAAGACTCCATCCTCCTTCTTTAACCGATCCTGCGCCACCCATCGCACTCCGGGTGATGGACTCTTCAATGCCTCCAGCAATCCCTTCGTTGAAGAAAAATCAATCGCCGGAACTCGAACCGCAACCCCATTTCTCGCAATCCTAAAAATCCCCCCGGTGGCATTTCCCGAGCCACGGGCATTGGTGTGCGAATTCCAGTCGCTTACGAACAGTGCCCCGTCAGTCGCTGCCACCACATCCGATGGCAGGAAGCCCGAGGCCGCCTTGTTCTTCGATTTACGATCCGTCGCAAAGAATGACTTGTTCAAATCAAGCAACTCGATTTGCGCTTCACGCAGCTCGGGTCGAAATGCAAAGACCGCACGATGCACTGTTTCGCAAACCAAATACTGACCTCGAAACTCTTTCCCCAGTTCATCGCCCTCGATCATATAATCCCCTGTCGGAGCTCCCGGCCCCCAGAGATTTCCCGGAGGAGTCACACCCGGAAAGTGCTCACGCCAGTGGCCTTCGTCACGACGGAGAGATGACTTGGAATGATGCTCGTAAGCATTCTTCATGATCTCACCCGTCACTGTTTTCTTCTCCCAGCTTTTTGCCGAATCTTCCCACGAACGATTCCCATCCTCCAACGCTGCGTATCCAAAGTTGGAATGCTCCATCACCCAAGCCGCCCGGGCGTGAGCAGGATCATCATTGTCTGCCTGAAAAACATCCCCAAAGGAGGTCAGCGACATCGCATGGGTATTGCGCGAATTTTGAAAAATAACCTCGGCCTCACTCCCGTCTGAGTTCATTCGAAGCCCAAATCCCCCCACATACAAGCGCCCGTCAAAACTCTTCTTTCCGATGCTCTGGGGATTCTGACTGTAATACGAACTTGCATGGATTTTTCTCCCGTCCGACATCGTCACATCAGCACCGATATTGCCGTGATTAACATACCACTTCCCGCTTGGCCCCGGCACCACCGCATGCAAAGCGTGGTCATGGCTGTTTCCATGGAAACCTTTTGCGATGATCTTTTCCTGATCCACCTTTGGATCAAAGACATCATCCCGATTCACATCGGTATAAACGTGAATGTTCGGAGCCATCGACACCACGATGACGTTGTCAAAGACACTGATTCCCATCGGCTTCGAGTTGAAGGTCGGCCCAAAAATTTTGACCGAGTCCGCTTTCCCATCAAGGTCGGTATCCTCAAGAATTTTAATCCGCGCGTGCGGCCCCTTTTCACCGGAATTCTGTAAATCCTCAGTCACCCACACCCTCCCCCTGGCATCGATATCCATCGCCACCGGACTGTGAATTAAATCCGTCCCCGCCCACAATTTCGCCTCCAGCCCAGAAGCAAGAGTGAAGCTTTCAAGCATGGTCTGCTGATCGGCGGCAGCCAGTAACGTCAGTGAAGGCAGAATTGATTTCAAAAAGAGGGATTTCATAAGCAAGGAAACGCGGAAACACCCATACACGCTAAATTGATGAATCCTTCCAGCAAAAGATGAAAACGATTAAAGACACTTCGCGGTTCCAATCTCATCGTCCAAAGCAAAGAATCCCACCCCACTCCCTTTCATGCACTCACCACAAGAAGCACTCTCATCTCTCGAAGAAAAAGGCCTCCTTCGTTCTTTGCGCCAGATTTCTTCTCCGTCCCCTCCCAAGGTTGTCATCAATGATCACGAGCTCATTAATTTCTCTTCCAACGACTACCTCGGCCTCTCCCAACATCCCGCCCTCGTCGAGGCTGCATCAAAAGCGATCCGGGACTACGGAACAGGCTCCACCGCCTCCCGACTCGTTTGCGGTTCGCTCGATCTCTTCCATCGACTCGAAGAACAAATCGCCTCAGGAAAGAAAACTGAAGCCGCTCTCACCTTCGCCAATGGCTACGCCACCGCGATGGGCACGATCCCTGCTCTCGTCGGCAAAAACGACACCATCATTCTCGATAAACTCGCCCACGCCTGCCTCATCGATGCCGCGAAGCTCTCCGGAGCCACCCTTCGCATCTTTCCCCACAACGACCTCAACAAACTCGCAAAACTTCTCAACTCCAGTAAAGGTCGTACGTTGATCGTGACAGAGTCGGTCTTCTCAATGGACGGTGATCTCTGCCCTCTCGCTGACATCGTTTCTCTCAAGGAAAAATACGGAGCCCTCCTCCTTCTCGACGAAGCGCACTCTGTCGGAGTCCTCGGTCCGAACGGACACGGCCTGGCCGAAGAACTCGGCCTCCAGGAGAAAATCGACTTTCAGATGGGCACGATGGGGAAGGCGCTCGGCTCGGCCGGAGGATACCTTGCTGCATCTCGCGCTTGGATCGATCTCCTTATCAATAAAGCCCGCTCGTTCATCTACTCCACCGCCCCGCCACCGGCCCAAGCCGCCGCAAGCCTCGCCGCCCTTAAAATCTTAGTCTCACCCGAAGGAGCGGAAAAACGTCGCACCCTACTTTCTCTCTGCAGACTCTTCGATTCCCCCACTCCCATCGTCCCCCGCATCATCGGAGAAAATGATGAAGCCATCGCCGCTTCAATCAACCTCTTCAAAAAAGGATTCCTCGTCCCCGCTATTCGTTACCCCACGGTTCCCCGGGGAACCGCCAGACTCCGAATCACTCTGAGCTCCTCGCACACAGTTCCCCAGATCTCAGAACTCTTGAAAGCCCTTTAACTATTAGTCACCACCATCCCCGGCCAATTTCACGGGCCGCCCTACTGCTTCCGGAAGCCCCTCGCTGATCGCCTTGGGTCACTCTCCCAAAAATCACCGGCATTGGCCCCATGATCCGCACACGCTTTTCGCCATCAATCCCGCACTAGCGGACTCGGTAGAATTCCCCTCAAGCGCAGCAGTGCCATAGGGGCCGGGAATCACGGATCCGACTCTAGGATCCCCTTAACCTAATCGTGATTCAAAATTACCAATTCGTGATTTCAAATTCCAAATTCTTCGCCACCCTCTCCCCATGTCCAAGTTTTCAGGAAAACGTGTCGTCATCACCGGTGCCGGTCGAGGCATTGGTCTCGCCATTGCCCACGCCTTTGCCCGCGAAGGAGCCAAGCTTGCCATCATCTCGCGGAACCCCACCAGCTGTGGAGCCGCCGCCAAGGAAATCAACGCCGCCTACCCCGACTCGTCCCGCTTTTATGCGCTCGATGTCGCTGACTATGATTCTGTTCAGGAGATTGGCAAAACCATCGTCGAAGACCTCGGCGGAATCGACATTCTTGTCAACAACGCCGGAGTCACCCGCGATGGACTTATCATGCGCATGAAGTCCGAGGATTGGGATACCGTTCTCGACACCAATCTCAAAGGGGCCTTCAACCTCGTTAAAGCTCTCCAGCGCCCGCTCATGAAAGGCACCGATCCCCGCATCATCAACATCAGCTCCGTCATTGGGCTCATCGGAAACGCCGGACAAGCCAATTATGCCGCCTCCAAAGCAGGCCTCATTGGTTTAACTAAGTCCATCGCCCGCGAACTTGCCGGTCGCAAGGTCACTTGCAACGCCATCGCTCCCGGCTTCATCACCACCGACATGACCGCCCAGCTTTCCGACGACCTCAAGCAAGGCATCATCTCCAAGGTCCCTCTCTCCGAACTTGGACAGGTCGAGGACATCGCCAATGCCACCCTCTTTTTGGCCAGCCCCGAGGCCCGCTACATCACCGGTCAGGTCCTTGCCGTCGATGGCGGCATGACAATGTAGTCCGTCTCTACGATCAGTTTTGAGTAAGGCACCCCATGCGCAAGCATGGGGTGCTTTGTCGAAAGACTACTCGACTGGAGTCAGCACAATCTTCTGAAGGTCCATCACTGCGAGCTTGGTCTTAGCCTGGGGTCGGACCTCAAGAGGATAAACCCCTTTCCCCAAAATCAGAGCCCCAACTTCCACTGGCTCAAACTTCTGGAAATGCCCCGTCGGCTTCACCTTGAATGCTAACTTGGTATCTCCGATCAGGACATCCACCAGACTCCCTGCATTGTCCTCAGTGCATCCTTGATAGATCGTGATCTTATATTTTCCCGTGGCCGGAACTTCCATTTTCCAGGTCACGTAGTCCGTTGGAACTGTCCAGTAACCAATGCACAACTTCTTTGGCTTCGGTTCATACCGTAACTTCTGACCATAAACGGTCGCCTGATTCGCCATCAAAGTCACACTTCCATCCATCGCCGCTTTGGCAATGGGCGTATCGCCCTCGGGAGCCGGCCTCAAGGTCACCGCCTTCAAATTCATGACCGCCCCACCTCGCTTTTTTGTTCCCTTGACGGAAAGCTTCACCGGTTTTTGGTCATCCGCCAAATAAATCCGCCCCAACCTCTTCGTCGTATAGCGATACCACGTCCCGGTTGATTCAAGCGCTCCCATCACGGCCTGGTCCGCGAGTTTCACCTCCACTTCGCTCCCCTTTCCGGCCAGCGAATACGTCACATCAACCCAGTACATCCCCCATCTTGTTGGCTTAAAATCCCACACCACCGAATCGTTGAGATCAGACCAAAATCCCACCCGGTGATTCCCCGGATGACTTTCCAACTTCGCTTTCCCAGGCCCTTCCACTTGCGAATCCAGTGCCGAAAAAATGATCTCCCCGTCTGGAAACGAAATCGACTTCTCGGCCACTTCCAGCGTGACCGTTCCAACCTCACCACGTTTCTCTTTAGGAATCTCCAAAGTCACCTCGGTCGCATCCTCGTTAAACGAAATCTGTAACGGCTCCCGCTCCGGATCATCCGTAAAGTAGGCTTGGGTAAAGTTTGGCGATGGGGTTCTCAACGAAACTTTCCCGCTCGAGAAATCACCCTTCACCACTTCACTTCGAGAAGTCTTACCATCGTGAAGAGTCGGTGAAGCACTGACCATCAGCGGAACAAAAAGAAGGAGTTTAAGCATTCCCTCACCCTGACCACCCCCTTCTCCCTACTCAATCAGCGAATTTGATAAGAAACGTTTCTTATTCTCGCGAAATTTGTAATTGTGGCGCCACAGACAGCGTATTAGTTGCCCCCTCTCAATCGTGAAAACTCTCCTCAAACCCATTCTGACCATTGGCGCCCTTTTGTCGGCCGGCTCCGTATTCGCCGAAGACTTCTTCTCCCAAGCCACTCCCGCAGACAAGTTGGCAATCAAAGAAGGCTTCAATGTCGAACGCCTCTACTCAGTCCCCAAGGGCCAATTCGGGTCATGGGTCGTTCTGACCGAAGACGACAAAGGCCGCCTCATTGCCGGCGATCAATACGGATCTCTCTACCGCTTTCCCCGCCCCGCAGCTGGAAAAACTCTCGAGGAATCTCAAATTGAAAAAATCGACCTCGATATCGGACACGCCTGGGGGCTCTGCTATGCCTTCGATTCCCTCTATGCCGTAGTAAATGAGAAAAAGCACATGGGCCGCGGTCTCTATCGTATTCGAGACACCAATGGCGACGATAAGTTCGATAAAGTCGAACTCCTCAAAAAATTCCAAGAAGTCGGCGGCGAGCACGGCCCCCACGCCGTCGTCCCCTCACCCGACGGAAAATCTCTCTACGTCGCCTGCGGAAACCAAACCACTCTCCCAGAATATCAGAAATCCCGCGTCTCCGAAGTCTGGGGTGAGGATTCCCTCCAACCACGCGTTTACGGGCGCGGCTTCATGAAAGGCGTCGAAGCGCCCCGCGGCTGGGTCTGTAAAACCGACCCCGACGGGAAATCTTGGGAAGTCATCGCCACCGGTTTTCGAAACCAATACGACATCGACTTTAATCCCGCAGGCGAAATGTTCACCTACGATGCTGATATGGAGTGGGACGTCAACACCCCTTGGTATCGCCCCACCCGCATCAACCACGTCATTAGCGGTGCTGAATTCGGTTGGCGAAATGGCTCCGCGAAATGGCCTGAATACTACAGCGACAGCTTCGGTGCCGTCGTCAATGTCGGCCCCGGTTCACCCACCGGTGTCGTGTTCGGAACCGGAGCAAAATTCCCCGCCAAATACCAGCGTGCCTTCTTCGCCTGTGATTGGTCTTACGGCAAACTCTACGCCGTCCATCTCACGCCTAACGGCTCCAGCTACACCGGAGAAGTTGAGGAATTCATCGCCGGCCAGCCCCTGCCTCTCACTGATCTCATTGTCAGCAAAAAAGACGGCGCCATGTATTTCGCGGTTGGCGGTCGCAAGGTCCAGTCCGGCCTCTACCGCGTCACTTACACCGGCTCCGAAAGCACCGCTCCCGCTCCCGTTGAGAAAGCAGGATCCGAGGCCCGCGCCGAACGCCTCGCGATTGAGGCCTACCACCTCAAGAGAGACCCCGCTGTCGTTACGAAACTCTGGAAGCACCTCGGCAGCGACGACCGCGCCCTCCGCTTCGCGGCTCGCACCGCAATTGAGAAAGTCCCGGTCGAAAAATGGGCCGACAAAGCCCTCACTGAAAAAGACCCCTTCACCCAACTCGGCGGACTTCTTACCCTCGCCCGTCTCGGTAAAAAGGATCATCAATCCGCCGTCATCAAAGCCCTTCTCGCTCTCGACTACAAATCCCTGAAGCAACAGGAACGCTTCGATCTCATCCGAGCCTACGGCCTCACCTTCCTCCGTCTTGGCACTCCGACAGACGAGCAAAAAGCCGCCGTCGTCCAGCAACTCGACCCTCAATACCCTGGTGACTCCGGCTCGGAAAACATCGAACTCTCCAATGTCCTCGGCTACCTTCAGGCCCCCAACATCATCGCCCGCTCCGTCCACCTCCTGAACACCGCCCCGACCCAGGAAGAACAAATTGCCATCGCCAAGAACATCCGCTTCGTAAAAGACGGCTGGAACGATGCCTTGGAAAAACAACTTTTTACCTGGTTCACCCGCGCGGCCGGATACAAGGGAGGAGCAAGTTTCGGCAACTTCATCAATGAGATCAAAAGAGACTCCCTCGCCCGCCTCAGCGAAGAGCGTAAAAAAGCACTCGCTGTAATCATCAACGCCAAGCCCATCACCAAGAATCCCCTCACCAGCAACCGCGAGGTCAAGTTCGTCAAACACTGGACCATGAAGGATCTGACTCCTCTCCTTGGTTCCGGGCTCGAAGGGAATCGAAGCTTCAAAAACGGCCGCGAAATGTTCGCCGCCGCCACTTGCTACGCCTGTCACCGCTTCAATCAGGAAGGCGGAGGAATTGGCCCCGACCTTACCAGTGCCGGCGGAAAATTTAGCCCGCACGATCTTCTAGAATCCATCATTGATCCCAGCAAGGAGATCAGCGATCAGTATGGCTCCGTCACCTTCACCCTGAAGGACGGCAAGCAAATCATCGGCCGTATCGCTAACCTCAGCGGCGATAGTTACAAAGTCATCACCGACCTCATGGCTCCCGGCGAAATGACCAACATTAATACTAAAGACATTAAATCTTCCCAACCCACCAAGTTCTCCATGATGCCCCCGGGACTCCTCAGCACCCTCGAGGATCACGACATCCTCGACCTCCTCGCCTACATCCTCTCAAAAGGCGACAAGGATAACCCTCTCTTCCAAAAGTAAGAATTTCATTCCTATTTGGACAGTGTCCCGTTGAAAGCCAACCCCACGCAGCGCGTGGGGTTTCTCTCACCCAAGTATCTCAATGACAAAGAAGACCGGAACAACGCAGCCCATGGAGACCGCTGCCGGATTGAGCTTCCACTCGGCGCGACTACGGCCGCCTTGATGAATGAGAATCACGGCCGGCAGCTTGGTGGCAATCCGTGCTGCGGGAAGCCGCAGGGCACCTTGAATAACGATGTTGTCGGAGGTGGTGAAGGCAACCGTGCTCTCTCGAACATCGGCGGGATCTGTTCCGGCAGGCCCTCGATCGCCCCCCTTTGCAGGTTCCTTGGCCTCAGGGGGATGAGCGTGAACTTGAATAAGATCAAGAAATGATCTGAGGAAAATCCGGTCCCTCAGATGAAGAGATTCTTGGTCGGGGTATCGATGGGGCCTCCTCCTCTTGGAGGCTCCCCTCGCCAACGGTCCAACCGACCTCAGAACTCCCAGAACCGAGCGCCGCCAAAACAATCCTTGGCATGGTGAGAAGGAACCTTACGCTCTTTGGTAATTAAAACACCTTGCGGAGAAAGGCTCGCCGCCGTTTCGCCCGATTCTTCTTCCCGCCAGTTTCACTTATCACCGCCCTCCCACTACCCATTCAAACAAAAAGCTTCTAACATCTCGTCCATGCCCTCTCTAAAACAACTCATTCTTAGCTTCGCCATTTGTACTTTTGTACTGCTCATCTCCAGTTGTGGAAAACCCGATGACTCAGGATCTGAGGAACGGTTCCGTATCGCCGTTATCCCGAAGGGCACGAACCACCTATTCTGGAAAACCATCCACGCCGGTGCTATCAAAGCTGCCGAGGAGGAAGACGTCACAATCCTGTGGAAAGGCCCGTTGATCGAGAGCGACCGCGAAGGGCAAATAAAGGTTGTCCAGAATTTTGTCACTCAGCAGGTCGATGCGATCGCGATCGCTCCACTCGATGACGAGGCGATGATCCGACCAATCAAGGAAGCACACGATGATGGGATCAAGGTAGTCATCTGGGACTCGGGACTCGCTCCGGCTGGGGATGAGTTCTTCGACAGCTTCGTCGCCACCGACAACTTCGCTGCCGGGGAAAAATGCGGTAAGCATCTCGCCGAACTAATGGGAGGCAAGGGCAACGCGATCCTGCTGCGCCACATGGTTGGCTCCGCCAGCACCCAGAAACGTGCGGAAGGATTTCTCAAGGGCCTCAAGGAACACGGCCCGGACATCGTGCTCATCTCTTCCGATAAGTATGCTGGCGCAACCGTCGAAGAATCACAAGAGGTAGCCAATAATTTGCTCAACCAGTTTGCCGATTCAGTCGACGGAATCTTCACGCCGAACGAGTCGGCCACTGAAGGAATGATGGCAGCAATGAAAGGTGCCGGCATCGCGGGCAAAGTAAAATTTGTCGGCTTCGACGTCAATGATGCCCTGCTGGCGGGCATCGAGAAGAAGGTGATCCATGCCTTGGCACTTCAAGACCCATTCAATATGGGCTACCTCGCAGTAAAGCACTCCGTCGCCCATCTCAAAGGTGAAAAGGTCGAACGACTCGTCGATA
>JAPKDJ010000159.1 GCA_026421245.1 Akkermansiaceae bacterium | reverse complement strand
TGCTGCCGCTGCTGCTGCCGCCGCTCCTGATGCCGCTGAATAAGGCACGGTTCTTCAAATAAGAAACTCAAGACAACCCGCGGGAGCTCACGCCCCTGCGGGTTTTTCTTTTACCGCGAAAGCGAGGGCGTCATTTTTCAGGGATGATTCCGGAAAATGTAGGCGGGAAAGAAAAAGGCGCCCACGGAATGATTCGCGGACGCCTTGAAAAACTTATTGAGAGCTGGCCTAGCCGCGTGACGGCTTGGTCGCCGGGCGCTCCTTTCCGGGAATGGGAAGCGAAGCGACAGGAAAAGTGTCACCGAACTGGATATCGTCGGGGGCTTGATCTTCTTCGCTCTTCCAGTAGTCTTCTAATTTGATGCGTTTGCCGGTGTGGGCGGCTTCGCGACCTAGAAGGCCGAGGGCGGTGGACTTGGCCATGTATTCGCCGGTGTTGATGATCTTGCCGGCACGGAGAGCGGCGAAGAACTCGTTGTGGCAGACTTGATACATGTTGTCTTCGACTCCCTTTTCGGGGCGGACGCGCCAAGTGGTCTTGCCAGAGACATCCTTGATTGAGCAACGCCCTGGAGAAAACATGGTGCCATTTTCGCAGTAAACCCGGTCGGTGACATCACTGTGGGTGCCATTCATCTGACGCTGTCCCACGTGAGCGGTGACGCCATTGGGATATTCGTAGGTGATATCGTAGTGGTCGAAGAGGTTGGATTGGTCGTCCCGCTGGGCGCGACCTCCGTTGGCGACCGCGGCGATCGGGGCGACATCGTTCATGGCCCACCCGACTTTGTCGATGGTGTGAATACATTGCTCGACAAGAGCAGTTCCGCAGAGCCACTCGTAGTTCTGCCAGTGACGCATCTGGAATTCGACATCACCCATGCCGTCGGGCTTCTCTTCGCCGTTGGCGAGAGGGGCGACGGGGTTGAGCATGTAAGTGCCATAGATTGAAACGACGCGACCGAGCTCGCCAGCCAGGACTTTTTCGTAGGCCTGCTTGGTGCCGGGGTGGTAGCGCCAGCAGAAGCCGTGTTGGATGGCGGTGCCCTTCTTCTTGGCCATTTGGGCGGATTCGATGACAGATTTGACGCCGGGTATGTCGATCGCCATTGGCTTTTCAACGAAGGCGTGCTTGCCAGCCTCAACTGCGGCGCGGAGGTGCTGCGGGCGGAAATGGGGAGGGGTGCAGAGGAGGACAACGTCGACTCCGGACGCGAGGACTCCCTTATAAGCATCGAGGCCGATGAACTGGCGCTCTTTGGGGGCCTGCATGCGCTCGTTGAAACGTCCACCCACGCGAACGGCGTTGTTAATTCCTCTTTCGAAGGCATCACCGATGGACCAAAGGATGACATTGGGATCAGCGGACATGGCTTGGGCGAGAGCACCGCTGCCACGGCCACCGCAGCCGATGACGCCGATTTTGATTTGGTCCGGCGTATTCTGCGCCTTGAGGATGGAGGGAACGGCGGCGGCGAGGGTCGCTGCGGTGCCGGTTTTCAGGAGAGTACGTCGATTATTGTCCATGAGTATTAGTTGGGTTGTTTTTTAGGATACTTGAAAGGTCGTTCTTTTCGTTCAGGGATGCTACGAAAAAAGAGAAACTTGATCAATAGTCAAAATTGATTACGTATTGCGCCAACGAGCCATTTCGATTTTGAGTAAAAAAATACAGATTGTTTCAAAGACAGCCCAAGTAGGTGAGGTGGAGGAGCTTTGTCGTGCCGTGGCTGACGAGGTGGAGGCTCTGATTAAGGAGAAAGAGGCTGAGGGAAAGAAGGTTATCCTCGGTCTGGCTACGGGGAGTACTCCGTTGCCATTTTATCGTGAACTGATTCGGCGACATCGGGAAGAAGGGCTTTCATTTGAGAATGTGATGAGCTTTAACTTGGATGAATATGAGGGGCTTGGCCGCGATCATGAGAGGAGTTATTGGGCGGAGATGTGGAGAAATTTATTCGATCACGTGGATATTGATCCGTCGAATGTCTCCGTTCCTCTTTCGATTTTCGAGGATGCCGGTGAGGCGGCATTGGAATACGAGAATGCGATTAAAGAAGCAGGAGGGATTGATTGGCAGTTACTTGGGATCGGCGGGGAGGGTCATATCGGGTTCAACGAGAAGGGAAGTCAGGTGGATAGCCGGACGCGTCGGATTAAGCTGGCACGGAAGACGACTATGGATGCCGCTCCGAGTTTTGGTGGAGAGGCAAACGTGCCCACTCATGCCATCACGATGGGGGTGGGGACGATTTTGGAGGCGCACCGGATTGTCCTGATGGCCCGGGGGGAATCCAAACGGGAGATCGTTAACCGAGCGATGAGTGGAGAGGTCGGTCCGGAGGTGCCAGCAAGTTTTCTGCAAAATCATGGAAATGTCGGTTGGTTTCTCGATAATGATGCGGCAGGATCGTAAAAAGATGCCAGACACCAAACAACTTATCGACGTTGCCCGAGCTCTAGGCCAGCCGAAGGATTACTTCAGCGGTTTGGACTGGGGGGGGGAGATCCTCCCGCGTGAGATTGTTTCGTTCTGCCGGATGGCACAGGACCACCGGACGAGAGGTTGGGATGGGATTTCGGCCAAAGCCGGGCGTTATGATCAGCATTCACGGTATGTGTTGCTGGTTGCTCTCGAGGGGACCGGAAGGATGGGGGTGGAGACGAATACGCGGCAGATCCACGAGGGCGAGGCTCACTTGTTGTTCCCGCACCAGATTCATTATTATATCGATCTGCCTGATCGTTTTTCGTGGTTGTATGTGACTTTTGAATTGGAGGGATCGGCCCGGCAGATTCTGGAACTCTGGCGCAGCGGAGGCCGTAAGCTCGATGCCAAATCAAAAAAGCAGCTCCTTAATTTTCTGGTGGAGTATGAAACGGAAAAGGGGCTCGGAGCGAGTATTGCCCTGGGCAAGGTGTTTGAGGTCATGGAGACGGCAGAGCCCGGCAGGAATGTGGTCGAGCCCGATGCCGATCTGGTCGCTCAGATTAAAAAGCACGTGATGGAGAATTTGGAGGGCGATTTGGCGATGCCTGCTCTCTCCAAGGCGATGGGAGTCTCGGAAAGTTATCTGCGGGCCGTTTTCAGGGAAGGGGCCGGAGTGTCCTTGGGGAACTTTGTGCGCTCGGTGCGGCTGGTGCGCGCGACTTATCTTTTAGAGCTGGGTGAATTGGATCTGGGCGTGATTGCCGAGAGGACCGGTTTTGGATCCCTGACAAGTTTCACCCGCGCCTTCCGGCGTATGTACGACATGACCCCGAGTTCTTATCGCAAGAGATCACGAATTGAGGCGTAAATACCATTTAACGAACATTTAAAAATATGAGTGAAATTAAAAACGGCACGACAACGAGATTGTCGATCATGATGTTTCTGCAGTTTTTTGCCTGGGGAGCTTGGTTCGCTACCCTGGCATTGGCGATGGGGAACAATGACTTGGGGGCCTTCATTGGTGGGGCTTATGAAAGTGCTCCGATCGCGGCGATCATCGCGCCTCTCTTCTTGGGGCTGATTGCGGATCGCTACTTCTCCTCGGAGCGAGTGTTAGGTGTTCTAATGCTGATCGGAGGTGGATTGATGTGCTTCCTGCCGGGAATGGCAGCTGATACCCAGGCGCTTTACCCAGCGATGGCTGACGCATTGGAGGCACTGAAAAACACCGATGCCGCCAAGACCTTACTGGCGAGTAGCAA
>JAPKDJ010000158.1 GCA_026421245.1 Akkermansiaceae bacterium | reverse complement strand
AAAGACATTTTACCGCGTGAAGCAGTTGGCCCAGTAGTTTTCTGGATCAATCGAGCCGGCGAGGGATTGGAATGATCAATCACTTCGAACTCCGGAGTGAAACCAGGGTGAACGCCACTGATCGGGTGTCGGTCGATATGAATATCACCCCAGCCAAATGACTCCGAGACAAGCAAGCCGGCGCCCTCTTTTCCATCTCCCGCACCAAACTCTGGATGCTCGCCAAAAATGGAATGATCCGAAGCGTTTCGCTTCTTCAACCGAGGAAAGACAGAGATCGTAAGTTCTCTCGGAATGAGACGGGAAACTTTATGGAATAGTCTGAAAACAACCCTGAAAAGGAGCTCCTCTCTTCACACGACCCGAAAATCTGATATAAGCTGCAGATCCATGAGCGTTGCGACCCAGACCACTAATCCTAACTTTTAAACCATTTCGCAGCTCAGGAGAACCGAGTCTCTCTTCGTCTCACCTGCACCTTCTCACAAGCCGAGTTTCTATAGTGACACAGAAACTGCATGCGTTTACAATCCACCGCCATCCCTAACAGATCATGATGAAACAACATATCAATCTTATCGTCTTCGCGCTCTGTGCCTCGGCGCCCGTCAGCAATGCCGATCTAATCGCCTACTGGCCATTCGATGAGGGCGCCGGCGAGGTCGCCCAGGATGAAGTTGGTGGCTTTGATGGAACGATTACCGGCGGAACTTGGTTGGCGCCCGGCAAGGTGGGAGCGAGTGCCTATCAGGGATTGGGTGGCGACGAGATCACCTCCGGTGCTGAGGCTTCTCCTACAACCAAGGATCTGACATTGGCTTGGTGGATGATCGATAACCAAGCAAGTTACGGAACCATCATGGACAAATCAATTACCGGCAGCGGATTTGGTTACAATATACTCGTCCGGCCGCGTAACGAGGACAGCCCGCTCCGCTTCCGCATCGGTGGCTGGCAGTCCTACGGCGGTTGGGGCACTGAGTGCCGCCTTCCTGCCAACGCCTACGAAGACGGCGAATGGGTGCACATCGTCTGCACCTATGACAGCGCCACAGATACCGCTAGCATTTATGTGAACGGGGAGCTTCCGGACAATGGCGCATTCAATCCGAAGACTGGCATTGCAGGTGATGGCGGTTACTGCGAGGGCGTGAATAATGTTGAAACTCCCTTATTCATCTGCGGGGGCGAAGAGTCCTTCGCCGGCGTCTTGGATGAGGTTGCGATCTGGGATCAAGCGCTGACGCCCGAAGAGGTCATGGCCGTATACACCGGAGGGCCGCTCGGTCTGGCCCCAAGTCAGCCTCTTGCTATCAACTCAATCGACTACTCGCCAAACGAGGGCGACGTCAGCCTGACTTGGAACTCAAGCGAGGGCGACGTCTATGCCATCAAGTATTCAACCGACCTGATCAATTGGGACTCCGACATCGAGGATGACGTCCAGGCTGACGCAGGCGACAGCACCACCAGGATCTTTGACATTTCCGACCTAGGCCTAACGGGAAGCGTCTACTTCCGGGTGGAAAAACAGTAAGATTGGGCGATCCCCCCCTCCAACGCCCCTAAAGAGGGGCATGACTGATTGATCACAAGGGTGTCTCTTTCTTTCTGGCGCAACGACCACCACATCCCTTTTCGGGCTTCCTTCGGTGTCATTCTACTTTGCTCAATGCGCCAAATAGCCACTGCCAAAACAATCCTTGGCATGGCGGGAAGGAGGACTACGTTCTTGGGTTATGAATTTCCGTCTTGAAACGCCCGGCGGATGCGGACCGCTCGCTTTTTCGGCTAATTCTCCGTCTCACCATTCACGCACTCAATCATCTCAGTTCAATCCTTCCCCCTTACCCCCCCTTTCTCCCCTCTCCGATCCCTTCAACGACGCCTTCCAGCAGTCCACTCAAAAAGAAAAATCCTAGCCGTTAATACTTTATGTCAGACCAGAGTAATACAGCAACCGAAGCCGTAGTAGCAGTGACGCCAGAAATCACACTCGCTGAAGAACTACCTGCTTTTGCTGAGCTCTTACCCGCGTCACTGCTGCCAGCATGGCAGTTAATATCACAACACCCATTGCTGGCCGCATCACTGGTCGCCGTTGTCAGTTATGTAGTGGCGATTAGCTGCCGCTCATTGCTCGTCAATCTACTTGGCCGCCTGACCGGTTTAACGCAGTCATCCATAGACGACACCATTCTTCAGGAATTGCGCAAGCCGGTATTTAATACCATCTTATTTTTGGGTCTATCCCAGGCAATCGTTGTCGCCCAACTCCCCTTCGGAGGCGAACTAATCATCAATCTTTTAATATCAATTATTGTCGCTAGTTGGATTCGCGCGTCAGTTCGTATATCAACGCTATTACTCGAGGTATTCAGTCAAGATAATCGCCTTAACATCATAGAAACCCGAACAGTTCCCATATTCGATTTAAGCAGCAAGCTAGTCATCATCATGGTGGGCAGCTACCTGTTATTAATGATTTGGGGAATCAACCCCGTCGGCTGGTTAGCCTCGGCGGGCATTGCCGGCTTAGCCGTGGGCTTTGCCGCTAAAGACACGCTGGCCAATTTATTTTCCGGCTTTTTCATCGTTGCCGACGCACCCTATAAAATAGGTGATTACATTAATCTTGATTCAGGTGAACGAGGCAAGGTTTGCGCAATAGGATTAAGAAGCACCCGATTATTAACGCGAGATGATGTGGAAATCACCATCCCCAACGGCGTTATTGCTAACGCTAAAATCATCAATGAAAGTGCCGGTACCGACAGCTTAAGAATTCGAATCGTAGTCGGCGTTTCCTACGGCTCTGACGTCGACCAAGTCGTAGAACTATTGATGAGAGTTGGCAGAGAAAATCCTGAGCTTTGTGACAACCCGCGACCAAAAATTCGCATGCGCGGTTTTGGCGCATCCAGTTTAGATTTTAATTTAATGGCCTGGATCAAACGACCGGAAGATCGCGGTCGTATATCGCACGACTTATACATAGCGATTTATAAACTATTCACTGAATATAATATCGAAATTCCTTTTACCAAGCAGGATTTGTATATCAAGGAATGGCCTGCGGGGGATGCCCACCCCTCTCCGAGCCCTTCAACGATGCCTTCCAGTAGTCCACCCAAAAAGTAAATTTTCTAGCAATCAAAGACGCGAAAAAAGAACGCTTGATTGCGCCGGCAGTCCGAGAAGCTCGGGTTCACCTTAAACCCGGTAGAACACGGATTTTCAAAAGGGGCTAGTCCCCCTGAGACCCTTTGGTTCCATGCTCCCACGCTAACTTTAATCTTGAAGAGGCCTCTCATCCCCGATCCAATCAGACAAATGTTCCGAATTAGCGCTCTTCCTCCCCCTCCAACCCGGACTCACAGGCATCGAGGGAGTAATGGGACTCTCAAGAGATTTGCTAGGAGATGCCGGCCCATCTTCCTGGCCGTTCTCGCCTTGCCCACCTCTCTCCGCGCGAATTCCGTCGAAGGCTATACCGGAAGAGTCAGCTATGCTCCCGGTGAAGAATTAACCCTTCACGTCTCCACCACCTCCACCACCTTTTCTTTCGAAATCACCCGTCTCGGTGCCAAATCCGAATCCGTTCTCAAAAAGGATGCCATCCCAGGCGCCAACCACCCAACTCCCGAAAATTCCTCCTCCCACGGCTGTGGATGGCCCGCCGCCCTCAAGGTTCCCATTCCCGCCGATTGGAATTCCGGCTACTACCACGTCACCCT
>JAPKDJ010000157.1 GCA_026421245.1 Akkermansiaceae bacterium | reverse complement strand
TAGTCGATTCCGTGAATCCCGATTGGTCGACGAGATAAGGCGCGCCATTTCCCCAAACGGGAGCCGCTTCCGGAATCTCCGCATGATAAATAAGTTCGTATCCCGCCGCCGCTGGAATGGTCCCGGGGAGAGTGGGAATGGCAGGAGCGGTGAACTCTTGCGAGAGGGTCTCGGCCAGAGCAATACCACCACCTGGGAGTCCGGCAACGCCGGTGTAATTCACAGCGTAAGTCGTGCCTGCCACCAAGCCTGAAGTGGTCAAGATCACGGTGTTTCCGGAAGTCACGATATCTGTAATAGCGGGTCCACCTACGATTGAAAAGTTCGCGAGATCTACTGAATTTCTGCTGATCTCTTCGTTGAACGTCAGCTGTATCTGATTTCCAGCGAGCGATGAAATTGATCCAGTCGCTTCTGGAGCTGGTAAGAGGGGTGTCCCTTCACGCACGAGAACGTAGAGGTTCCGTTTGGTGAAGTTTAGGCCGTTCTGAGCAAAGACGTAGTCTACGTTACCGCCCGTGTTATTACCGATACCAATATCGGTAATCCCTCCGACACCAGCGCCAGTGCCGCCCCAGCGATTGAAACCGAAGATTACTTGGCTCGCACCGTGGTTGTGAATCTGCATGGAGCCATAGCCTTGGCCGACGCCCGCGCCGCCGTCGCCCCAGTCGAAGGCAGCGCCATCAGCGTTCGGAATGTTCGCGTCATTCTCCTTACCGAAATTGCCCGGCCAGAATTCGATATTACCGCCCGCCAAGCCAGTGCCGGTGGTGACGATATTGGCATCCGTGATGCTCGAGAAGACATCCATATTGACGACTATCGTCTGGATGGGAGCACCATTGACGACACCAATGGTCGGAACTCCGATCGTCGCGAAGGTGCTACCTTGAGAGAGGGTCTCGAAGGAAACGAAGACCCATTCGCCATCCAATTCCATGACATAAGCAACGCGATCAAAGGCCGTCACATCCGTGGTTGACGATTCATCGACAAGATAGGGCACGCCATTTCCCCAAGCTGGAGCATCAGCTGGGATCTCCGCATGATAAATGAGGTCGTATCCCGCCGCCGCTGGAATGGAGGCTAGAATCGCGGGAAAAATAGGAGCGGTAAAATCGATGTTGACCGTAGCAATCAGAGCCGATCCAGCTCCTGGCAGTCCGGAAACGCCGGTGTAATTCACAGTGTAAGTCGTGCCCCCCACCAAGCCTGAAGTGGTCAGGGTGACGATGTTACCAGAGGAAGTGGCAGCCGTGAGGGCGGGACCCCCTGCGATTGAGAAATTGGCGACGTCAACGGAATCGCTGCGGACTTCTTCGCCGAACGTCAGCAGAATTTTATCCCCAGCCACCGATGAAATGGCCTCGGTCGCTTCCGGAGGAGGAAATGTGGGAGCCCCTTCACGCACCAGCACGTAGAGCTTCCGCGTGGTGAAGTTTGCGCCGTTTTCAGCAAAGGTGTAGTCTGGGTTATCGAAAGTTCTGTTGCCGATCCCGATATCCGACATTCCCGCAAAGCCACCACCCCAGCGATTGAAGGCGAAAAGCACCTGACTGGCATCGTGGTTGTGGAGCTGCATTGAACCATAGCCAACATTTGCTGCCGCAGCGCCGTCACCCCAGTCGAACAAAGCGCCGTCAGCGTTCGGGATGTTGTTGTTGTTTTCTCCCTGGTAATTGCCCGGCCAGAATTCGATATTGCCGCCCGTCAAGCCAGTGCCTGTGGCAATGATGTTGGCATCCGTGATGCTCGAAAAGACATCCATATTGGTGACTGTCGTTTGGATGGGAGATCCAGCAACGACATCCACCGTCGGGACTCCCACCGTTGCGAGGGTCTGCCCTTGAGGGAGGGTCTCAAAGGACACCCACACCCACGTCTCATCTAACTCCATGACGTAGGCGACCCGGTCGAAGTTGGCGGGACCGTTTGCCGAATTATCGGTGGCATATTCCGGTGTTAATCCCCAATTAGGAGCAACGTCGGGAATTGCAGCTTCGTAAATCAGGGAATACTGATCGGAATCGGGGACTGCCCCGAGGATGGCGGCGGGAACCTCAGCCCTGAGGTTGGTCACACCGGCCAAAATGGCGATGGTGAGCGCTGAGAACTTCGATATTTTATTAATGGCGTTCATATTGATCGGTTTGCGAGCGACACACTCCGAAAAAATGAAGCGCTCAGGCAAGAATATTTCTCGTCTACCCTGTCGAAATTGGATATAATTTTTTCGAAATCGGGTAGTCCCTTTGATAAGGTTTAACACGCTCTATTTATTTCTAGTCTAAAGCATGAAAATTACCGCTTCGAGTTCTCGCAAAAGAGTTGCCCTTCTTGTTTACACCGCGTTTGAACCGGGGCGCGAAACACTTCGGGGCATCGCAAATTTTGCTCATGAGCTGGATAGTTGGCGCTTACTTCATGTTCCAGAAGGAGATCATATTGCGATTTCGGAGTGGCTTCAAGACTCAGGAGCAGAAGGGATCATCGCCCGCGTAGGTGATGCTGCAATGGCGCGGGCCTTGAGCGTCAGCGGGTTGCCAGTGGTTGATGTGAACAGGTCCGTTGGAGACTTCGGGATCCCACAGGTAGACGCCGATGACAGAGAAATTGCTGAGCTGGTAGCAGAGTATCTTCTTGGTCGTGGATTCAATCATATTGGCTTTTATCCCTGCGAAAATGGAGCCCAAGGCTGGTCTCAACGGCGCCGCAAATTTTTGCAAAAAAAGTGCGCTGGGCGTGCAACTTTTCATGTTTTTGAACCTTTGACTTATCGGACGTCTGGCTCGCAGGCTGCTCGTCAGGCAGTGCGCGCGTGGATACGTGCCTTACCAAAACCAATAGGAATCATGTTGGCGCGCGATGATGGCGGACTGATGGTCTTGGACGCTTGTCGTGAAGAGAGCTTGCTCGTCCCGGAGCAAGTGGCAGTTGTCGGGGTCGACAATGATCGGCCTCTCTGTGATCTCTCCATGCCACCTCTGAGTAGTGTGCACTTGGATCACCAAAAGGTGGGCTACGAAGCTGCACGCTTGCTTGATCAAATTATGGCAGGGAAAAAGCCGCCAAGTGAGCCAATGTTATTTCCTCCCATTCGATTGGTTACGAGGCGATCCTCAAACACCCTCGCGGTCTCAGATCCCGCCGTTGCTCTCGGAGTCCATATGATCCATGAAAATTTGGGCAATTGCAGTTTAAATAACGATGATCTAGCGCGTGAAGCGGGCATTTCTCGGAGCCTTCTTCAGCGGCGATTTCGTGAAGAAACAGGAAAGACCATTCGGGAGTTCCTGATCGAAGTAAGGCTCAATAAAGCAAAATCCTTGCTTGAGAATTCCGAACTAAGTCTCGTAGAAATTTCTGAGTTGGTGGGATTTGGTCGCCAAAGTTATCTGGGCCATGTTTTCAAGAAGCACCTTGGAATCAGCCCTGGAAGTCTACGGGCAACTGCTAGGAATTTGCTTTTGAGGTGAGGAGCTTGAGGTCGCCGTTGAGGGGATCGGAGTGGGGGCGAAAGGGGGTTGCACTGACTGCTACTGACTGACTGACTGCTAGGAAATTGCTTTTGGCGGGAGGGCCTTGAAGCCGCCTTTGGACCGGAGCGGAGGGGGGGGAGAAAGGGGGTTGGTGAAGGAGACAAAGAAAAGTTCCAGAAGACGACGTAACATAGACTTGCGGAGAGTCTAATCTGGAATGGTGCTTTTTGGGATTGCTAAATTCCGCGTAGTTCGCTGTTGAAGG
>JAPKDJ010000024.1 GCA_026421245.1 Akkermansiaceae bacterium | reverse complement strand
TCAGCTGGTTTATCAGCTGGTTTATCAGCTGGTTTATCAGCTGGTTTATCAGCTGGTGCAGGAGCGGCCTCTGGAACGGGCATATTCCCAGCGGAAGGTTGTTTGATGAGATCCTTGGTCTTTGCTTCGAGTGCCCTATTCAAAGCACCCACGTTTAAAGTGTCAGCCTGAACCTTATCAATATCAGCTTTAATTGTGAGGCGATCTTCACCTGTCATCTCGTATGCGGCGTCCACTTTTCCGTGAGTCAGAGGACGGAGAATGAAACAGGCGATGCCAAAAGCCGTCACAAGAAGCAGGGCGATCCAGAAGGCGGAAAATCGCTTGAGCGGGTTATCGCGGGTGTGATCCATGACTATTAGTTATGAAGGTTTGCGGACTCGAGAATACGAGGATCGCGGTGAGGATAAAGAGCAACCGAGGTGAGGTTGCGAAGATAGAGGAAGAGGAATCCGGATACGGCGGTCACAAGTGCCAAAACATCTCCGACCCAGGATCCGCTAATCCATAGTTGTGGGTGATGGCCGACCACCAAGCCCACCGAAGGTCCGCGCTCGGGAATCACCATATGATAAACATCCACCGCGTGCATGACGAGAATGTAGAGGCAAAGAACGATCATAAATGTTGGCTTCTTCTTCACGTCCGACCGAAGCAGGGCGAGGAAAGGAAGAGCGAAATGCATGAAGACGAGGGAAAGGCTGACCAAGTTCCAGTTCTCAGTGTTACGGAGAAGGAAGTAGCGGGTTTCCTCGACGATATTGGCATACCAGATGAGGAAGAACTGGGAAAAGGAAACGTAAGCCCAGAAAACCGTGAAGGCAAAACAGAGCTTACCCATGATGTGATAGTGCTCCTCGGTCACCACCTTGTTGAGATAACCGGCTTTCTGAAGAAAGATCCCGGTGAGAATGAGAACCGCCATTGAGTTCAGTGCTGATCCTGCGAAAACGTAAACTCCGAACATCGTGGAGAACCATGAGTAATCGAGAGCCATCACCAAGTCGAGAGCGAGGAAGGTCAGGGTCACCGCAAAGACAATCATGCTCCATGAGGAGTGCTTACGCGCTGCAAAGAGGTTCTTCGTTCCAGGATTTTTATCGGTGTCCTGAGCAACGGAGAACTTACGAACAAGCCAGATGAAAAAACCGAGACCAATGAAGTAGAAGAAGAAACGAAGTAACCAGAATCCAGGACTCAGGTAGAAGACCTTAGCAGCAAGAAGATGATCATGGGCATTCGAGCTATGCATCAACGCTTTACTGGCGTCCATTCCTGGATGAGCGGCTGTGGCCTGCTTGTATGCGGTCATCCACTCCCAGAGATATTGTTGAACCTGAGGAAAGAGGAAAGGAATACAGAAGACAATGAGGAATGGGAAAACCAAGCCTAGGTTTTCCATCATGCGGCGAACTGATGTCCCCCACCCCGAATTAGAGAGGTTGTGCAGGAAGGTCCAAAAGCATCCTCCGAGGGCGATCGTCGTTACGAAAAAGACAGCGAAGAGCCAGGAAAAGGCATATGAACCATGCGCAACAGACGATTCGTGAGCCTCTGTTTCAGGCTTCTCAACACCTCCACCGACGAAGAGATAGATGATACTTGCGATCAGACCAATCCCGCCGATCACACCGGTGATCAGCTGAAGTTTTGCAACTTTGCTTTTCTCCAGATGCTCCCCGTTGGTTGGGATGTCTTTAGATGTCACTTGATGTGCCATGTCGTGATGAATCAGATAAAATTATTTGGCGGAAGCCTGAAGTGCACGGACGTAGGCCACGATGGCCCAGCGATCCCGCACGGGAAGATTGTGCTTGTAGCCACCCATCAGGCCCTTGCCGTCTGAGATGACCTGATAAATGTATCCATCAGGATGGGTCTCCTGAGGGAAACTGTGAATATTCGAAACGGTCACGCCGGCCTTGCCAAGGTGGTGTCCGACGACCCCTTTCCCATCGCCAGCTTTTCCGTGGCAGATGGCGCAGTAGACATTGAACATCTCCTTGCCCCGCCCCAGAAGCCCAACCGCATCGGCATTTGCTTCAAGTTTGAGCTCAGCAGGCATTCCGTTGCCGAATGTCCCCTCGAGCTTGCCATCGAAGTAATAACCGGAGCGACCGGCACCAAACTCGAGAGGCATAATGCCGCTGTCAGCATTCTTGGGAACAGTTCCCAGAACAGGGTGACGGGATCCCATCCCATCATCAAAGAAACCACTGGCTGTCTGGGCCAGAATCTTATCCTGGTGGTCCATGTCGGGGAAAACCTCGATGGGTGCCTGGGAAAACTTGTCGCCGCGGAAGCCGAACACTCCAACAACAAGGAGGGCAAGAGCAAGAAGGGAAAGGAAGAAGTATTTCATGGCTTACTCGGAGTCGTCTTCTACGAGTTCGATGTTATCGCCGCCGATTTCATCAAGCAGAGCCTTGGTTCCCTCAGCAGAGAACTTGGCGTCACGTGCTTCAATCGCGATGAAGAATTTGTCGTCAGTCACACGGGCAAACTGCTTGCTCGCAAAAATGGGATGGTTCCAACGGGGCAGGCCGATCAAGGCCAAAAGGCCAAAGAGAACCGTGAAACCGGAGAAAAGGATGGTGAGCTCAAACATCACCGGGAAGAAGGCCGCGGTGGTGAAGATGTTGGACGGCTTGCCTTGCACGACGGTTGGATAGAGTCCCACCTGTGTGGTATACGCCAGCGTGATCGCGGTGATGAAACCAACGAGTCCCCCGATGAAAACGAAGTAGGGAAGAATAGAACGCTTCACCCCCATCGCATCATCAAGTCCGTGAACCGGATAGGGCGTATAACAATCCCATTTCTTGAATCCAGCCTCGCGGATTTTCTCAGCAGCTTTGTAGAGCTGCGAGGCATTTTTAAATTCGGCCAGGTAGCCGTATACTCTGCGGACTTTCGTGCTCATGCCTTCTCAGCCGTTGGGGTTGCTCTCTCGAGACCTGCCTCTTTGGCAGCTCCATCGGGATTTTCGTGAATTTCGTATTGGTAAGCTTCGATGACTTCGATGCCGTCATCGGGATGGTCTTTCTTGTCCTCATCGTGAGCGTCACTCTCTTTGAGGGTCCACTTCACCTCGGCAATATTGATGCAGGGTAGAAAGCGGAGGAAAAGGAGGAAAAGGGCGAGGAACATTCCGATCGTCCCGACAAAGGTCAGCACATCAACGCCACTCGGACTGTAGGTTTTCCAGTCACCGGGAAGCCACATCCGGGCCAAGGTCGTGACAATGATCACGAAACGCTCAAACCACATTCCGATGTTCACACACATTGCTACGGCCATGACGACCCAGAGGTTTTCGCGCATCTTCTTAAACCAGAAGATCTGTGGTGAGAGGACGTTGCAACTCATCATGGCGAGGTAAGCCCACCAGTAGGGTCCATCGATTCGGAAAAGGAAGGCGGCTCCCTCGTATTTCGCACCAGAGTAGAAGGCGATGAAGAGTTCCATCAAGTAGGCATATCCCACGATCGTTCCGGTCAGGAGGATGATCTTGGCCATGTTGTCAATGTGCTTCATCGTGATCATGTCATTCAGACCATAGAGGGCCCGGGCAGGAATCATGATTGTGAGCACCATTGCGAAACCACCGAAGATCGCACCAGCCACGAAGTAGGGCGGGAAGATCGTGGTGTGCCAACCAGGAACGACGGACGTCGCGAAGTCGAACGAAACCACCGAGTGCACTGAGAGCACCAGCGGGGTCGAGAGGGCCGCGAGGAGAAGATAGGCCATTTCGTAATGGCTCCACTGCCGGTTGCCACCGCGCCAACCGAGTGAAAAAATGCCATACATGAACTTCCGAATGCCGGGCTTGCAACGATCGCGAATCGTGGCGAGATCTGGAACCATGCCGAGGAACCAGAAGATCAAAGAAATCGTAAAGTAGGTCGAAACCGCGAACACGTCCCAGAGGAGGGGCGATTTGAAGTTCTGCCAGATCGCATTGGAATTGGGAATGGGAGCCAGGAACCAAGCCATCCAAACACGGCCAACGTGGAAGGCAGGGAAAATACCCGCGCACATCACCGCGAAGATTGTCATGGCTTCAGCCGCCCGGTTAATGGACGTCCGCCAGTTCTGACGGGTGAGGAAAAGAATCGCGGAAATCAGGGTTCCGGCGTGACCGATACCAATCCAGAACACGAAGTTCACGATGGGCCATCCCCACATCACACGGTTCGTGTTTCCCCAGACTCCAACCCCTGTCGAAACGAGATAAGTTAGACCACCGACCACACCGACCAAAGCGATGAGCGCGGAAGGGATGAAAAGGATCCACCAGAGTAAGGGCTGTCGCCCTTCAACCACTCCGCAAATGCGCTCGGTGATCCAGTGGTAAGAACGATTGTTGAGAATCAACTTCTCGCGCTCAAGCACGGGAATCTTCACCTTGGAGGTGTTGTTCTCAGCCTGTTTGGTCTCTTTGGACATGATGTCAGTCGCAGGAAAGGTTTCTCGAGATTAGTGAATGTTGATCGTTGCCTGACCGAGGAATTTCGCATCGGGCATCTTATCGTTCGGATTCTTCACACGGGCGAGGTAGCTCGTGCGTGGACGGGTATTGACGTATTGAAGCAAGTCGTAATTTCGGGGGCTGCCTTGAATCTCTTCATACTTGTCACCCTTGATGATCTTAACTGAGTCGAGGACATTCCCTTTGGCGCGGACCACCTGGGAGTCGTTATTGAGGAGATTACCGAAGGAGATGGCGCTCGTTGGGCAAGCATCCTGACAAGCGGTCTTGACGCTGTCGGTTTTGACGCGCAGGTCCTTGATGATGTCAACTTTGACCTCGTAAGATTTTTTGCCGGCAGCGTAATTATTGACCTTGGGCTGTTGCTTTTTCTTGATCTTGGCGGACTGGAGACGCTGCACGCAGTAGGTGCATTTTTCCATGATTCCACGCATCCGGACGGTGACGTTCGGGTTCCGCTGAAGGTGGGGAGCTTCTCCAACTTTCTTCTCTCCAAAGGGTCCTTTGTAAAGATTGCCTTTGATGAGAGGATTACGCTTGTTGTAGTCGAAGAAATTGAAACGACGGGCCTTATAGGGGCAGTTGTTGGCGCAGTAACGCGTTCCGATGCAGCGATTGTAGGCCATCGAGTTAAGGCCTTCCTCGGTATGAACGGTCGCGTTGACCGGACAAACGGTCTCGCAGGGAGCCATCTCACACTGAACACAAGCGACAGGCTGAGGAATAGATTCCGGATTCTGAGTGACCCAAGCCGGATTTTCGGCGTTCTTATTGACGTGGCCATGTTCGACGGGATTCTCCTGGGACGCAAAGTAGCGATCCATACGGATCCAGTGCATTTCGCGGCCCATGGCAACCTGATCCTTGCCCACAACAGGAATATTATTCTCGGCCTGACAGGCAACCAGACAGGCGTTACAGCCGGTGCAGGTATTGAGATCGATGGCCATTCCCCACTGGTGAATTTCGTCGGAAAGGTGAGTCTTGGCCGCAAGATCGGTCTTGGACCAAGTCTCGCTTCCTTCGGGCTTGTAGAGGGAAATATTGGGCGGAGCGTGGGAATCCATCCCCTGCTTCTTCACTTTCTGCTTTTGATCCTCAAAAGATCCTTTGCCCTCAAGATCGTTCGTGGAAATTTCACGGGCCAACGCGCGGCCATACATCGAGTTGTGCTCCTGGGTGAGAGCGACGGGATATTTATCCTCAGTCGTCTTCACCACTCCGCCGGTGGCGAAGTAAGGAGTTTGGGATGTCCTGAGGTGATAAGCGTTAAATCCGGTGTTGACGCCAACGAGCCCCACCGTGGGTTTGCTCGAGTCGAATTTGGGAGCACCTTCGCGGCCATCGTCGGCAGCTTGACCGTATCCAACAGGAAGAGTGATAGCATTGTCGGCATGTCCGTAGGCAATGAGAACGGGAACCTTCAGTTCACGACCACTCACGGTAAGTTCAATCATGGGGGAATGGTTCCCCTCTCCTTCTCCGGTTTCGTAGCGCTTGGAAACTTTCACCTTGCCGCCGACGCCCATGAGATTGGTCTTGGGCTCGAGAGCGATGACTTTGTCGTAGATCCCGAGATCCTTGGCGGTCTGCGGAGAGACTTGCGCCGCGTTGTCCCATGTCATCTTGGTGACAGGATCGGGAGATTCCTGAAGCCAGGCGTTGTCGATAAACCGACCATCAAGGACGGAGGCATCGGTTGAAAAGACAATCTCCAGGCCTTTGGCTGTTGGAGAAGAACCGAAATCAAGCGAGGGAGTTCCGGGACTCAGCTCGCCAGTTGCGTATGCAGTGCCGGCAACAAAGCCTTCGGTGAGAGCATCACGCCAAGCAATATCGTCGGGCTTTCCGGTAATTTCAGCGAAAGTAGCTTTCACCTCGCCCATGGCGGGGAAAAATTCTCCACTGGCGAAATCTCCACCGGCAAGAACATGGAGGAGATCAAGTTCCATGATTCCGCCGTAGAGAGGAAGAATCATGGGTTGAATGAGTGAAAGCACACCGGACTCAGAGCGGACGTCGCCCCAGCTTTCGAGATAGTGTGCAGCGGGAACGTGCCAATCGCAGGCCCACGCAGTCGCATCCTTTCGAAGGCCCCAGTGCATGGAGACCTTGGCCTTGACTAGAGCACCTGCAAATCCGTCCGCATCGAAAACCGGATTGGACGGAGTAAGAAAAATGACGTTTTCCACATCGCCAGCCTCAAGCTTGGCGGTGAGATCGGCGAGAGTGCCGTATTGCCCGAAGTCGGTTTTCACAGACTGAACGGCACTTGAGGCCAGGGCCTTGTTCATGGCTGCGGCAAGCTGCTTCACGGCCTTGGTCTGCCGGGAACCGGCCAAGACCAAGGCCCTCGCTCCTGCAGCGTTAAGGTCATCAGCACAGGCTTTTACCCATTCCTTGAATAGCTCGGCAGCGTTGTCTGCTTCCGGGAAAAATGCTATTTTATCTTCGTCTGAGGCATCCTGTCCACCTGCACCTAACTCGGCGGCGATAGCCGCTGCAACCACTCCAACCCGACTAGGGGCGACTCGAAGTCGGTGATCGGCCATGCCTCCGGTGAGGCTGAACTGCGTCTCAACTTGGTAGAGACGGTTCATTTTGGCGGCATCAACATCCCCTTGTTGATTGTAGTCGGCGTTTCCACCCTGACGTTTTTTCGAGAATACGCGGCTGTTTCCAACCGGGTCGGCACCGAGAAAGTCGCAATCGAGCGAAAGAATGCGGTCTGCCTTAGAAAAATCCACCACTTGGGACAGTCCCTTTTGGAGGGGTTCACCGGAGACGGCCTCGTAGGAAATCAAAGTCGCCCCCTTCCCCGCCAAACCTTTGGCGAGACGGTTACGGGTCGGTGAATCATCTTCACCAAAAACCAAAGCGGTCTTAGAGAGATCCAAGGCTGCAAGCGCTTCCTGCAATTCGCTTTGAGTCGCCTCCATGCCGCCTTTGAAAATTTTCTGGGAACGGGAAGGAGAATAGAGATCGAGAACCGTAGCCTGGGTTTGAGCACAAGTGCCGGCGGAATCTGGATGATCAGCATTGGGCTCAAGCTTGGTAGGACGCCCTTCGTGGGTGGTCACGACCAATGGGACCGCCCCTCCGGATTTCGGGCGGGTGCTGGCATAGAAGAGAGGTTTACCTGGAACGATCCACTCTGGGGCCTTCTTATACGGAACAATGTAGCTCTCAGGACGTCGGCAGGAGGCCAATCCGAGACCGGACAGAGCCGTTGAAGCTCCCATGAGTTTCGTGAAATTTCGGCGGGAGACTTTCTGCTCCTCCTCGGAAAGGGAATCACCTTGCGGGAACTCGCGTTCGAGGATTTCGCGAAAACTCTGCGAGCCTTCTTTTTCACCAACACTACGCCAAGCAGTGGTGGTATCTCCTCCTTGCGGAGTGACGGGTGGGTTCCAGACGCGTTTGCTCATCTTTGGCAGGTTAAAATTAACGGTGACAAGTCGCACAGGACTCCTTGGGCTGAACTCCCCAGTGTGCACGGAGGAATTTGCCGAAATTCTCGGGATCTTTGATTCGTTCGCCTTTCTCAACAATCAGGCCTTCGGTATCAACGACTTCATTTTCTTCGAGATAAACCTTGGGATCGTAGTCGAGATTGAAGACCTCCTCAAGAGGACGGAGGTGCTTCTCGGGGCTACGGTGGCAATCCAGACACCATCCCATGGAGTGACTCTCAGCGTGATAGACTTTCTCCATCTTGTGCACATCTCCGTGGCAACTCACACAGGAAATTCCCCGATTCAAGTGAGCCGAGTGGTCAAAGTAAACATAATCAGGGGCCTTGTGAATTCGGACCCACTCAATGGGCGTCCCTTCAACAAGGTTTCCGTTGGCATCCGTCAGTGGACTGTGAAACTCATCGACAGCCATTGCGGCACGAAGACCAGCAAGTTTCGGCGAACCCTTTTTAACATGCTGGTGACAATTCCAACACGTGTTGGCGCTTGGAACGTTCGCATGGCCCGAGTGCTCTACAAAACTATGGCAGTAACGACAGTCCATGCCCAGCTGACTCACGTGCAGGTTGTGGTCGTAGTGAATGGGTTGAGTGGGCTGGTAGCCGACTCGCTGCGCCTTGGGTGTTGCGTAATACGTAAAACCAGCAACAACGCCGGCACCAAGTGCTCCAAGACAAACCGCAATTTTCAGCGGCAATAGGTTTGTCCAACGGGGAAAAAAGTTAGCCATCGCTGGGCGCCTTTTAGGAGCTTGTGAAATTTTTCACAAGGGGAATTTGTGAAAAATTTCACAAGCTCTCCAAACCCTTTAATCACAAGCCTTTCAGATCTCACTCACATCACCAGCGGGACGATTCCAATTGGGAAAAAACACCCCTAGGATGTTTGTTGGACTTTCAAGGTTGATGCGCCGAGATTCGGCATATTTGAAATGGAACAGAGAATCATAGCCAATGAGTTGAAACTGGTGCTCAGGCGCGCCTATATCCGGCAGACTCCTAGGCGTCACTTTTTGGAAGCATCAATCTTCAAGGGAACGACCTTACCCTCCTCATTTTCCGCAGCAGCTTACTACCCATTTTCCCGCTTCCCTCGATCAAATCGCAGGTCTCCTTCTTACTTTCAATGCAATCGAATTGCTCCCTGACACAACATTACCGTCCTTATCAAAAGTCACCTCCAAGCTCGCATGATCATCGGAGTCCAAAATCCCCCCTCAAATGATCAATCCGGACAGAAACAAAAAAACCGCCGATCGGAATGGGCCTAAGCTCGGGCTTCCAACAGCGGTATGTGGATCCAGATACCTCAAAACTTGGCAGCCTCCCCCCTTGTCGTTCCAGCCACCCATCGTTTCCCCCAGATCGTCGATCTTTAATTCGAGAGCAGCGTGCCCGAGAGATACAGTCAGAAAAATGAGAACTAACAATATGCGCATCATTTAGGAATCTCCCCTCTTGATCCGGGGAGGATTGAAAGTTTATCCACCACGAATGCAACTTTTCTCTTGCTTCAACTCTACCAACTACTAATTTGCTAGTGGTTAAAGCAGGGTTACCTGTTGTGATCACGCAGAAAATCCAGATGAGGGTAAAGGTCCGAACCCTTTGCCCTCATTTATTTCACAGCAATTCACGCGACGTCCATCACTACGACCTTCGCCCACCAGTCCTTAAAGCTGGCAATGAATACATCATGCCCTAGGTCACTTTCCTGGTAACGGTCATGGCGATCCATCGAGTCAAATTTCAACGAGATGGCATAACTAAAGGAATGATCGGTTACCGATCGCTCGGTGGTGGCTGCGGGAGCACCCCAATGCGAGGACTCGATATTGGGGGATAAACAGAGCGCTTCGATCCCCATTTCAAACACGCCCCGATCAACCTCGTTGTCCCGTTCGTCCTTCAGCCAAAAATAAACATGATGTTCCATGTCCATTCGATACCGCTCAGCCATCGTCCTAGCAAGAAAACACGCTCAATCCCTAGGTTGATCTTTGTCCCGACCCGTGGCAGTTTTTTGGTGCTGAGTCACCCAACCGGAAAATCCCCCTCTCCATGTCCTCCCTCCCATCCCTGCGATGCTTCGCAATCGTCCTGATTTTCGGCTGGCTTTCCTCTCATGTATTGGTGGCCCAAGAGACCGCCGAGCAACGAGCATTTAGCGAAGCTGAACGCCACTATACTGAGGCAAACACCCAGTCCGATCGATACGAAAAAGGTCGGCACATGGCCTACGCCGTTGGCCTCTACATCAAGTATCTCGATGTCTACCCCGGATCAAAGAATGCTCCTGCCGCCCGCTTCCACCTCGGCTATGCCCGTCAGGTTCTGGGCCGTATTAACGAAGCAAAAAAAACCTACCAGGCCCTCCTAGATCGTCACGTCAAGGGCCCATACGTTGGAAGCGCAGCCCGACAGTTGGCCTACCTCGCTTTCGTTGAACAAAACTGGGAGGAGGCCGTAAAAAAATTCTCTATCGTCGCCGTGAATCACGCAAACGAAAACCTCCGTCATAGCGCCCTAACGAAGCAGGTCGAGTGCCTCCTTAAATTAAGGCGCACGGCGGAAGCTACCGTCGCACTCCGCAGGATTGTTGATACCCGAAAACATCCCCACAAGGAATGGGCCCTCTTCATGCTCGGCTATCAGTATTACGAGACCGGGAAATTTGAACCCGCGATCCGGATCCTCGTCCCCTTACTTGATGAAGAACTGGCCAGCGACTACCGCTCACAAGCTCTTTTTTACACTGGCTTGGCTGCTACCGAATTGGGAAGAGATGATGTCGCCGTATCTCATCTCCGCACCATTCTAAAAATGCCCATGCGCCACCCCTCGCTCACGCCAGAACAAAGAAAGCATCTCGCCTCCAACAAGGCCAAAGCTCAAACCTCTCTCATGGGGCTCAATACCAAGAAAAAAAACTGGCAGGGCGTTGTCAATCTCTTCGAAATGGGTGACTTTGGAGCGGTCGGCAAAGTAGAAGCGCGACGCAGCATGAGGGCCGGAAACGCCTATATGATCCTGCAGGAATACCAAAAAGCCAGAGGCTGTTTCCGCCGGGTTGACCGAGCTCAACCCAACACCGAAATGGCGTTTGAATCATCCTACAAGTGCCTCGAATGTGACTACCACCTCAGCCATCCGGGACTTCCGGAACGAGTGGATATCTTCTATGAAATCTATCAGGAAAAATTCCCCGATCACGAGTTCATGCACCTCGCTCGCTTTTTCCAGGGGGAAACCCTTTACGACCAAAAGGCACCTGAAAAAGCAGCTCTGGTTTTCAATACAATCGACCCTGATAAGCTCTCCCCAAAATTCCAGCCAGAACTCCATTTTAAAAACGGGTGGTGTCTGAGCGAATCCGGCCAGTTCGGTGGTGCGACGAGGAGCTTCGGCCAGTTTCTCGCAGAATTCCCGGATGATCCCCGCCGAGCCGAGGCACACAACAAGCGCGCCGAAGCTCACTTTGCTCTCGGCGACTATCTCTCCGCTCTCCGAGACTTTGAATCAGTCCTGGACCTCGAAACAACTCCCGAGCAAACCGCTTTCGCTCTGCAAGGAAGCGCCCGGATCCTCAGAGAGGAGAAGAAATATCAAAGTATGATCGCACGATACCGGCGTATTCTTTCAGACTTCTCCGACCTTCCACGGGACACGATCGCAAACACAAACTACTGGATTGGCTGGGGATTCTACAAACAGGCTAAGTATGATGATGCTCCCGCCTACCTTCAAAAGGCACGGAATCTTGCTCCTGAATTCTACAGCCAACCCGCCGGCGATCTCCTTATTCTTACGGCCTTTAGCCAGCGGGACAAATCAGCCCTTCATACCGCACTCCAAGAGATCTTTGCTGTCGCACCGGCCAAATCCATTCCCTCCCAAATGCTTTCTTGGCTGGGGGTTCAAATGTTCCATGACGGACAAATCAAGGAAGCAGCCGACTACCTTGAAAGGTCCACCGATCCCGAATCCCCTAAACGGACCGAACCAGGAGTCTGGCGAATCCTTGCAAAAGCCCAGAATCGCTCCGGACGATTCGATAATGCCCAAAGAACCGGCCAACTCCTTCTAAAGCTGCAGCAAGAACCTCGATGGAAAGCTGATGCCTACCTCGATCTCGCCGAAGCACAACTGGGTCTTCAAAATCTAACTGATGCTCTGGATTCGGCAGAGAAGGGCCTCGCTCTCAATGCCCCGGGAGCCCATATCGCGGGTCTCCACCTCATTCGCGGCGAAGTGGCTCTGCACCAACAGCAATGGACCGGAGCTTTGGACGAATTTAAAAAGACCATCACAATGGTTCCCGATGATCCCTTGCTTCAACCCCGCGCACTTCACGGAGCCTCAATCGCAGCAGAAAAATCAGCTGAGGCAGAGTTGGCCAATGATTACAAAGCCAAGCTGAAAGCGGGGTTTCCCAAGTGGGTCCCAACCATCAAATTGACTGAGCCAGCCAAACAATAATAATTCCTGGCGCCCCCCTATCCTGGTGCCTTCATCAAACGCGAGATCACCGGCTTAAGTGTGAGTCCCTGAACCGCGATCGAGAAAATCACGATCACGTAAGTCGCCATGAGGATCGCTTGACGCGCTCCTTCCTCAAGACTCTCATCTTTCGGAAGCGCGAGTGCAAGCGCCACTGATATCCCACCACGCAATCCGCCCCACGTCAGAATGCGGATCACCCCTGGCGAGAAGGTGCGCGTCCGCTTCAAAACTACGACAGGCAGACTTACCGCAATCATTCGCGATGCAAGGACCACACCAATAAGAATCACCCCGGCAATCAAAGCTTTCCCACTCCAAGCGAGGACGAAAATTTCCAATCCAATGAGCAGGAACAGGAGTGCATTCAACACTTCGTCGATCAACTCCCAAAAAAGATCCAAATGCTTTCGTGTGGTATCACTCATCGCCATAAGACGACCTTGATTTCCAATCATTAGACCTGCCACCACCATTGCAAGCGGCCCGCTGAGATGCCAAGAAGAGGCCAATTGGTAGCCGCCTGTCACAAGAGCAAGCGTAATCAATATCTCCACTTGATAGTTATCGATCGTTTTGAGCATCCAGTAAGCCAGATATCCCACACCCCCTCCAAGTAAAACGCCCCCACCGACTTCGAGTAGAAACAGCTTCCCCACTGACACTACCGAAGCGTCCCGCTGTCCTGCTGCGAGTCCCACCAGGACCAAATAAACAACAACTCCAACTCCGTCGTTGAACAGAGACTCCCCTGTGATCTTGGTCTCCAGTGACTTGGGAACGCCGGCTTTCTTCAAAATCCCCAATACCGCAACCGGGTCCGTAGGAGAAATGAGCGCACCAAAAACAAGACACCATAAATAAGGAACATTGAGGCCCGTCCATGAAAAAACAAAGTAGGACGCAGTCCCCACCAAAAAGGTAGACAGGACAAGTCCAACACTTGCCAGGATGGCAACAACCCACTTTTGATCACGCAGGTCTCCCAAATTCACATGCAAGGCTCCCGCAAATAACAAAAAGCTTAGCATGACTTCCATGACTGTGCGGTTGAAGTCGATCTGCGACACGAATGAATCCGCACTTTCTCGTAAATGATCACCTCCGAACAAAAGGAGCAGAAGACTAATTCCCAATCCGATCAGAAGGATCCCGATACTCGTCGGCAACTTAAAAACGCGATGATTGATGTATCCAAAAACGGCAGTAAGGGTCAGGAGAATAGCCGCGGTATCGAGTGCATTCATGGATAATAATTTTTTAAGTTCCTGGAGAGATCATCCAGAATTCGCTCACGCCATTTCCTGGCAATATCCCGGCAATTTTCTTTCCGAAAAAGTCCGTGCTCTTCAACCGAAACGCTGAGAGATGAATCCCTGCCCTCACTCTCGGAACTTACGGTCACCTTCACACGACGAGGGAAGGCCACGGCTGCTTTGGAAAAAGGCCCGTCATTGAATTGAAACTCCGTTGAGCGATCCTGTCGTTGAAGATTCAAACGGAATAGCTCCTCCTTCGCTTGGGACTGAAGATAACCTTCCGTGTTCCAAGCCGCTTTGTCGTAGGGAATGCCGGTCGTTCCGGCACAACTTGCCAGCGCAATCGACATCCCCCCAAGAGACCTTGCTTTCATGATCATCTTCATTGTGAATCACAGTAGCTGCGCACCAACATGCGAGCTTCTTCCGGAACCCATTTCTCCCAGCACCCTCCTTTCTCTGCCGACTTTAAAATCTCTCTCCCGGTTCGTTCGAGAAGTTTTTCGTCTCCGCAGCCGATATCCGTGATCATGCCATTTTTCAGGAAATGCTTGTAGAGGTGCTGAAGATGATCGGGCGCTCTAAAATTTTCGGCTGTTACCAACTCTCCTTCGATCCGGCTCTTCCATGGATATACCAGAAGGGATAGTTTGTTTTTAAAGAGTCGACCAAAAGATTCCAAAATTCCTCCCTGCAGATTTTTCGACCACTTCTCCTTGAAGAGTTCGTTGAGCAAACCAATCGAGAGAACCATTCCTACAGGCTCCCTCGTGTAGCGTCTCAAGGTCGCCGCCACTCGGTGAAATTCCGGACAATTCGATACCATTACCACTTTACCAAGCGCCTGCAGAGTGTCGGCACGATCCAAAAATGACAAAAGATCTACCTCCCCATCCCGTAACAAATTACTGAGAGAAACCTCACAAACCTCCCGACACGGCTGGGCATCTATCGATCCTCCTTCAGGCGGGAAAATCTTCCCTGCTTGATTCAACATATCGAGGTGAAGGTTCGTCACCGGCAGGAAACTTCCTCGCAACACCAGAAGCGGGGTCTTGTAAAACGCCTCAGCCGCCTGAACAACTTCGCCGTCGGGCATGAAAACAGTTGCAGGAGTCATCTCCTGACGAACCAACTCCAGCGCACAGATACGATTGTCAACCATCGCAAACGGCTTTCCGAGAAATTTGAGCATATCGATCTCTACTCGTCCCGGTGAAATAAACTCCGTCAGCGATCGGACAAAATCCCCCAAATCTCGTGGATGATGGTAAGCGGCATCTATCAAATTTACTCCTAAAATCCCAAGAGCTTCCATCTGATCAACGTTCTCGTCATCCAACAGCCGCACATGGAGGACAATCGTCCCAGATGGCCTGTTGGGCTGAATCTGGTAACGAATCGCAAGCCAACCATGACACTCCTCGGTGTCGTTGTAACCTCTGGCCCTCACCGTGTTCGCGAACGCAAAAAAACGGGATTCATCTCCCCTGCTTTTATTGAGGCGCTCCTCCAGCAACTCATACTCATAGTTGGCCATGTCCACCACGCGCTCTTGAGAAACATAGCGTTTCGTCTTCCCATAAAGAGCATCGCTAATGGTCATGTCGTAGGCCGAGATCGATTTCGCAACTGTCCCCGCTGTTGCCGAAGCTCGAAAGAACCAATTTGCAACCTCCTGGCCTGCTCCGATTTCAGCGAACGTCCCGTAAATTGATCGATCCAGATTGAGCTTGAGCGCCTTTTCCTCGGGAGAATTCAAATCCTCGTTCATCATTTGTTTTTCTCCGGTTCCCGTTGGATCCATCCATCGGAAACGACTTCAACAATCTCCACCTGATCCTTGGCGCGGGCCTTTGGAGGATAGACCACTTTGATAATACACGGATTGGTGCCGCCTTTTCTCCGTAGCACTGAAAAGAATTCATCGACTTTGGAATTCTTCTTTGCATATCCGAGAAACGAGTATTCCGAATCTTTCAGCTCCATTCGATACGACGTCCACTCTTTGTCATCTGAAAAGGTGAAATTATAATAGTTTTCACGATTCGCAATCACCCGCATCAAAACCGGCTCAGTCGGTTTCTTGATCCTCATTTCCTCTGGCTTCATTTCGCAGTATCCCACCCAACTTTCCCAATCGACCAAGTACTTTATATCCTCACCCTCCCCTGTTTTTTCGATCGCAATCGGCGAGGATAAAAAATCTGCGGTCTGAACAATTGTCGTCAAAAGGTTATCGAGATAAGAAGTCGCAGTTTTGTTCAGAGACTCAAATCCCTCGGCCTCGACCTCATCGGCGACATAGAATTTTTTCATGAGAGGCAGAACGCGATCGGAATGCCGAACCCATTTCATACGTTCTGCAACGGTTTCCGATTTCAAGAAATTTTTCACAACCACCTCAATTTCCTGCAGGTCAAATTGCTTATATTGATCAACCGCATCCACGGTGGAATCCCTGCCGGTTTCATCAACATAGATATCCGTCTTACCCTTCTCCAGAATTTCGTTCAATATCTCTCGGGCCTTGGGATCGGTAATGACAGAGCTTCCTCGATTCACCGAATCAGGTCGCACATTCTTAACATAGTGAGCGCCTAGAGCCAAAAGCACGAACGTCCCCATCACCAAACTCCACGCAACCCGCCAGGACGTCCCTTTTTTAACAGGAGCGGTAGTTTCTTCTTCCCAATTCAGGTCGCCGCCGCCCCCTCCACTACTGTCATATTGTCGGCGGTGGGTCTTTCTACTCGCCTCGCGCCTCGCGATTTCCTCGGGAGTCATGGGCTTGGCCACCGACACCTTCTCCAACAAGGTCTCATTCGGATCAGAGACGGATGCTCTCGGACTGGCTGCGGCGGACTGCGCTTCCTCTGAGAGATGATTGAGTGAACGACAGGTTGGACAATGACCGGTTTCACCGATTTGGCTCTTGCGTACTCGGAACAGTCCAAAACACGAAGGACATTGAAAAGGAACCCATCGATTGGGAGACGTTGTGGAACTCATGAAACTTTACTCGGGTGATTCTTCAGGCTCTGGCGGAGAGGGTAGCATAAAACGAGGGGGACGTGAAAGATTTAACAAAGCTTCCCGTTCCCCGCGGACGTAATCTTCCACGACCAAAACATCATCGAAGGAAAGCCAGGCCTCTGCATCCTGATCTTTGATGCCAAGCGTTGGAGTCTTACTGTTGTACGGATCAAATCCTAACAAGAGTGGAGCCTTCGCCTTAATTGGAATGGCATTGATTGCCTCCTGCGGCTGCGACCGCTCTGCTAGGTCCTCAATATCGATCCCCCCACCATGCTCTGTGCAGATCCCCAACTCTCGCCCCTTGCCGAGATACTCTTGATAACTCGTCGAACGAAAACTAAGTGCCCCCGTCACCAAATCCTCCACCGCCTCGTTGCAATAGCGCGTGGGTCGCATACCGGAAACCCGGCAAACTGAAACTTTCTCGATCGTATTAGGGGGGAGAATTTCTTTCCCGGAGAACGACGGCTGGGAAGAATTCATGATTCTCTCCCAAACCGGATAGGCAACGTTCTTCGCAAATGCTTTCCCATGAATTGCCTTTCGTCCGCCCTCATAAAAACCCACCCAGACCGCGCTGGTGATACGGCTGTTATATCCCACCATCCAGGCATCCGAAAATCCATAGGGCGTTCCCGATTTACCGCCTCCAAGGAGTAGGTCTTGTTTCAGACCCTTGGCTTTTCCCGCCAAATTTCCGGTCTTCATCACCTCATTTAGAATACTGTGAACCTGAAAGGCCACTGTCTCCGAACAAACGGCTTTTGCCACCGGGGATGCACGTTCTTCACCTATCGGGTAAACAACCTTTCCCTCAATGTCACGAATTTCACGAATATAGTGTTTTGCGGTAATCCGTGTCCCTCCCCGCGGGAAGGTCGAGTAGGCAGAAACCACCTCACTCATACTCACCTTGTCGAAACCGACAAGCATTCGGTTGAGCAAATTGTCTGAAGTGAGATCGAAGCCAAAAAATCCAGCCGTTTGGAGGACCTTGGACAACCCAACATCTTGGCCAAGTTCCACCGTTGCCGCGATCTTTGATACCTCAAGGGCCCGACGAGAGGTGATTGATTTTTCGTAACCTGGATTGATCACCTCCATACCCCACTCTCCAACAACCCCCTCCAAACCGCCGACCTGAAGTTTCCGAAGATCCATCTGCTCATCCATAACCATAGTGGCGGGATGACGGCCGTTCTCGAATGCCGTCGCGTAGACAAATGGGAAAAAGGCTGTCCCAAGAGGACGACTCCCGCTCTCGATGAAATCATACTGGGAATGAGAATAGTCCCGACCTCCCACATGGGCAATTACTTCTCCCGTTTCATGATCAACCATAAGGGCCGCGCCCTGGAGATACTTCGGAGGGCCCGTTGATTTTTGATACTCCGAGTATTTGGCATGCTTATAGCCTTGAACATTTTCCACCTCGGACAGCTGCCGCTTCAGTGACGCCTCAGCCTCCTTCTGAACCTTGGCATCAATTGTTGTCCGTATCGTATATCCGCCGCGGGAGAGAGCCTCCTCACCGACCAGATCGCGGGCCTGGGCAGCTACCAATTCATAAAGAAACGACTTGCCACGTTGGATCGGCTTGGGATCCAAGACGACTGGCCCGGCCATCATCTTATCGCGCTCCGCCTTAGTGATCATTTTCTCCGCCGCCATCCGGGTCAGCACAATGTCCCGGTTGGTCTTATTCTCGCTCAAACTACTAAGCGGAGAAATCCTTTTCGGGTTCTTCAAACACGCCACAATCGATGCCGACTGGGAAATTGTCAGATCCTTTGGCTCTTTTCCAAAATATCCCAGCGATGCCGATCTCACGCCATAAAAACCAGAACCGAAAGGCACGAGATTGAGATACCTCTCCAAAATCGCCTCCTTCGCAGCTTTCTTCAACCCCTCGGAATCTCCGGTATGTTCTGATCTCAACTTCTGTGTGAAATGTTCCTCAATCCTCAATGCCACAAACGCCTCCACAATTTTTCTCTCATATCCCGTCCACACACGCCGCTCTTTTTCGCCCAACAGATCAAATGACTTCCGTGCCAGCTGCATCGTAATCGTTCCCGCTCCCTGCGTGATACTCCTGCTTCGAGCGTTCAAATAAGCCGCCCGGGCAACGCCCACCCAATCCACACCATCGTGGTCATAAAAACGCTGATCCTCTTGCGCTAGGACCGCATTTACAAAAACCGGCGGAATCTCCGAAAGCGGGATGGAAAATCGGTTCTCCACAAACATCGTTCCGATTTCATTTCCGGTCCGATCATGGATAAAGCTCATCTCCTCTTTCTCCCCCACCCGCTCAAGATCATACTCAGCAGCGATCTCACGATAGGGATCTAGCTTCTTATTCCCGTAGTAAGCTCCAACGCCAGCAGCGATTAGACAAATTAGACAAAAAATCCGAAAGCCCTTTCGCTTGAAAAACCACCGTCTTACCTTCTTGTTCTTTCGTCCATACATAATGTCCCGAGAACCCGCAGACTTAACAGGCCTCCAACAGGCTTTTCCTTACCCTCGATCCACCTCGGGGGCAACCACCGACTTGGCCCGACTCCTAATCCAGGACATCAAGAAAAACGGCCCAATTCCCTTTTCAGACTACATGGCTCGATGCCTCTACCATCCGGATTTAGGCTACTACTCCCGCCCGCAACCCAAAACCGTCTCAAAAATGGGAGATTTCATGACAAGCGTCTCGGTCGGACCAGTCTTCGGCTCCCTTCTCGCCCGACGCCTCCATCGCTTCTGGCTCGCCAACGGTTCCCCCTCTTCCTTCACCCTCCTGGAACTGGGGGCGCACGACGGCTCACTCGCGTGTGACATCCTAGATCACTCCAAAACACTTGATCCTGCCTTCGCTTCCAGTCTCTCCTATGTCATCAGCGAACCCCTCATCGCGCGACAGAATGTCCTCCGATCCCGCCTGCAGGACCGAGCCACCCTCATCAGCTCTCCATCTGAAACAAACGACGAATTTGGAGCGATTATCGCGAATGAGGTCCTCGACGCCCTCCCCGTCCCCCTATTTCTCTGCTCACAAAACCAATGGCACGAAGTCATGGTGACCGCGGCCAACTCCACTTTGGAATGGTCATCCCGCCCCGCTTCTCCTGATCTCCCTTCCAACTACCCGGACGGATACGTCACTGAAGGATCTCCGGACTTCAAAAGCCTGGTTTCTCCTCTTGCCCGGGCTTTCCGGAACTCGCTCTTCATTTGGGTCGACTATGGACTCGACCAGGAGTCTCTTTATCACCCTGCCCGCACTGCCGGCACCATACGGTGTTATCGCAACCATCGCTCCAACGCTCACCCACTGGACCATCCCGGCGAGCAAGACATCACCGCTGATGTCAACTTCACCGCAATGGAAGAGGCCGCTCGAACATGCGGCTTACAAGTCCACCCCTCCATCAACCAAGGTCGTTATCTCACCTACTGCGCCAAGGATTGGCTCCTTGACGGACCTTCGCCTCACGAAATTTCTCAGCTTCAAACCCTGATCCATCCCTCCCAATTCGGAAACCGCTTTCACTGCCTCGAACTTACCAATGGACAGGTTGAACGCACGTTCCCGTAAAAGAAAAAGACCTGCATGCCCTTGAATGCACACAGGTCTGAAAAAGTGAGAAGAACGGCCTTCCCTAGTTCACCCCGAAAGTAATCTCCAATCCGGGAAGTTCTTTTTTCAGAGCCTCTCCTCCTTCGGGGGTAGCCTTAGACTGCCAAAGATAGAGATCCCTAAGACCACCAAGCGTCTTGAGCCTCATGATTCCGGCGTCTGTCACCTGAGTCCCGTAGAGATTCAAATACTCCAGTTTCTCGAGTGTCACGACGGCATCCATGATTCCATCCCCCACCTCTGTTTGACTCAAATCGAGCTTCGTCAGGTTTTTCATGGCTGGCAAATACTCAAGAACGGCTGCCTCCGTCACCGAACTAGATCCAAGTTTCAGAGTCGTCAATGACTCCGCCACCAAAGCGAGCTTCGCAAACGTCTCATCGTTTAGTTTTTTCCGCAAACTCACCGCAGTGAATTCCAGATCTGTCGAATCCTGTGAAGCATAGCCAAGTGATGTCTTGAAGTTGGGATCCTGTCTCAGGATATCCAGCGAAGCCTGTAATGCCTCACGCTTCTCGAGCTTCGCCTTATCAACGGCTGCCTTTTCCGCTTCGATTTTCGCGGCTATCGCTTTGAGCTCCTCGGGACTCACCATCTTGGCCGCCGCATCGAGAATATTTTGCGGAGCTCCCATTTCTCCCAAAGTTTGGTCAACGAGTGTGAAATCTTTATCATCCTTCCGAGCAGGAAGGTTTTCTACCCACCAGGTAAGAAGCTCAATCTCATGGGGCTCCATCTGTTTTTTCTTCTCTGGAGGCATGTGATAATCGTCATCCATTGGAAGATTCAAGGCCACGATCATAAAACTCTTTTTAGAGTCCCCGGGAACCAAGGTGAATTGCGGAGGTTCTTCATCAATACCATCTCCCCCAACCAGAAAGTTCTCGTAGGTATCCAAGTAAAGTCCGCCCTTGCTCTTGCCCGCTTCTTCCGAGTGGCAGTCGAGACACTTGGTCTCCATGATCGAATAAACCACCTCTTTATAAGCAAGACGATCCTTGGGAAGCTTGGTCACAGAAACGGGGTCTCCGTTATCGGATTGCTTGTCTTCCCCTCCGATGAGCTCGAAGCCTTTCAACGTGATCTCAATGGGATCGACCTTGTGGGTCTCCAAACCTCCAAAGTGAGCACCGTATGCGAGGACACCTGCCGCTCCGAAAAGTAAGATTCCATAAAGCGGCCCGCGGGATCCACTGTGGCGACCCCAGATCTTAGCGAGAAATGCCAATCCGAGAATTCCCACAAAGATAATCCCAAGCCACATGTGCTTGAACATATCATCGCTCCAATCGTTGTGATCCATCCCCTCGACTTTCAGATCAAAAAGACCGGTCGCACAGGAAAAAGCACCCATGACAAAAGCCAGAAACAGCGCAAGCCCCGTCATCGGGCGGTAGCGGCCAAAAGAGAGCCAGCTACAGACCTCCATCACCAGTGTTAGGAAAACAATTCCAATTGGGAGATGAAGAACCAGCGGGTGATATTCACCCACGTTGGGAACCCACCAGGCGTCTGAATTCAAAATGCCGATAAGGGGCTCTTTTTCAGCATAAAAGGGCAGATAAACGAGCCCCCCAATGATCGCGAGAGTGAAAAGAGTCAAAAAGATTGGACCGGCAACGCTGCTCTTTTTAATTTCTGCGTTTTCAATCTCTCCAGGTGAATGGGATGGTTCCTCCATAAATATTTAAGTTGTGAATGTTACGATGTGTGGGTGCCAAGTCTTTCGATTCGGAGAGCTTAATCAACCCTAATACCCTTCGCCATCGAGGATTTTTATCACTCGAAGTAACGACAAGCCAATCAGGCCCGAAAAACGTTGGAATTATGCCCCCCCCCTGACCATCCTCGGGCATGAGTGACATTCCGCTTCTCTTCCACTCTCTCGAGCACGACGAACCTTTCAAAAAATGCCTCACCTGTAACCGTGACTTCGGAGAATTGGATGAACCGTTCAATATCACCAAAGTCTTCAAAGGCCCCGAATGCGTCTTCGAGTATGCCATCTGCCTCAGCTGTAAAAGTGATACCTTCCAGAGCTTCTCCGAGGAATCCCGCAAACGCCTCCGCTCCTTCTCCGAAGACAATCCCCGCCTCGAGGAGCGCCGCGAACGCCTCGCAAATTCCCAGAACTACGGTGAATGGACCTCCGAATGCCTCCAATGTGGCATTCCCCTTTCCAAAGTCACCGACTACTCGATCGCTTGCATGGGCTTCGGCAATCACATGGTCTTTGATCCTTTTCCCATGATGGTCTGCTCTGGCTGTGAACAAACCGCCCAAAAACTCCTCTCAAAAACCACTCGCGACCAATGGGACAAATTCATCTTCGACAACTTTGAATGCCCGCCCGCTGACGCCCTGAAACCCGATGGCCTCCCCATGCTTGTTTAGCCGTTGACTCAAAAACACTTGATCATTCGTTCTCCCTCAACCAAGTCCGTCCCCAGCTCGCCCACCGCGTTCAAATCTTAAATCTCAAAACAAAGTGCCCACCAGTCCATTCCAGGTCGCCATCGTCGGACGACCCAACGTCGGGAAGTCCGCCCTCTTCAATCGTCTGGCCGGACGACGCATCGCCATCGTTCTTGACCAACCCGGTGTCACTCGCGACCGCATCGCAGCTCCCTGCACTCTCACCGAGAATCCCTGCGAGCTCATCGATACCGGAGGCATCTGCGCCTTCGATAAAGACGGTTTCTCCGATCAAGTCACCCTCGAGGCCCTCATCGCAATGGACTCCGCCGACCTCATCGTCTTCGTCGTTGATGCCCGCGCTGGCATTAACCCCATCGACGAGGAAGTGGCCCAACTCCTCCGTAAGTCCAATCCCAACGTCATCCTCGCCATGAACAAGGCCGATAGCGCGGACCACGATAACACCGCCAGCGACTTCGCCAGCCTCGGCTTCGGCAACGGACTCCCCACCTCCGCCGAACACGGGCGCGGAATCAATGACCTCCTCGACCGTGTCGATAGCGAACTCGCCAAACTTGAGGCCAAGGAACAGGCAGATGTCGATCACGACGACCTCAAGGACGGCCTTAAGATCGCCGTCGTCGGCAAACCCAATGCCGGTAAATCCTCCCTCATCAATGCCATTCTCAAGGATGAGCGCACCATGGTCTCCGAAATCGCGGGGACCACTCGTGATGCTGTCGACATCCCCTACGTCTGGGGCGATGAAAAGCACAACATCATCGACACCGCCGGCCTCCGCAAACGCTCCAGCATGGAAGACTCCATCGAGGTCTTCTCCGCCATGCGCAGCGAGCGCTCCATCCGCCGCGCTGACATCTGTCTCCTCGTCGTCGATCTCGCCGCTGGCGTCGCCGCTCAGGATCGCAAGATCGCCCGCCTCATTCAGCAGGAAAAAAAGCCCTGCCTCATCATCGCCAACAAGTTCGACCTCTTCCACCCCGAGGGCCAAAAATCTGCGCGCCTCGAGACCGCCGAAGAACACATCCGCAAGGAACTCTTCTTCCTCGACTACGCCCCCTTTGTTTGCGTCTCCGCGATGAAGGGCCACGCCATTCAGCACGTCTTTAAAACCATCTCCCGCATTCGCGACAACGCCCAAGAAGTCATCGGCACCGGACCGCTCAACCGCCTCCTGCAAAATGCCTTCATCAAGAATCCCCCCCCCGAACACAAACGCCACCGCAAGCGCCTCAAACTTTTCTACGCCACCACCGCCGTTAACGACCGCTACCAAGCCATTCCCGTTCCCGAGTATATCCTCTTCGTAAACGACAAACACTTCGTCGTCGAGTCCTTCCAAAACTACCTCGTCAACCAGATCAAAGACAAACACCCCACCGACGGGCTCCCCATCCCCCTCGCCTTCCGCTCACGGAGCAAGAAGGATCGGCGGGATCGATAAAACTCTCAGACCCAGCAAAGGTAGCCAAAAGCCTCTCCCGCTTTTAGCCCCCAAATCCAAATCTTCGCGACCAGGTCTCGTAACGATAAAGTTGGCAATCACGAGGTCGCTCAATCAGCAAATCCCTCCCCTGTTCCTCGCTACCAACTGTACTTCTTCATCAAACTCTCCTGCACCACCTCCACCTTTGTTCCCATCCGGGTTTTCCCAAAGATCAATGGCTGCGCCTTTTTATACACCCGGATGCATCCGAAACTACTGCGCGTTCTCTTTTTGAATCTCCCCGCGTGCATCCCCACCCCATCCCACGTCAGCCGCATCCAATACGGCATCGTAATCCCCTCATACTCTGTTCCCTCCGGTAGCGGTCCTTCATGCTCCCATGACTTGGCAATCACCACGTCACGGGTCTCCTTGTTCACAATCCGTCCATACCGGTTCGATCGCTTCTCTTCGATTCGCTCTAATATCGGGAACACTCCCTCCGGGGTCTCTTTCCCAACCACCCCCGTGGCAATATCAGCCTCCAAAACCGCCTGACCTTTTCTGTTCAAAAGCCACGCCTTTTGATCCCAGAGAGAAACCTTAATCGTCGTTTCTTCAGGATTCGCAGCCCAATACTTTAGGAGCTTTTTTGAGTATCCCGGTCCACTCGAATTCCCACAGGAAACAAGAAAAACCGCGAGCAGAAATAGAAAAAAAACTTTCATGATTGGAATTGATATCGCACAGCCGCAATCATCCAGAAGACCGCCGTTTCCGTTCGTAAGACTAAGTCGCCAAGACTGACCGGAGCAAACCCTGCTTCAAAAATCCCTTCATACTCCCCAGCCGAAAAATCTCCCTCCGGCCCAATCAACAAAGCCATTCTTTCTGGATTTTCAACCTCACCCAGCAGGGTGCGAAAGGTTTTCGTCCCAGGCGTAAGCGCGCCCACAAAACGAGAAAATCCCGGCTCCAGATCCTCTAAATAAGAATCCAAACTCATTGGCTTTGACACCTCTGGTAGAAAATTCTGCCCGCATTGCTTACAGGCTTCCAAGACCACCCGCTGCCATTTCTCCAGCTTGGCAATTCCCTCGACATCGTGAAAGCGGACATTCCCCTGCTCGCTCATCAACGGTTGAATCCGGGTCACACCCATCTCTACCGCCTTCTGCAAAATCAAATCGAAAGTCTTTCCCTTTGGAATTCCCACCGCAATTTCGATCAGCGGATTTAACGCATTCGATTCAATCGTCGATAGAACATCCAATCTGACTTCACTCTTCGAAGCCTTTACAATTCGCGCTTTTCCTTCCCGCCCCCCACCATCAAACACAAGAATCTGGTCCCCTTCCTTCTTCCGCATCACTCGGCAACAATGACGGGCTTCATCGCCGGTCAGCATGGGTGATAAAGCCCACTGCTCAGGTGACAAAAAAAACCGATCCATGGGGCCGTCTAGCTATCGAAGAAACGTTTTGCTTTCTCAAAGAAAGACTCCTGCACCGGCGAATTCTTTTCACCAATCGACTCGGTAAACGCCCGCAGTTTCTCCTTTTGATCGGAGTTCAACTTGGTGGGAACCTCCACTTGAACTTCGACATGAAGATCCCCTGTGCCGCGCCCGTTGAGCGCAGGCATCCCACGATCACGGAGACGGAAGGTCGTCGCGCCCTGTGTTCCGGCAGGCACCTTCATTGTGGCACTCCCAGTCAAAGTAGGAACTTGCAACTCCCCCCCCAGAGCAGCAGTCGAAAAAGGCAAAGGAACATCGCAATAGAGATCATCGGCATCGCGCTGGAAAACATCGTGGTCACGCAGGTGGAGGAAAACATACAGATCACCACCCGGCCCCCCACGCATGCCTGCATCGCCTTTCCCGGTCGAACGAAGACGGGTGCCATCGTCCACCCCGGCAGGAATGCGGATACTCACCCGTTCGGGTGCTTGCTTCCGGCCATCGCCTCCACAATCACCGCACGGGTTCGCAATCACCTGACCGGCACCGCGGCACTCGGGACAGGTTGCTTGTTGAATAAAAATACCACGTTGTTGGCCCACTACTCCACGACCACCACAGGTCGAACAAGGCTTGGCACCACCTCCGCCGGACTTGGAACCTGAACCAGAGCATTTCCCGCAAGAAGTATACTTCTCGATCTCAAGCTCCTTCTCAACACCCTCGGCAGCCTCCTCAAGCGTGATCTCAAGATCGTAGCGCAAGTCACTTCCGCGTTTCTTCCCGGAAGCATCACGACGGCGTCCGCCTCCGCCACCACCAAAGAGGTCGTCAAACATACTGCCGCCTCCACCTCCGCCTCCGCTAAAGACCTGGCTGAAAATATCCATGGGGTCGTGGAAACCACCACGGCCTCCTCCACCGCCACCGTTACTCTTGAAAGCCGCGTGACCGTAGCGATCATAAGCAGCCCGTTTGTCATCATCACTGATGACTTCGTAGGCTTCGCCGATCTCCTTAAATTTTTCCTCGGCCTTAGGATCATCCGGATTCTGATCCGGGTGATGCTTCATCGCCAACTTACGATACGCCTTTTTAATCTCGCTCTGCGAAGCTTCGCGGGCAACTCCCAGCACTTCGTAATAATCACGTTCAGCCATTACTCTACTCCCTCCTCGGTATTACTTTGAACCTCCTCGGCATCTTTTGCCACGATCACCGCCGCGGCTCGCAACAGCCGACCATGCAACATGTAACCCTTTCTCTTCACAAAAAGAATCTCACCAGCCTCGGCTCCCTCTTTTTCCTCTTCGGCGACCGCCTCATGGAAATTGGGGTCAAAAACCCCTTCAGCAGCGACCTCCTTCAATCCTTGGGCGGAAAGAAAATCATCCAATTGCCCCTTCACCATCGCCATTCCCTTAAAGATCATTGAATCCTGCTCCTGCTCAGCCATTTGTAGACCCATCGAAAAATTATCAAACACCGGCAACAACTCCTCGATGAGCCCCGCCCGCGCAAAACGCAGATCCTCCGCCCGCTCACGCGCCATTCGTTTGCGGTAATTATCAAGGTCCGCCGCTGTCCGAATCGCTGTTTCCTTCCATTTCAGCGCCTCGGCTTCCGGAGTCAAGGGCACCTCAATCTCGACCTCCGTTTCAGAGATCTCCTCGGTTTCAACTTCTTCAGCCGCTTGGATTTTCTCCTCAACGACTTCAGTCTCCTGATCGTTATCTTGCATGGCGGGAACCAATACCCTGCACCCTGCAATGTCAACCCGTAGGTCGCTTACAAAATGAACCCCTCTTCATCCAATGGGCCAAAATCCTCTTCCAGCCACCCCGGCAAGAGCTTTCCCCGCTTTCCCTCCCGCCAACCGCTTTGCGGCAGCTCCGTGGTCGTTTCGTAGACGGGATCTGGCCTCGAAAAACTCACGACCCGGCTTTCCCTAACCAAACAGCCAAAGAAATCCCCGTCGCTCAGGCCATTCTCGTCAAAGGTCCATACCAACACCCCTTTGCGAACCAACCTTCTCACTAAATCTTCCCGTCCATCCACTCCTCGAAGCGCGACAGCATCAATCCCTTCCCAGCCCACTTTGGCCAAAACTCCATCTTCTCCCACAGCATCCGCCAGCGAAACCGTCGCTCCCAGACTCAAAGGCCAAAGTATCCCCAGAATCCCGCTCAATTCGTCTCCGGGAATCCACTCTACTAAAAGCCGAGTCTTCTTACTCGCCATATGGACCTGACTCAGCTGCAGGGCATTGATCCGCATCTCACGCCCCGCATCATCATCCGCCCAACAGCGATCCCGCATTTCGGTCCATCCGCGCGGCAAATCTCCCCTCAACTTTGGCTCCCGATTCCGCTTCACCAGGAGCTTTTCTTCACGATCCGTTACTGTTCTCACCGACAGTTTGCGCAGGGCCTTGCCAACCTCCCCGTTCCAGGGAATCGTCGGCCCAAAGGCCACCGACACCCCATACCGCAGGGTCGCTGGCAGCTTCCGCAAAAAGTTCCCGTCCGAAAAAGACCACATCGATCCCCACAACCCATCCATGTATGTCGGGAGCACCTCGCACCCCGCCTTCTTGGCCATCATTTGATACCCTCGCTTGATCTCGCTCAAGCCCCCTGTCCTAGACAACTGGCCCTCCGCAAAGACACAGACCACCGCACCTTTTTCAAGAGCCTCGGCCGTGATCCGAATGCCATCACGGGCCTTGCTTGGCGAAATCGGCACCGTGTCAAAAAAGCGGGCCCATTTCCCAATCAGCTTATTGTCGAAACAGTCTGCAAACATCACAAAGCGGATGGGCCTCGGACACGCTGCCGAAAGAACAAAGGCATCAACATAGGTCAGATGATTTGGCACCATCAACACCCCACCGTGGCGGGGGACATTCTCCACCTCAATCGATCGGATCTTATAAATCGACCGAAACAACCCCAAGAACACCAGGCGGATAAAATCCTTCGGAAGCAAACGCATGATGTGCATCGTCGCCCACCCGCAAATGATCGAAACAATTACAAACTGTAGCCACACCGGAATCCCGATCGCTTTCATGCCAAATTGAAAAGCAATCGCCAAGACCCCGCCTAGGTTAATACAGAGGTTCGAGGCTGACAAAATCAGCCCCCTCTCACTCTCCGCTGCTTCATCCTGCAGATAGGCATTCAGCGGAACCAAAAACAACGCTCCGCCCGCTCCCGCCACTGCCAGTAAGACCCGCACCAAAACCTCCGGCCACGACGTAATTCCAATCAAGAACATCGACCCGGTCATCAACATCCCGCCAATCACCACCAAACCCAGTTCGTTGCTCCGACGACAGATCCAACTCGCCGACACACTCCCAATCACAATACCGACCACCACCGGCAACCAAAGCAAAGCCGTCTCACTCCCCAGCCCGTCAAATGCTCCCGTCTTCTCCTGGGCACGCTGCAAAAGCAGAAACTGCAGGAATCCCCCGAATCCCCAGAAAAATGAAATTCCCAGAGTACAGCGCCACATCGACTTGCTCTCTTTCAACCTCGCCAAATCATGAAAATGCCTCGTTGCCAACGCCCACGAGTAAAGTTCCGTCCCCTGTGGTTTCGTCTTCTGAATCGTATGGGAGAAAACAATCGATAGTCCTGCTCCAAGTAAAACCCAGAACACCGGAATCATCGCAGCTGTCCACGGATCACGCCCAATCTGCAAACCCCACACATCAAACCAAAATCCCCCGATCACCTGTCCCGCCAAGATCGCAATGATCACTGTTCCCTCCATCACTCCATTTGCATAGCCAAGTTTCTCACTTCCCACCAATTCCTTCACCACTCCCCTCTTTGCCGGGCTCAACAAAGCCGACTGAATCGCAAGAAAGAAGAACGCCGCCATCACTGTGATCAACGCCACCTTCGCATACTTCTCTCCAAATTTTGCCCCAACCCAAAGCGCCCCTCCCATGATCAAAAGCACCACCAACTGAAGCCAGGACGACCACCGAATCACCGAACTTTTCGCAAATCGATCCCCCAACCACCCCGCCGTTGGCGCAAACAAAATAAACGGCAATACCAACAATCCGCCCAAGACATACTCCATCCCCTCGAATGCCTGCCCGCGCGCCGCCAAAGCCACCACCAGCGGAATCAGGATAAACTTGGCGAAATTATCGTTAAAAGCATTCGTCGACTGCATCCCGATCAGAGACCAGAAGGAAGCCCACTCCCGTTTGCCGGGATTTGCTGAAACGTCGTTCACCGTCGCACCATGCCCCATCTCCTCTTGCTTGGACAATCGATTATCGGGCATGCTTTGATCGACTCAGCCGATTTTCTCAAAAACCCCGCCTCCCAGCAGTTTTCCGCCCTCATAAAACGCACAAATCTGCCCCGGCGTCAGCGCCCGCTGAGCCCGCGTAAAGGTTAGCTCCAACTTCCCCCCTTCAATCTCAGTCACTTCCACCGCTTCACTTTTGGCCCGATACCTTGGCTGAACCTCCGCCCTTCCGCCCGTCACCGCTTCATTAATCCACGAAAGTGAACCCACCGTGCACTTCTCCGCATAAAGCCCGCTCGTCGACGGCTCGTCCCACCCGACAATCAACTGATTCGCCTCTGCGTTCTTTCCCACCACAACATAGGCCATCCCGGCACGCGGCGACGCCACGCCGTGACCTTTTCGCTGACCCAGCGTGTAAAGGTGCAGCCCGTCATGTCTTCCCATGACCTTCCCGTCAAGATCCACAATCTCACCCGGCGAGTCCGGCACATGATGGCGTAAAAAATCGCTCATCTTGATGTTTCCGATAAAGCAAATCCCCTGCGAATCCTTCTTCTCCGCCGTCGACAGATTAAACCGACGCGCCACCTCCCGCACTTCCGGCTTCAACATCTCACCCGCCGGGAAAAGAGCGTTCTTCACCTGATACTGCGTCATCATCGCCAAAAAATACGACTGGTCCTTATTCGGGTCCGCTCCTCGCAAAAGATCCGCCGCGCCATCCTTCCGCATTCTCCTCCGTGCATAGTGCCCCGTTCCCACCGCCTCGAATCCCTGTTCCAGCGCGTAGTCTAAAAACACTCCGAACTTCATCTCCCGGTTGCACATCACATCCGGATTCGGAGTCACTCCATCGCGATACCCCTCCAACAAATAATCCACAATCCGTTCGCGATACTGATCGATCAATTCAACCACCCGAAATTCAATCCCCAGCGCCTTCGCCACCGCATGGGCATCCTCCAGATCCCTCTCCCAAGGACAATCTCCGGGCAACCCTTCCTCATTGATCCAATTCTTCATGTATCCACCCACCACCTCGTGTCCCTGCTCAACCAGCAAAGCCGCCGCCGCCGAGGAATCCACCCCGCCTGAAAGTCCAACCATGATCCGTGCCACGCCCCATTTCTACCCCGCCAAGGGGAAACTCGCAAGCCGGAGCAATGACGGATCAGGATCTCACGCCATTAACTCCGCCAGTGGGCCGCGCTGATCAATCGCCTCACTCAATCCCAAATCCCTGTCTCCATAATCATCCAACGGCATTCCCGCGCCATGCTGCAACGACATGAGGAGCTTCGCCAACACCCGGTGTCCACTTTGATTGGAGTTGGGATAGTGTAAATACCATCCGGTTTTAAAGGCCCCGTTCATATTCCCCAGAACCATCAGCGGCTTGACAAGCTGGAAACCTACCCATTGGAGGGTATGGACTAAATATTTTGCCAAGCTAAGATCGTACGCGACTAACCTGTAGTGATCCCGGGATTGATTTTCCCAGCCCGAAGAGATGAACTATCCCCCGTCAGCAGCACTTAAAAAATGACTCGATTTAGTAAGACTCCGCTCCTCTTTTTCGCTGTTGGAATGATCTCGATGGGATCTTCTTTGTGGGGAGAGACAAAAAAGAAGAGCTTCAATGATTTTAAAATCTCGGAAGAAGCCGCCGACCTCTTGGAGAACTATTGCTATTCCTGTCACGAGGATGGCACTGAAAAGGGTGATCTCCGTCTCGACAATCTGGCCGAACTCGAACTCAACTCCCGACTCGATCTTCTCAATAAAATGCAGGAGCAACTCCACTTCGAGGAGATGCCCCCAAAAAAGAAAGAACAACCCAGCGAAGTTGAAAGAGCTTCTCTCGTTAGCTGGATCTCTGATGAGCTTGAAAAACACAACGCCTCCAAGCTCGAAGACAAACTCCGCATGCCGGACTTCGGGAACTCTCTCTCTCATGACAAACTATTCTCCGGAGATTATGCCCACCTCAAACCCTACACTCCCGATCGACGTTGGCTCATCAGCGAGTTCATCTTCGATGCCAAATTCAACCAACTCCTCAATCACAAGCCCATCAAAACCATCGATGGCAAACGTCAGACCGTCATTGGCGACAACAATCGACGCGTTAACCTGACCAATCCCTTCCTCCTCCCCACCAACTCCGGAGTTCGCTACTACGATACCACCACTCTCAATGGTGGTCATCTCCTGACGATGATCACCAACGCCAAAAATGCTGCCGTTCAGATGACGGAACACCTGGCCAAGCGGGACAAACGTTACCTCCCCTCCTTCACCGCCCTCATGACGGAAGAGGACCGGCATCACGGCATCCTCGAATCCCGCCGCCGATATCTCGACAGCTTCATCGAGCCCGTCCTCGTCGATATCTATGGCAGCAAGCACAAGACCCTGCTCCCCCGCTTCGAACAAGTCATCGTGAAGGAAGCCGCTGCGCAAGGTGAGATAAAAAAAGCCCCCTTCCATGCTGCCAATCCGGGACGCGATGAACTGGTGCTCATTTTCCGATCCATGCGGCGTCTGAAAAAAGGAGGCGACAATGACAAACAGCTCATCGAAAAGTGCGAGCGCGAATGGTTCAACTTCGGACACAACCCCCGAAAGGTCCAGGCCCGGATCACCTTCCTCCGCGGCTACATGGAAGAGTGGCGTAGTCAGATCGAGCAACATCGCTACGATGAGAAACACAAACCACTCGTCTACAAGCCGCACGGTGAAGCCGAGATGAAAATCATCTCCAGCACCATCCGCAAGCACCGGAAAAAAGGTGACCTTTACCAAACGATCATCGACAAATGCATGACGGATTGGGAGGAGCAGTTTAAACAGGCTCGTCTTCAAGCTGGATCCGCCAATGACGAAGTGATCGCCGCTCTCATCGCAGAACTCTTCACTCACATTTACGAACGTCCCACCACCCCCGAAGAGGCTTCCAAGTATCTTTCGCTCGCTAAAAACTACCTCGCCGACTTGGGCAACATGCATGGAGTTCAAAAGCTCATTCAAACCCTCATTCTTCGATCCGAATTCGTCTATCGGAGTGAGTTCGGGGCCAGCAATCCCGATGAACACGGCCGCCGCATGCTCTCCCCCCGGGACGCCAGCTACGCCATCGCATACTCCCTCACCGACAGCAGCCCGGATACGGAACTTGCCGCTGCTGCCGCAAACGGCAAACTCAACACCCGTGACGACTACAAACGGGAGATCCTCCGTCTCCTCAAGAAACGAGATCAATTCTACGTCATCGATGAAGGCGTCCAACGCATTCAGCTCACCGCCAGCATCACGAACCTCCCCATTCGAAAACTTCGCTTCTTCCGTGAGTTTTTTGGCTACCCAAAAATGCTCCCCATTTTCAAGGACCGGAAACGCTTCGGCGGCGACTACGATGGCTCAAAAGGTCGCCTCGTCGGAGAAGCCGACCGCCTGGTTGAGCACGTCCTCAAAAATGACACCAACGTCTTCGAAGAACTCCTCACAACCGACAAGTTCTACGTTTACCACTCCGGCGACAATGAGGCCATGACGGCTTCTTCCAAACGCATTCGCCGTATCCATGAATATTTCAAAGACATGGACTGGGAGAACTTCGAAGTGGAAGATCTCCTAAAGCACAAGGAATTCCTCGCTGAAGTCAAAATGCGCGGCATCGATGTCAGCAATCTTGCTAAAAAAGGCCGCCGCAACCCCATCCGCGAATTCAAGACTGCCCTAACCAGCTTCGCTCTCCGCTTCGATCAGGGCGAAACCGCTGCCGCGCCCTTCGTCTCCTTCCCCGCTCACGGCCTCTACAATGCCTCGACCCGGACTGGTCTTCAGCTGCGCAGCCCCGAAGTCGCCAAATTCTACAACATCCAATTGGACCACTGGGACTACCCCGGCGAGCAACCCGCCAAGGTCGAAAACCGGAAAGGCATCCTCACCCATCCCGCCTGGTTGATTGCCCATGCTCAAAACACCGAGACCGACCCCGTCGTCCGGGGAAAGTGGGTTCGCGAAAAACTCCTCGCAGGCACCATCCCCGACATCCCCATCACCGTCGAAGCCAAAATCCCGGACGATCATCATTCCACTCTTCGTGCCCGCCTCGCCAGCGTCACCGAAGCAAAATATTGCTGGCGCTGTCACGAGCGCATGAACCCCCTCGGTTACTCGTTTGAAATCTTCGATGATTTCGGCCGCTATCGTCTTCAGGAATCTCTCGAGCATCCCGACAACCTCGTCAAAAAGGGGCCCGACAAAGCCGCCAACCATGTCGATCTCCGCGACACCTACAAAAACCTTCCCGTCGACGCCAAAGGATATCTCCGGGGAACCGGAGACGCTGCCCTCGATGGCGAGATCAAAGACGCCATCGATCTCGCCGAACGCCTCGGCAAGTCCGCCCGGGTCCGTCAATCCATCATCCGTCATGCCTTCCGCTATTTCATGGGGCGCAACGAATTCCTTTCCGATTCCAAAACATTGATCGACGCCGATATGGCTTATCTCAAAAGTGGTGGTAGCTTCAATGCCGTCATCCTCTCCCTCCTCACCTCCGATTCCTTCCTCTACCGCAAAGCCAAGCAGCCCGAATAAAACCATGACCACCAGACGGAATTTCCTCAGACAATCGGCCCTTGGCGCCGGAGCTCTTGCTTTGCCCGCTTCCTTTGGAGCACCTCTCGGCAGCACTCCCCCCAAGCGCTTCATCTTCATTCGCAAGTCAAACGGCATCCGCCCCAATGAAGTCGCGCTTCCTTCATTCACCGATCAGGAAAAATCCCTCGATGCCAAACGGCAGCCGCTCGAAGTCGATCTCGACAAGCACGAGCTCCCCGAATGGATGCGTCCCGTCGCCGCCCACAAGGCCAACCTTTCCATTCTTCAGGGACTCTCCTGTAAGATGAGCGAAAATGGGCACTGGTCTTATTCGTCCGTCATGGGTGCCTACAAGTCGGGCCGAAATTCCCTCAGCGGAATCAAACGCGCCACCATCGATTTTGAGATCGCCAAGCTCTTCCCCTCTCCCTTCGGACACGTCGAGCTCTCCCTCACTGGAAACTACAGTACATTCCGTACTGGCATCGTCTCCGGCTACTCCGCTCCCGCCCCCCACCAGAGAAACTACTGCTACGCCGATCCCCAAACAGCATACAACGAACTCTTCAAATCCGTCATCAATCCCGATGCCGTCAATTCCGACAACGCCATGTTGAAATTCCTCGAAGGTGAGGAGTCCTTCAAAGCCGGGGTTCTGCAAGGATATGAGAAGTTAAAACTCAGCAACCACATCGACTCCATCGACTCGATCCGCGCTCGCAACAAGAAACTCAAAAAGATGTCGAGAGCGATCGCCGAACACCTTCCAAAACTTGACGCTGTCCATGCCGACGGCGGCCTAAATGCCAGTACTCCCGAGAAGCAGGCGGCCATGACCGACGTTCTCGTCGCAGCTCTCGTCACTGGTCTGACCAACGTTTTGACCTACACCATCGACGAACTTTCCACCCCCATCAAAGGGATCCCAGGGAACGAAGGCGACCATATCTCCATCCATGAACTCGGGCACAACGGCGGCTACAGTGGAATTCCTGCCGACAAAATCCGCGAGAAAATCCGCTTCGGCCACATGGAGCAAGTCGCCACCATTGTGGGAAAACTCAAAGCGACTCCCGAGGGCAATGGCTCCATGTTCGACAACACCGTCATCATGTATTTTCCTGAAAACGGCGAAGGCCACCACAGCCACGGAACCGAGGCCCCCTTCATTGTCCTCTCCGGTGACAAGTGTCATCTCGATATGGCCGGGCGCTACATCCGCCTCCCCTACCACGCTACCGAAGGCCACAAAACCATCGGGAACTGGTACACCACCCTCCTCAATGCCCATGGAAATCCCACCGAGCACTACGGCGACTTTGATCTCGAAACCGCACGCAAAAAGATCGACCAAGTTGGCTCGATTAAACAGCTCATGCGCTTGTAATATGAAACCCCAACTGGGGCTTAATCGCTCAGCCAGCGCAACACCCTAGCCCCCCGACAAAAAAATCTCAGCATACCGCTCCCCGCAGCATCTGCAAAACACCCGCAGGCCTCCTGCCCAACCCCGCAACAGCAAACGTCTTCTCCCTCCATGAATCCTTTCAATCTCATTCTATTCATCCTCTTCCTCGGCATCGTTCACACCAACGCCGAACGCCCTAACATCGTCCTCATCTATATGGACGACATGGGCTACGGCGACATCGGGTGCTACGGCTCCAGCAAGAACCGCACTCCGGTCATCGACCAAATGGCTCGCGAGGGCATCCGCTTCACTGACTTCTACGTCACCAGCGGAGTCTGCACCCCTTCCCGTGCCAGCCTCCTGACGGGTTGCTATCCGCGCCGCGTCAGCATGCACATTGACCAGAACAACAAGTGGGTCCTCTTCCCTTCTGCAAGAAAAGGACTCAACCCGGATGAAACCACCATCGCTGAAATCCTCAAAAAGCAAAACTACACTACCGCCTGCATCGGCAAATGGCACCTCGGCGACCAATCCAAGTTCCTCCCCACCAGACAGGGATTCGATTCCTACTTCGGCATCCCATACTCCAATGACATGGGACGAAAGAACATCCCCTTGCCTCTGCTTCGGAATGAGGAAGTCCTCGAAGCCCCCATCAAACAAGAACCCATCACCCGTCGTTACACCGAAGAGGCCGTTTCCTTCATCAAGCGGAACTCAAAGAAGCCCTTCTTTCTCTACCTTCCGCATACTTCGGTCCACCTCCCTCTCTTTCCCGGAAAGGCCTTCGCTGGAAAATCCAAGAATGGAAAATACGGTGACTGGATCGAAGAAGTGGACGCCTCAACGGGCGCAATTCTAAAAGCACTCAAGGACACCGGAATTGACGAGAAAACCCTCGTCATTTTCACCTCCGACAATGGCTCCAATGCTCAAAATGGGGGAAGCAACAAACCTCTCAAAGGCTCCAAAGGAACGACACACGAAGGAGGAATGCGCGTGCCTTGTGTCATGCGTTGGCCCGGAAAAATCCCTACTGGAAAGACCTGCCGCGAACTCGTATCCACTCTCGATTTCCTCCCCACCTTCGCCGCTCTCGCCGAAGGTCAAATTTCCAAAAACCGCAAGATCGACGGCCATGATGTTCGCAATCTTATTTTCGGAAAGCTCGGCGCAAAATCTCCTCGCAAGGCCTTCTTCTACTATCACACCACTCAGCTTCAGGCCGTTCGCAGCGGCAAGTGGAAACTCGTTCTCCCACAAGCTGAAAAATTGACAGGCTGGAGCGGCAAAGAGAAAGACAGTCCTCTTCAGCTTTTTGATGTCAGCACCGACCTAGGAGAGCAAACTAATCTTGCCGAAGCGCACCCCGATGTTGTGAAGCGCCTGATATTTTACGCCGATGAGGCCAGACAGGACCTTGGTGACGGCAACGAGGCGGGCAAAGGTCAGCGCCCCGCTGGATGGGTTAAAGAAGCCAAACCCCTCCTCAAAGCCCCGTAAGATTTACTCACGTCCCCATGAAAAAAGTCGTCTTAATCTTGATCTCTTCCTCGTTGGCTCATGCCGAAGGGCCTTGGGCGAGACACACCATCGATGACAGCTCAAAAGGCGCGGACGGGATTCGCCTTGCTGACATCAATGGAGATGGCCTGCCGGATATCGCCACTGGCTGGGAAGAGGGCGGAATCGTTCGCGCTTACCTCCATCCCGGAAAAGCGAAAGCGAAACAAAAATGGCCTGCGGTCACAGTCGGCAAGGTGCGTTCGGCGGAAGATGCCGTTTTTGCCGATCTCGATGGGGACGGAGCAGCCGATGTTGTGAGCTCCTGTGAGGGAGGAACCAAGAGCATGTTTATCCACTGGGCCCCAAAGGAACTCTCCTCGTTTCTGGATGCCTCCAAATGGATAACGGAGGCGATCCCGGCTACGGCCCGCAAGCAAGCTTGGATGTATGCCCTGCCCATCGAAATCGACGGCAGGAACGGCCTCGACCTGATCGTTGGTTCGAAGGGAAACAACGGAAGTATCGGCTGGCTTCAAAGCCCCAAAAATGCCCGCGACCTTTCGAATTGGAAATACCATAAACTTCAAGACGCCGGTTGGATCATGTCCTTGATCGCGATCGACATGAACAAGGATGGACGGGATGACATTCTCGTGAGTGATCGTAAAGGTCAACGGCGGGGCATCTACTGGCTGGAACGTCCGGAGGCATCAGCGGTTGAAGACAATCAAAAGTGGAGACGGCGCAACATCGGAGGCCAGGACCGCGAAATTAAATTCATCTCACACGGAGATCTCGATCAAGACGGCGTCCTGGACATCATCGCCATCGACAAGAAGTCAGTGATCTGGTTTCGGGCTCACAAAACGGGCTGGAGCGAACACGTGATCCCGCTTCCCAAGGGCGTGGGAGGAGGGAAAAGCGCGGTGATTTTAGACGTCAATCTCGATGGCAGGAACGACATCGTTTTTAGCTGCGAAGAAGCCAACGGTCCCCTATCCGGAATGCGTTGGCTCTCTTGGCGCGATTCGCCTTTTGATAAAGAATGGCAAAGTCACGAAATCGCCGGCGAACCCGGTGTCAAATACGATCAAGTGATTCCATATGATGTCGATGGAGACAGCGACCTCGATATCCTTTGCTGCGAGGAACGCGATCAACTCGGGGTCTTTTGGTACGAAAACCCCTCCAAAAAATGACCTCGGAGACGAAAAATTAGAAACCCGGAAAACGCCCGCCGGATAGGTCATGGAAATCAAAACAATTCACCTCACCCAATCACCTTATTTTGTGCCTGCCTTGGGATCTCGGTAAGGCTTGCCAAGCCTGAATAGACCTAAGCGCTCTCGCATCGCCACGGCGCCTGCCTCATCACCGCTCTCAACGGCAATACGGATTCCCTGCTAATCACCTGAAGGGCTTTCTCAAAATCTCCCGCCGCAGCGTGCGCAACCGCAATCGTATCAAGAACCGCTGAATGCTTCCCTCCTGTCATGGCATTCGCGCCCTGTTCGCCCATTTCAGCGCAAGCCAAACCTGACATGCACAGAGCCGCTAAAACGGCGGTCAGGATTTTTGTCCAACAAGAGAACGAAAAAAGAAGGATTGCTCATCGCAAACCCCTCATTTTTAGTCCCTCCCCTATCTTTCTTTGAGGAAGAAAAAGCAATTTCCCCTTGCACACAAAAATCATTTTCGAAGATCTCTCACAATTTCGATCACTCAACCGTCTCACTTCGCCAAGGGAATGTTCTCGATACCCATTGGGATTCTCCCCATGGGCGCACTCCGACCGCTCTCTTTGAGCTGCTCCAATAGGGCTTGCATCTCTTTTCGTTTGTCTTCTTCTTTGAAGTAGAGATTGCTCGTTTCTCCGGGATCAACAGCAAGATTGTAGAGCTGTCCGGGAGCATCGGGTTCACTTTCCTTAAGAGCATATTTCTTAAGAATGCCTTTTTGGTAACCGTTCCCACCCGAACCTTTGTGATCAAGATATTTCCAATCTCCTTGCCGGATTTGAAATTCACCTCGAAAGCTCTGCGTGAGGAGATGAGGCCGTATTGACCCCCTAGGGTCCTGATTCCCCAGCATCGCCGGCAGCATATCAAAACTATCGGTCGCGGATTCGTCAGGCAGCTTGTAACCCACCACCGACGCAATGGTCGCCAAGATATCGGTCGTGTTAGACATCTGGTTGGAAATTTGTCCTCTGGGAATCCGCCCCGGCCAGCGTGCAATAAAGGGAACACGATGTCCCCCTTCCCAGCCGTCCCGTTTCACGCCACGCCAACCGCCGGATGGATCGTGATTATGATCCTGGCGCATCCAATCAACGTGGACAGTTTCAGGGCCGTTGTCGGAGTTGAATAGCACGAGCGTATCATCGTCGATTCCCAACTCATCAAGCAGGTCCAGGACGCGCCCGACCAAGGTATCGAGTTCATAAACAAAATCTCCCCGGGGACCAGCTTTGGTCGCCCCATTGAACTCCTCAGCAGGAAGCACGGGTGCATGCGCAATCTGGGTTGAGAAAACAGCAAAGAAAGGTGTCTCGGGAGTCTCTTTTTGGTGTTTTAAAATGAACTCCTTGGTCTTGTTATAAAAGAGCAGATCGGCATTCACAAACTCGTAGCGCGGAGCCATCCACCCCGCATCATTGTCCCAACGCCACTTCCCTCCTGGGTTTGGACTGCTCTCGGGATTATAACGCTGATTGGCTGGCACCGGCACCATCCCGTTTTCGATGTAAACATAGAGCGGATCAGTGGTGGGACAGTTGGGCGTGACGAAAGATTCATCGAAGCCTCTCTTGTTCGGGCCATCGATCAAAGGAGTGCTTTTCTCGTAGTCGATCAGCAGGGAGTTTTTAAAGCCACCCCCCAATCGCTTGCCATCCTTATCGAGCCAAGTCAGTCCGACATGCCACTTCCCAAAGATCCCGGTGTGATAACCTTTTTCCTGAAGCATCCCACCCAGAGTCAGCGTTCCCGGCTTTAAAAAGCTGGGCCCCCCCGGTCCCTCAAAGGCACCTCCACCGCCTCCGGTTGAACGGTAAATCTGTTGTCCCGAGAAAAGCCCGTATCGGGAAGGCGAGCAGATCGTCGAAGGGCTATGCGCATCCGTAAAGCGAACTCCCTCGGCCGCCATCTTGTCGAGACGGGGAGTCTGATAAGACGATTTTGGATTGTAGCAGGAAAGATCACCAAAACCCAAATCATCGGCATAAATGATGACAATATTGGGAAACTTGGCAAAAGCAGAACCAACCAACGCAACCATCGAGAAGCAAAGAGACCGGGTCATCGCTCCACTTCCCCTCGTGCCAGATCAATCAGACGCGAGAAAATCTTTTCTCCTCCAACTCGCAAACCGCAGTGTTCGTATTCACTGGTGTACCAGGCTTTCATATTTGGAACCGATTCAATGGTCTCGCGCGAAAACTTGGCATTCACAAACATGTCGTTGGCGTAGACTGCACAGGCCGTCGGAACCGTGTTCTGACTCAAGACTTCCTTGTCATAAAGCGCGGGCCAGTCTTCGTAGGCGGCAAGAATATCGGCGGCTTCTTTCATTCCCTTGAGTTCTGAAATCTCATCAAACATCCATGAAAAGACCATCTCGCCATAGAAAAGGAAGTCATCGAAATCATCGAAGTGAGGATAGTTTTCCTTCTGCACCTCACCGCACGCCCAGCCACTTGCACTGCCCTGTGCATAAATCGCTTCGTGAAGAATCGCGAAAATTGGATTCGTATCGAACCGAAGCGCCGACTGCAGCCCGATTTTGAAGGTGTGGCTCACGACTTCATCATCGCCGGCCTGAACAAACGCTTCCTCCAATAAAAAATGAATCTCTTCCGCGGTGTGCGCGAATCCAAACTTTAATCCTAACAACTGAACAAGCTGCGGCGTCACCCGATCACCATTCGGGAAGCGAACCTCGTTTTCCTGAAGATGCGCCGCCAGCTTAATCAGCCGCGCCTTGTCCATCGGGAACTTGTCAAAATACTGACGGTTCCGTTCCTCCACGAAAGGAAAGGTCCCTTCGTAAATCTCACGTGCGGTGCGATCCAATCCCGGAACACCGCCAAAAATAAAGCACTCCTTTAAACCTTCGGGATGAAGACTGAGATAAGTCATGGTGCACCAGCCTCCGTAACTTTGGCCAATCGTCGACCAAGGAGTATCTGGACTCATCTGACCACGAATCAACTCCGCATCCCGCACGATGTTGTCCTGGCGAAAGTGCTTGAGATAATCCGCTTGAGCCTGGGCATCTCCTTCCGATGCCAGAGTCTGGTAATCGACCGGAGTGCTCAACCCGTTGCCCCGTGTGTCATACATCAACACGCGAAACTCAGTCAGCGCCCGCTTTAACCAACCCTCTTTCCGAATTGGCAAAGGTGCCCGAAAACCCGGGCCACCTTGCAGAAATATCAGGAAAGGTTTCTCCTTACTCTTGGGGTCAAGGTCACAGACCTCACGGACGAAAACTTCGATCTTCCGACCACCAGGGTCGCTATGAATGAGCGGAACTTCGAAGGTGTGATCAATTAATTCGAGCCCTGGAATTCGATAGGGTGTGGATGAGTTCATTCTTTTGATTTTGTGTCTACGACGTAGGGCATTTTCGCTCCGGATTCCTTAAGCCAGCGGCCCAACTCCACCCTCATTTCCCGAGCCAGCTTTGGTTTGGACGGCGCAAGGTTGTTCTTCTCACCCTGATCTACCACCACGTCGTAAAGCTCGATAGAGTCATCGTCATAAAAATGGATGAGTTTGTAGTCCCCTTTCCGAATCGCCCCACCCAACCGGTTCCTATTATGGAACGCATAGTTTGGATAGTGGAAGAAGAGAGACTCACGCTGAAGCGTTCCGCTCCCGGTGAGAATTGGAATCAAGCTCTCCCCGTCGAGTGGAGTTCCCTCCTTCGGTTTTAAACCAGCCACCTCAAGAAGAGTCGGAAAAACATCCGTGCTAATGACGGGAGTATCGTTGCTACTTCCGGGCTTGATCTTACCGGGCCAGCGAATGGACCAAGGCACCCTCATGCCTCCTTCATACAGGTGCCCCTTGTTCGCACGCAAAGGACCGTTGCTGAAAAGCGATCCGTTGTCCGAGGTGAAAATCACAATCGTATTTTCCGAAAGCCCCAGATCATCAAGTGATTTTAAAACCTTCCCAATGGACCGGTCCATCCCTTCGATCATGGCCGCGTAGGGAGCGTTCTCAACCGGGCGCTTCTTGTATTTCTCAATGAGATCTTCCGGAGCTTCGATCGGGTAATGAACCGAATAATTCCAGAACGTGAGAAAGAAAGGTCCCTTCTTTTGTTCCTTGATGAATTGAATGCACTCGTCCGCCAATCGGTCCGGCAAATACTCCCCGTCTTTTCCTTCCTTGAGAGTCGGAATCTTATAGGGCGCGAAGTAAGTCGGCGGACCACCTCTATCATACCCCCCGATATTCAAATCGAACCCTTGAAATTCCGGACGCAGCCCCGGTTCGAATTTTTTCCCTGCCTCATCAGATCCTTTCCGGTGTGAAAGATGCCATTTCCCGACAAATCCCGTTGCATAACCTGCCTCATCCTTCAAACGTTCAGCCAAGGTCGTCGCTTCAAGAGGAAGGTAGGTCAGCTTCTTCGCCCCTGCCTGCTTACGTCCCTCCGGAACCATCCCCTCTTTGTGCCCGGGAGCATGATTGGTGATCGACAATCGCGCCGGTGACATCCCAGTCAACATTGCCGCCCGTGTCGGCGTGCAAACCGGCGCGGCGGCATAGCCATGAGGAAACAACATTCCCTCGGTCACAAATTTGTCCAAATGGGGAGTATCCAAAGCTTCATTGCCTTGAAAGTGAGCATCAAACCACCCGAGATCATCGGCCATGATGAGGACGATATTCGGAGGCTCTTTCCCCGAAGCCACCAAGGAAGCGCATATGAGTGTTAAAAGTGTCGTCTTCATTTTTATAAATTTCTGAGGATTGGTTTCCTGCTTACAAGGGGTCACTTCTTTTCCAGCTCGAGCATTTCTTCCGCAAGAGCCTTCCCAAATCGAACAAAGGTCTTTCCGCTGCCGAGGTAGTGATACTCGGCATTCGACGAAGATCTGTCCCAAGTTCGTTTTTCCTCCACCGTGATTTCTCCGTCACCAAACCCAAACTTTGTGCATTCCTCAAGATACTTCTCTTTCGTCATCTCGCCATCATTGAGACGTCGTTTCCAGCTCCCCGTCATTCTCCGTTTCCAGTAGATCTCACTGAGAGCCAGCTCGTAAAATGGCCCACTGTCGACCGCGATGACATTCCCTCGGAATTCTGGAGCGACCTTCGCATCGTATTGTTTCACGGCCGCAAACTGGGTCTTTCTGAAGTCAGTCACCGGAAGCCCCTTGTCAAACCTACGGCTGTCCGGATCCGTTCCGTAAACTCCCAGCACGCCGACAATGAAGGGCAGCTTCGGCTGCTCAAACTCCTTCCGAACATCAGAAATGAAGTGAATCATGTTGTCGGTGTACTGCTCGATGTGATGACGGTTACACATGTCATTCCAACCCTGAAACCACACGAATCCTGCGAGCTCAAATCCAGACTTTTCATCATAGTCCGGGACAACCTTCCTGATGCTTCCGGTGTCTTTGAGCGTCTCCCTGACAAATCGGATCATCTCGCGGTAATAGTGGCCAACTTTTTCTTCAGCGGGAACATTGTCACCCTCTTCCTCTCTCTTACTTGGAAGGTAGGGTCCAGCACTCGGCGGCCGAAAGTCCACCGCCAAAGATTTCCCTCCCCAGGCGGTCTTGATAAGCAAAACCGGTTCTTCAAGCGCCCGATCCATGTGAATCCCAAAGCTAAATTCAGGTCCAATCCGGGCGTCATCGAATCCATACCCCACTTTCACCTGCCCCCGTAAAATGGTATCTTCTCCGTTTCGCGTCGTCTGATAAGCCACCCAGGCATTCTCACAAACAACAGGCTCTCCCTTCTCATTCAAAATCTCCTGCAAAAGTGGCGCCGTCTTGGGATCGTCGCCAATTGCAGGAAAAGTGCTCTTATGCGCCGAGCCCTGCATATTCGACTGCCCCGCCAGAATATAGACCTTCATTGCCTTTCCAGCAGCACTGGCAACGGAACCCACTCCCAGCAGAACGGCAACCGAAAATACAGCGGCTTTGCGAAACTTGTCTATCATTTCCCAAACTTTGGACTGCCATTTTGAGAAGACCAGAAAATCCCACGCCTCGCTCTCGCCGATCTCGCTTCACCGGCATCTCACAGGAGTTGCTTCCGGCCTCTAAATATCACACGCACCGATCAACATCCCTTTGCATCACTGAGTGAATCTGGTGTCGCAGGAAGGTGAAATCATTTTTGTTTCTTCTTTGGCTCCCCGGCATCTTGATTTCGAGTCTTCACGCCGGACCAGGAGAGAAAGGCCGCCCCAAGGTTCTCCCGAGTTTCAAAATACACGAAGGATATCTCAACGATCCTGGCGACGCCCTTGGTATCACGGACAGACAACCGGGAGACCTCTCAAACCATGGTAACATCACCCTTCACCGCCTCGACGGAACCTCCATTAAACTCGAAGAGTTATGGCAGAAAAAACCAGTCTTAATTGTCCACAGCTCATTGACCTGTCCAATCTCGCGAGACAATTGCCCACACGTCGAGCGAATCAGAGACACCTTCGGCGACCAACTTGAAGTTGTCGTCCTCTTTACAACCGAAGCCCATCCGGCTGGCCGTCCATCCCCATATAGCGAAGGAGGAAAACTCGAATGGATCACTGATCGGAATCTCAAATTCTTACACTGAAAAAGACCCCGCTACCCAACTGAATCATCTCAAACAAATCATCCGCATCTTAATCAAGGCCGGACCAGAACCCGACAAGCACGCAGACTCCGGAAAATCATTTCGAGACCTGGCCGCTGAGTTGGTCGAAAATAGAAAAAAAGTCGATGGCAAATGGGTGGATGCAGGGAAAGAACCACGTAGCCCGGAGTTCCTCCAATTCCTCGGCACCATAGAGAAACGATGGCCGATCAATGATTCCGGGAAGACAGAGATCACAATGTCGTTTCCCCAGAATACGCGCTGGCGCAAATCCACACATTCCAACGCCCAACCGAGTGCGCCCATCCTTCGAATCAGTTCGAAAAACAAAGCCCACCCTCTATTAGCGCTTCCAAATAGGATTCAAGCCGGGCAAAAGAGTGTGTATCCCTCTCAGCCGATTTGGCACGAAACGAATCACTTCACCACTTTTTCAGCCCAATCATCCATGGAGGACCACAACCAGCAACATCGGCGATGCATCCTGCTTGAGATCGAAACCGTGATCGCCCCGGGGCGCGATATGCTCCGTGGCATTGCCAAATTCTCCGGAGAGATTCACCGTTGGGACACTCACCATCATGCCGGCAACTGGGCCCTTCTTCACGGAACCATTTCAGGGCCGTCTCACATTGAACCTCTCTCCCCGGACCGACGAATCGATGGCGTCATCACCAGAATCTACGACGATGCCGGATGCAAGCGCGCCCAGGAACTCATCTCCCGGGGAATCCCGGTCGTCGATATCCTGGGGGATCATGATGACCTTACCCTTCCCCTCGTTCATACCGATGATCATGCCATCGCCAAGGTTGCCCTTCGCCATCTTATCGGGCAGGGATTTGGCCGGTTCGCGTTCATGGGAATCGAAGATACCCGTTGGTCCGTTCAGCGCGGGAGTTGCTTCAGTCGGGAAGCTGCCAAACGAGGAGAACAGCCCCCCTCTTTCACCGTCTCAAAATCGCATCAGACCAACGATCAGAGCGAAGCTGGACGGATCGAAGAATGGCTCAAAAACCTCAAGCTCCCCTTGGGGGTTTTCGTCTCCTGCGACCACATCGCGCCCCTTCTTTTAAATGCCTGCACCCGCCTCGGAATCACCGTTCCCGAGGAACTCGCGATCGTAGGGGTCAACAACGACACCGTCGCCTGCAATCTTTGCAATCCCACTCTTTCCAGCATCGATGCCGCGCACTTTGAAATCGGCTATCGCGCCGCCCGCATGCTCAATTCCTTCCTCGAAGGCATCACCCCGGAGTCCGACACCGTTCTCGTGCCGCCCAGCCGCCTCGTTGTGCGAGGGTCCTCCGGCGAACTCGCGATCAGCGACCCCCTCGTCGCCCGCGCCGCCCGCTTTATCAATCGCCATGCCGGCAGTCTGATTGGAGTCGATGACGTCGTGGCCTCGGTTCCGCTCTCCCGCCGCGAACTCCAACGCCGCTTCCGTAGTGTCACCGGCCGCACCATTCACGCCAGCATTCTGGAGGCCCGCATGGCCATCGCGAAACGTCTCCTCGGCAACCCCGAATACACCGTCGATGCTGTCGCTGAGCTCTCCGGCTTCGCCAGCCGCCAACACTTCTCCAAAACCTTCAAAACCCAAACCGGCGTTACTCCCGCAAAATACCGTCGCGAGCAAACCATCCGCTAACTCTCTCTCATGAAGCCCCTCCTACTTCTCTTCATCCTCACCGCATCACTCCGCGCCAACACTCCGGAAGAAATCGCCAAGCGCGTCGTCACCAGCGAGGAAGCCGTTCTGAAGCTGACCCCCGGCCTCAAAAAACTCGCCAGTCAAATCACGCAGGGAGTCCACACGAAAAGCTTTCCCGACGAATGGAAAGCTGAACTTAAAAAAGGCTCAATCTGGAAAAATGCCTCATTCGGAATCCTCTCGGGAACCTACGACGGCCCCCTTTTTGTGACGAAGACCAAATTCGAAGGACTCTTGAAGCATCCCGACGGCTCACTCACCGGAATCAAGGCGACTCAAAAGATGACCTGGCAACCGAAGCCCAACGGACAATTCAGCCTAATCGGTTGGGAACCTCTCGCCTTCGCCTCAGTGCAGGCACCTCGCTCTCTTTTCAAAGATGTCACCGCCACCGCCATTCCCTCCAACTACGAACGAGAGGAGGCTCAGCACAGCGCCCATCAGGAAATCACCACAGAAGCTTTGACCAAGCGTAGACTCATCCTCCCCAAACGCGAGTATGCCGATGTTCCCGATATGGAGAGCGCCCAGCAGTATCCCTCGGTCAGCGTGGTCGACTACGATTCCGACGGTCACGATGACCTCTTCATCACTGCCCGCTACACCGAGCCGCAACTTTTCCGGAACAAGGGCGATGGAACCTTCGAGGATGTCACCATCGAGTCAGGACTCACCCCGGGGTATTGCGTCAACTTCAGCCTCTTCGCTGACTTCGACAACGATGGCGATCCCGATGCCTTGGTCTGCCGCTCGCTCGAACCCACTCTCTACTACCAAAATAACCAGGGCAGCTTCGAAAATGTGACTCACAAACTCACTGACCTCGGCGAGCAATTCTTTGTCGTTTCCGCTGCGGCCGCAGACGTCAATCGCGACGGTCTTCTCGATGTCTATCTCACCACCTACACCCCCGGAACCGATGTCAGGCCCATATGGAAAGAGCGCTACCTGCCACCTGCAGACGCAGCCCGTCTCGACACCCTCTCAGCAACTGCCCATCCCTACTTCGATGATCGCGGCGGCCCAAACATCCTCCTCATGAATCGCGGCGGCGGGCGGCTGGAACGTTCCGGCGGGGAAGTCGTTAAACGTTGGCGTAAAAGCTATCAACCAGCCTGGGCGGACGTTGACGGCGACGGCGACGATGACCTCTATGTTTGCAATGATTTCTCTCCTGATACCTTCTTGCGAAACGAGACCCCGAAGGGAGCCGCCGAGCCAGTCTTCGTCGATGCCTACGCCGAGCATTTCCCGGACGGAGAGATGGCCTTCGGAATGGGTGCCTCCTTCGGAGACTACGACAACGATGGCGACCTCGATCTCTTCGTCTCCAACATGTATTCCAAAGCAGGGAATCGCATTATCGATCTGGTCGGCAAAGTCGACCCCCGCATCAAAGTGGCGGCACGAGGCAACTTCATGTATCGTAATGATGACGGAGTTTTCCACCAAGTCGCAAAACCGGACGCCCCGGAGACTCGCACGGGATGGTCCTTCGGCGGTCAATTCGCTGACTTCAACAATGACGGACTCCTCGACCTCTACGTTCCAAGCGGCTACTACACCGCGCCCAAGAAGGTGGCCACGGAAGTGGACTTGTGAAGTTGCTTCTGGAGCACGGTCGTGCTCTCCGATCCCACCAAATCAACAGAATTTCGTACTTCCGAACATTGGAAATCCCCTCTGCTCAACTTCCAGTTGCGAGTCGAACAAAGCAATCCGGGCGGCCCGGCTTTCCGAAGTAATTCCCTCAGTGGAAATGAGCGCAACCGCCTTCTCCTATCCAGCGCCGGTGGCTTCACGGACAACTCTCTCGTCAGCGGAATTGACGGCAAAGAAGACGCCCGCTCATTTTCCCTTTTCGACTACGACAACGACGGCTGGCTCGACATCGCCCTTGCCAGCGCCAACGCCCCACGACTGCGTATCTTCCGCAACAAGCTGGGCGAATCAGGCCATCCAGGACGCATGATTCGTCTAAAGTTGACTGGCACCGTAAGCAATCGTGACGCCTGTGGCGCTCTGGTAACAATCAAAACAAGCAAAGGAACCCGGGCCCTTCAAAAAGCTCTCGGCGTTGGGCTTTCCTCTCAAAATTCGAGCAAACTCTGCATCACTTTGGCAGCAGATGAAACACTGGAAAAAATCTCAGTCCGCTGGCCCTCCGGCAAGGTAAGCACTCATTCCATCGAAGGCTCAGCGCCCCTCATTTCACTGACTGAGTAGGCGCAATTGCGAAAGAGTGGGCGTTCCCTTGAGCGCTTTCAGGACACGACCTTGATCATCCAGAATGAAGGTCGACGGGAGAGGCATTTCTCCAAATTTTTCTATCATCAACTTCTCAACCGCCTCACGTTGCACGGCACCTGAATCACTCAGGATTTCATAGGGAGGATTGGTCTTCTTTTGGAATTTCGTCAGCTTTGCCCCATCGTCGTCGGGATCAATCGGGAAGGCATAAAAACCAACATCCTCGCCCACTCTTTCAGACAAACGCCGAAGATGAGAAACTTCACCGAGGCAGACCGGACACCAGGTCGCCAAGGTCACTACGACGTTGAGCTTTTTCTTTACCAGGAGATCCAATCGGCCCCTTGAGAGCAAGCGGGTTTTCGTTTTCGGAACCGAAGCAGCAATCTGGCGAATCATTTTGGGCACAGCCTCTCCGGGATTCTCAAAGATCGTCACAAGCGATTCGGTTTCGATCTTCTCCATCACTGATTTCTTCCCGGAAGGCCAAATGACACTGACCTTGTCTACCACTGTCGATTTTCCAATTCCAATGGTCAACGTGTCGCTGTTCTGGGCCGCAAAGCCATCTCCACCACGAAGTTCGCGGCGAATCGTTTTCCCCGCGACCTCCACAAGAACATGCGCGCCATATGCGTCGCGGGAACTCCACGTCTTGTCAGGCGCCCCTCCTCGATTTCCACCTACCAGACGAATATTAATGGAATTTCCGGCGTCCTGGATTCTATTATGAAAAAGTTGAAGTTGCGGATTGTTGGTATTGGTCAAAACAATGTCGCTTTTGCCATCGTGATCAAAATCCAAAAAAGCAAAGGCCCGACCATCGGCCAGGCTACCCAGACCGCTGAGGCCCGAAATATTTTCAAAGCTCTCACCACCATGATTCAGGAAGACACTATTACTTTCATTCCCGCTGAAAGAGTGACTTCGTATCACCGGCTTTCCATCCACTTTCTTACTCGTGTCCAAGACGCCAGGCATGCTGGCATACTGACTGGCATCGACTCCTTCTTCTAGGAACCGTTTATTAAGATTTGTGTCCGAGCGCACGACCGAGCGCCAAAGGCTACTTCACAAATCCACCTCCGTCGCCGTCCCTATCGGTGGCGTGTAGAGGCCGTTCGCCACGTAAAGATCCAAGAAACTGTCGTTGTTTAAGTCGGAAAACTGACCTCCCCAAGACCACCCCGCTTGCGAGACCGACAGCTCCGTCGGCTCGAATTTTTTACCGGTATTTTTCAACAGCTTATTTCCGGCCACCCCTTCATACATCCGTTGTTCCAGCCCCTCGAACATCCCGGTGATCCGGCTCCCGGCCTTGCTATACATGTAGGTGAAATAAGGATCCTGGAAGCCATCGTTATTGTAATCGCCCAAGGTCACCCCCATCCCGAATCCCTGCAGTTCGCCCCCGGCAACAGCGCGGGTGACGTCAGTTAATTGACCATCATCGTTCCGGAAAACGTAGTCCGGCGCGTAATCGTTCGCCACGAAGAGATCCGGGTCGCCATCGTTGTCATAATCAGACCACGTGCTCTGGAAACTCGACAGCCAAAGGTCCGCGCCTCCCGCTTGAGCAGCCTGGGAAAACTTCCCGCCTCCCTGGTTGATCAACAAGACATTCGGCGGACCTGTCAGTCGAAAGATCGGGTGATCCAATCCCCGGCGACGTTTCCATTCCTCCTGTTCCTCAAGACTTAGAAACTGTTTCGAGAGAATATTCCGAGGCCTCGTAATCGGAAGTCGATAGGTCGAGACATACAAATCAAGGAGTCCGTCGCCATTGACATCCGCCGTCGACATCGAGGAGGTCCAATAGGGCAAAGGACGATCCAGATCCTCCTCGCTTCGTTCGAAAAACGATCCGTCGACATTCACATAGTAGCGCCCCCTTTCGAGACTCCGCCCGATAAAGACATCCTTATCGCCGTCATTGTCAAAGTCCGCAAACAGGGAGCAATTACACACTCCGTCGATGTCCAAGCCCACTTTCCCCGCGATGTCCTCAAAAGTTCCATCGCCACGATTCCGCCAGAGCTGGTTCTTTCCCCAGCGGGCCGTGACATAAAAATCATCCCAACCATCCTCGTCGATATCCACCACCGACACCGAGGTATGTTGATCCAGCGAATCCCAGCTGGTGATGTATTCCCAATAATGCTTAGGATAGGCGAACTTCGTCCCGCCGGTAAAGAAGACTTCCCGGATATAACGTTCGTGAATCGACTCCCGCGCTTTTGCCAAATCAACGGGCGAAGTCAGCACACGATTCAGCACCTCGCTGAACAAGGGGGCAGGCGAGATGAGTGATTTCAGTTCCGCAATTTTCAATCGAGAAATGAGCCAGTCCTCGTCTTCCTTCTCCCACCAGACTTTGACCTTCCCCTTCCAGGCCCCTTGTTCTTTCTCCACCGTTCTTCCCCGCGCACTCAATTTAAGTTCCGTGAAAAATGTGCCGGGTTGCACTCCCATTTCTCCACGCAGCACGCCGAAACGGGCATCTTCAAAAGCATGGACCTCTGCCCAAAGCATTGACCAAAGTCCTCCCTCCAAGTTTTTCAACTCCTCGGACTGCGCTTTACTCAGCCATTTGTAGTGTCGGATTTCAGGAGACTCGTCTGTCGAGAGCAATGCAGATTGGTCCAGATCCACCACTCCTGCTCCTGGTGTGAACAGCTTGGCATTCCAGGAAACATCCAGATTCCGAACCGCTCTGCTCAAGCGATTGATCGGAGTCACGAGCTCCGAGATGATCTCCTCAGTCTCTACCATCGTCGTATAGGCCACATCCGCAGATTCACTTTCCACTTCTGCAGGAGCCTCCGTTTTCTCATCCTGAGAACAGGAAACCATAAACAGAACTCCCCCCAAGAGTAGCTTCCTCCCCCGAATTCCAGATGCGCACATGCTCAGTCCCATAACTTGATACAATTCGATCTTCAACAACCTTTGACCGAAGAGAGTCAACGATCACGCCTTTCTTAAGCTCCTATTTCCCAAACTCTTTCACTCAAATCCCGCTACGCGCAAAACGTTCCATTCTTGGCACAAAAAGACACAGATAATTCCGGGAATAAACCTCATAACCAGCTCAAAACAAACAACCTACACCAACACGCCTCATCAGATGAAAAATTGACGGATTGAGAATATTTTAGCATAGTCCATTACTGTCCTTTTAAAAAAAAGGCCTCAGTAAATTGCCTCAGTAAATTGCCTCAGTAAATT